>JASHSS010000681.1 GCA_030038565.1 Bryobacteraceae bacterium
GGCTGACCCGTTACCGCGCGCCCTAACCCGCCTACGCTGTACCGCGACATTGCTTAGCGCAAGATTGGGCCGGCGACAGTTTTCTTTGATCGCGAACGCCGCGAATGGCGCGTCTTTGCATTCGAACCCAGTCCACCGCCTGTGAGTGCCTGAAGGACAATATTCAACTCCGTGGAGCAGATGCCCGCGTCTTCGAGGTCCCCGACCGCATGATTCGCTTCCCTGAAGACGCGCCTGTCACACCATGATGCGTGAGGCATTGGTGGGACAGGCCTTCAGCCTGTCCAGGGCAGGCTGAAGGCCTGTCGTCATGGCGCGGCGCGCCACCCAGAGGGGTGAAAAACCGGCGCAGGTTTTCGACCGTGCCCCACCAAGCGGAAGAACTAAATCACGCTGTCGAAGACCTAGTGTGGGCCGTCAAATGCGTCTGGTAACACGGAATTCACTCTTCACCCCGCGAATTCGGTGATGTCGAGGTTCCATGCCAATTTGGGGGACGATCGCCGCACCCCAGGACATTCGTGGTGCACAAAGGGTTCGCTCCGCAGGAAGCCGGGCGGTTCCTTCCTTTCTTGTTCAAAGAAGGTGATCGCCACTAACGGGCGCCGAAGCCCGAAGCCGCCGAAGCAGCGGCTTCCTTCTTCCTGGGAACACCCTTCACGTGGCAGTCCCCGCACTTCACCCGGTGGATATCATGTTTGCTGTCCGCGGACCGGAACGTGGTGTCCATCGTCTCGACATCCAGGCCGCAGTTGGACATCTTGGGATGGCAGCCCGAGCAGGATGCGCGCGTCTGCTCTCCGTGACCCGCGTGGCACACCAGGCAACCGATTCCTTCGTGCACGCGAATGGCGGTGCGGTCGTCGCCGCTGGCGGCTTGCATGGTGGCCACCGGCGCATGGCACTGGTAGCACAGCGCCTGCCGCTGGTCGCGGCTCATCTTCAGCGGCCGGGGGCCTTCCAGCATGGCCGGCAGCGGCAAGTCGTCCACCGGCACATGGCGGCGGGTGCGCCGGTCATAGAATGCCAGGGAGGGGCGCGCGATTTCCTGTTTCGGACCGGCCACGCGGCCGTCCGCGCCGGTTTTCTGCAGCAACGGCCCCTCGCGGTGGATCTGGTGGCAGCTCAGACACGGCATGGAGGGCATGTCGGCCAGTTCAGGAGAAGCCAGCCGCCATGGGCCGGCGCGGTCGATAGGGGTCACCACGCCGCGGATGCCGCCTTCGTAATGCATGCCGTGGCACCGCAGGCAATCGTCAATGAGTAAGTTCGCGGCATTGTGCTTGCGGTCGAGGAAGATGCGGTTGTAAGTGGCGCTGTGCGGCCCGGCTCTCCAGGATGCGGCCTCCTGCCGATGGCATTCGGCGCAGGCTTCGGCGGCCTCTTCGGCGGCCTTCTGGCCGAAGCGGATTTCCTCGGGCGTCTGGCCTTGCAGGTGGTTCCAGGCGCGTTTGGCGTTATTCATGTGAAACGACGCATCCAGGGTCAAGGCGCTGCCGTGGCATTTTTCGCAGCCGATCTGGCGATGGCTGGAGGAGCGCCACGGATCGTAGAACGGCTGCATCTCGTGGCAACTGGCGCACCGGCGTCCGCCGCCGGATTCGAAATAGAAAGTGGTGACCGGCGCCATCGCTGCCCCCGCGGCAATCATCAGCGCCAGGCTCGCCAGAATCTTTTTCACGCGCGCCCCCGCCTTCCACGCCAATCCTGGACCAGCGCGGCCGACGCGCGGTAGCTATTCGCCAGGATAGTGAGTGCCGGGTTGAACCCGCCGTTGGTGACGTGCACGCTGGCGTCCATGACGTAAACGTTATCCACGTCGTGCAGACGACCGTGGCGGTCCACCACGGATGTTTTGGGGTCGTCGCCCATGCGGCAGGTGCCGGCCTGGTGCTGTCCGCCGCTGAGCACAGCCGCGGGAATCCGCTGCCACACCTGGACCGCGCCGGCTTCCTTCAGCCAGGCTGTGGCCTTGCCGGCGATAAAGCGGGCGACCTCGGTGGTGTGAGGGTGCTTGCCGCCGGAGAGACGCGCCACGGGGATGCCCCAGTAGTCCTTCACCTTGGGGTCGAGTTGGACGCGCGCGTCGAACAGCGGCATCTCCTGCACCGGGCCCATCACCACCACCGTGCGCTTGTAAGCGCTGCGCACAAATTCCTTGTGCCGCGCGCCCCAGCGGGGCACGAACGGCGGGGTCTGAGTCATAAACTGGTAAGGCAGCCGGATGAATTCGTTGGCCAGCATGGCGCCGCCCGCGAGGCCGGGATTGCCGTGGTTGTAATCGCAGATGGCAATGGATGCGCCGGGACCGAGGTCGTCGTAGGTCTCCGCCGCGAACAGCCCTACGGCCGCGGGGTAAGTATGGCCTTGCAGGTTCCGTCCCACCCAGCCGTTGCGATTGCCCAGCCCGTCGCGAAAGAGCCGGTGCCGGCTGTTGAGCAGCAGCCGCGCGGATTCCACTGCGCCCGCCGATACGATCACCATTTCGGCGGGCTGCTCCTGGCGCCGTCCTTCCGCATCGAAGTAGACCACGCCCGTGGCGCGCCCGCCATCGTCGAGCAGGATCTCCTTCACCATGGATCCGGTCCGCAGGTCGCACAGCCCGGTGGCGAGCGCCGCCGGAATCACCGTGTTGTGCGTGCCGGTGCGCGCGTTCACCTCGCAGGCGAACCCTACGCACCAGCGGCAACGCATGCACGACCGGCGGCCGTTGTACGGCGCCGAGTTGCGCAGCATGGGGATATCGAAGGGGTGCAGTCCCAGGCGCTGAGCCGCGGGGCGCAGGATTTGGTACTCGCGGTTGGGCGGCAGCGGCGGCATGGGCAGCGGTTTGCGGCGCGGGGCCTTGAACGGATTGCCGGAATCGTCGCCCGAAACGCCCAACTCCCATTCGGCTTTTTCGTAGTACGGTTCCAGGTCGCCGTAGGCGATGGGCCAGTCTTCGAGGGTGCTGCCTTCCACCGCGCCATAAGTGGAGCGCATGCGGAAATCCTGGGCCATGTAGCGCCACGCCATGGCGCCGTAGCTGAAGGTTCCGCCGCCCACGCAGGCGGCGTTATTGCTGTAGCCCGAATCGCTGGGGCTGAGGACCTGCTCTCCCCCGGGGTCCACCAGGACGCGAGGGTTGCGCTCCTCGTCGGGACCGAAGGCATTCCCCAAGGCCGCGGTGCGCTGGTTGCGCAGGTCGTCCTTGCGGCAATCGAAGGCCGAATACCATTGGCCGCGCTCCAACAGCGCCACGCGGAAGCCGGCCGTGGCCAATTCCTTGGCGGCCACGCCTCCGCCCGCGCCGGCTCCCACAATTACCGCATCCACGCGATCGAATGCCATGGGATCATTCCGTTCCGGGCGCTTCGTGGTGCTGGCGCCCGCGCACCGGCGGAAAAGGCAGGCCCAGCATCTTCCAGCTCACCATGTTGCGGTTGCCGCCGTGCCGGGGGTCGCCGTAGAAGCCCTGGCGCGCGTGGGTGAGGATCAGGTCGAAGAAGGGCCGGGCGTTCTGCTCCATGTCCCCCAGCACGGCGGCCTGTTGTTCCACCGCCAGTTCTACGAAAGGGTTGCCGAACCGCTTGCGGGCGGCCGCATCGGTGGCGGCGATGCCTTGCCGGTAGGCCCGCTGGTGCTTCTTAAAACTGCGCATCAGTTGCAGGTCGATGTAGTTCGCCACCTGGGCTTGACGGGCTCCCGGGTCGCGGTCTGCGGGGATAAGTTGTTCACAGATCGCCTCTACCGTGCGCCCTTCCGCGGCAGTGAAAAACCGCCATGGGGACGGCTCGCCCCTGGCGGTGCAGGACGCCGCTCCGCCCGCCGCCGCCACTAGCCCGGCGCCCAGAAATTTGCGGCG
>JASHSS010000682.1 GCA_030038565.1 Bryobacteraceae bacterium
GATGCTGCCGGCGGGCAATCCGGCGAGCGGCTTTCTGTACTTTCAAACGGGATTGGAGCGGGGATCCACGCTCTACCTGAGCGGCATCACCGAAGCCGCTACGGGGAAGGAACTGCTTTACTTCGAGATTCCCATAGGCGATCCGCTGGTCAACCCGCCGGAATAGCCGCGGCGGCAAACAATGTTTCACGTGAAACGGCCCGGGCCTCCACTTTGAGCCCTCCATTTTGAGTGGATTGGAGGTGGTGCGCGGACGGGCCGGCGACATGCGCCGTTTTGCTGAGCGCGAACAGGGCAGGCACGGCCACAGGGTCCGATGGCAGGTGAAGCGCGGGGGGGGCGGCGACAGGGGCCCGTTATGCTGTCAACGGGCAGGGCAGACGCGGCCACAGGGTCCGGCGGGGGGCGGACCGCGGAGGGGGCGGCAGCGGCGGTCCCCGAAGGCCCAGCTTCGCGGAGCGCGGGCTGGACCGGTGCATCGCCTTCTCCGGCGCGGCAATCCTCGTTCACAAAATTCGCCAAATTCCGGCCGGGCGGTAATCGCTCCATTTTGAGTGGATTGGCGGATGGCGCGCGGACCGGGGCGGCGGGCTGCGCGCGGTGGCGCCGATAAACTGGAGTCGGCAGGAGGGTTCCCCGCTTTCTCCCGGCCCGTTCGGGCGCGGAGTCTTTTTCCATTTCGGAGGTACGATGATCCAACGTTTGCTATTTGCGGCAGCTTTGCTGGCCAGGTTGGCTGTGGCCGCGCCCGCGCTGACCACCATACAGGATGTGCTTTACATGGCTAACGGAACGCGGTTCAACGGCAGCCTGACGATCTCCTGGACCAGCTTCCAGGCCGCGGACAATTCCAATATCATCACCCAGTCCATGAATGTCATGGTGGTGGACGGGAACTTACTGGTGCGGCTGGTTCCCAGCACCAACGCCAATCCGGCGGGGTATTATTCGGTGACTTATAACAGCAACGGCCAGGTGCAATTCCAGGAGCAATGGGCCGTGCCCCCCAGTTCGACGCCGCTTTATGTGAGCCAGGTGCGCATCGGCACGGCGGCCTCCGGCGGCAGCACCAGCGGCACGGGGACGGGGACGGGCACGGGCACGATCACGGAATCCGACGTTACGGGGCTGGTATCGGATCTGGGGGCGCGCCCGGTGAAAGGCCCGGCCTTCGCTCCGGGAGCGGTGGCGGTGGTGGATGCCTCGGGGCTCCTGGATTCGGTGAGCGGCAACGCCAGCGACTGCGTCCACGTGGATGGCTCTACGGGGCCCTGCGGCAACCAGGCGCCTTCGTTCGTGGATGGCGACACCATCACCGGTATCGTGGACGGCTCGAATACCACCTTCGCGCTTTCCGCCGCGCCCAATCCCCCGGGCAGCCTGGTGTTCTACCGCAACGGTATGCTGCAGAAAGCCGGCCTGGATTTCACGCTGAATAACAATTCGGTGCAGTTCCTGCCGGCTTCCACGCCGCAGCCAGGCGATACGCTGCTGGCCAGCTACCGTCTGGGGGGCAACGGGAGCGGGCCGGCGGTGCAGAGCTTTCCCAATCCGCAGGTGCTGTGCAGCGGGACGGGCAACACCGTTACCACGCAAAACCTGAGCAGCATGGGATCGTGCCTGATTCCGGCCGGGCTATTGCTGCCTGGCGACCGGGTGGAGATTCGCTTCGACAGCCTTCACGGAGGGGCGGCCAACGGATTCAGCGTGGCGCTGGCGTGGGGCGGCACCACGGTCCTCGATCGGAATGCCGCGGCCGGCGATACAGTGGTGACGGCGCACGCCGATGCGTCGATTGTGCCGACCGGAGCGCAACTGGGGTTCAGTTCCTGGGGCGCGCTGCTGCCGTTTGCCGCCGGGGTAGTGACTTCCACGGACGCTTATACGGCGGGACTGCTGATCGATTTTCAAGCCGAGGTAACGGCGGTGGGGGATTCCGTGACCCTGGCGAACTACACGGTGGTGCGGATTCCGTAAGGAGGTTCACGGGATCGGAGGCGGCCGGTCACGGGGGGGCGCGTCGATTCAGGATCTCGCGGGTTAACTTGGATGTATGCAGGGCCTGGCTGTAATCTGCGCGCTGGCGGCCGTCCCCGCCTGGGCGCAGACGGCCGTCGGCATTACCGCGCACCCCGAGGCTCCGGGCGCCGCCATCCCCAACAACTTCATTGGATTGAGCTTCGAGACCGGCTCGCTAACTTCCGCCACCGGCTTCCCGGCGACCAACGCGGTATTTCGGGAAATGCTGTCGCAGATCGGGCCGGGGGTGATGAGGTTCGGGGGAAATTCGGTGGACAAGCTGACCGGCTGGATGCGGGGACAGCGAACCTCGTCCACGCCATCGAGCGTGCTCACATCGAGCGATGTGGATCCGGTTTTCGCCCTGGCGCGCGCGGTGGGCTGGCGGGTGCTGTGGTCGGTGAACCTGGGCAACGGAAATCCCACCACGGATGCCGACGAAGCGGCTTACGTTTATCAGACGGCCTCCGATGTTCTGGTGGGCCTGGAAATCGGCAACGAGCCGGACCTGTACCACAGCAATGGCCTGCGGCCGACCAGCTACACGGAAAGCGATTATCTGGCCGAGTGGCAGACTTACGCCAACGCCATTCAGAACCAAACTCCCGCCGCGCTGCTCACCGGTCCGGCGGCGGCGGGATCCATCACCACCTGGACCAGCACGTTCGCCCAGCAAGAAGGCTCCCGGATTATATTGCTCACGCAGCATCTATACCCGCTGGCGCCTGCGTCCGCCAATCCCAGCGCTTCTAACGCCGCCTCGATTCCAAACCTGCTCAGCAGCGCCATCCGCACGACCGAAGACAACGATGGCTCGGAGCTCCAGCAGATCGCGGCAGGGCAGAGCCTGCCCTGGCGTATGTCCGAGACCAACTCCTGCTACGACGGCGGGCAGGCGGGGGTAAGCGATGTGTTCGCTTCGGCGCTGTGGGCGGTGGACTACATGTTCACGCTGGCCAACCGGAGTTCGACCGGGGTGAACTTCCACGGCGGAGGAACGGGCACTTATACGCCCATCGCGGTGTCGGGATCCACGGTGAGCGGGCGCCCGTTGTACTACGCCTTGCTCATGTTCCGGGCCGCGGCGCGGGGGCGCCTGGCGCCGCTCAACGTCACCACGAACGGCGCCAACGTGACGGCTTACGGCGCGCTCGATGAAGACGGAACCCTGCGGGTGGTGGTGATTAACAAAGACCTGACGCAGAACGCCGCGGTGACGATTAATCCGGGAGGATCCTATTCGACGGCCTTGGCGATGACCCTGACGGCGGCGACGCTGGACGCGACCAGCGGCGTCACGCTGGGCGGAGCGGCGGTGGCGGTGGACGGCAGTTGGGCGCCGATGCAACTCCAAAGCGCGGCGCTCGCGAACGGCGCCTACAGCGCGGCGGTGCCTTCGGGAAGCGCGCTGCTGGTGAGTTTCGGGAACGGCGCGCTGGCGGTGGAAAATGCCGCGGGAGGGCAGGCGGCGATCGCTCCGGGCAGCCTGGCCTCGGCGTATGGGCAGGCGCTGGGGATGGTGGCGGACACGCCGGCGGCGCCGGTGACGGGTCTTGCCGGGGTAACGGCCACCCTTACCGACGTGGCCGGGGCGACCGAGCCATTGGCGCTGACGTACGCCGGACCATCGCAGGTGAATTTTCTGGTTCCCGCGGGGGTCGCGACCGGCGCCGCCACGGTTAAGATCGGCGCGGTGAGCGGCACGGTGATGGTAGGCGCGACATCGCCGGGCCTGTTCGCGCTGAGCGCCTCCGGAACGGCGGCCGCGCTGGCGGTGCGCGTCCCCAACGGCCAGACCAGCCAAACCTCAGTGGCGACCTTCGATTGCAGCAGCGGGACGTGCGTCAGCGTGCCGATTGCGATCGACAATCAATCCACCGTGTACGTGAGCCTGTACGCCACCGGGATTCGCGGCGCGGCAACGGTTACGTGCACCGTGGGCGGCATGAGCGTTCCGGTGAGTTATGCCGGCCCGCAGAATACCTATCCGGGTCTCGACCAGGTGAACATCGCGATTCCACCGGCTTTGGCCGGGAGCGGCGAGGTGAACGTGGTGGTGACCGCCGATGGAACGGCCTCCAACCCGGTGCGGCTGACGCTGGGCGGGTGAAGCGGGCGGGGAGCCTCCGCAGGGTTTGTGGCGGGGGCTACACCGGAGTGCCCGAGAGGCAGGAGCGCTCCCCTGAAAACGCGCCCGCCGCGCCAATTCGCTGAGGATTTAGTGTGGGGACCGTATGGCCGGTCCTGGGCAGGCGAATCGCCTGCCCCACCGCCGGTGGCGTCATCATCCGTTTCAGCGGGCGGCAGGCCCATGGGTGCCGTTGAAGGCGCGCGAGACGCGCCCATTCGCTAGCAGCCTTTTTGACCGCTCCTGGGCAGGCGAATCGCCTTGCCCCACCGCCGGTGGCGGTTCCCGGCTCTGACGGGCTGCGCGGAGAGACGGCCATCGAGGCTGGCGTGTCAGGCGAAGAAACGCGCATCGTACTGAAACGGATCCGCGTGTGCCGTGATCTCCGCGAAATCCGGGTGAAGAGGGTTGATCAGCCAGTCAGACTCGGATGGGACCAGCGCTGAAGGGAGCACCAGGATAGCCGCCTTGCCCTCGGCGGCGAAGGAATCCCCAATTCCGGCGAGACGCGGAGGAGCAGGCACCTGGCGCCAGTTGGAAGGCAGTTGGTGTGGCTTCAGAACCATGCGGGAGACATGATCGGGTATGTTGGCGGTGACCACCACGAGGTCTTTGGGAGGATCGTGGGCTTCGATGTGAACGAAGTACTCGATCATTGCGAGCGATAGGTGTTCGGCGGTGTAAGCGATGCGCGTCCCCGGACTCGACCAGCGCCCAACGAACCGAAACGACCCCTCGCCATCGAGGGGCGTCTTTGAATAAGGCTTCCGAACGATCCGGTAGACCCGCGTCAACTCACTCCGCCGAACGCGATCCTGCCGAGGACATTCTCGACCGCTCGAGCGCCCGGTTCGGTGTCGATCATTTCGAGCGGGACGTTGCCGCCGAGCGCCCGGTTGGGCCGTTTCAGCCACCTGGCGGCGGCTGCCGCGTCGCCGATGTACTCCTTGGCGAGCGCCACGATGCGCGCCAGGCGATACAGGCGGTCGGATTCGTAACGCGCCAGGCGGCCCTGTTGGCGGCGGCGCTGCAGGCTGCGCACCGAAAGATCCAGCGTCGTCGAGAGTTCCTTCAGAGTCAAACCAGCGGAATTCATGACGCTTCCGACGACATTCTGGGGAAAGCCCTCGCGAATCGCAGATCGAAGGTCGCTCTCGGTCCGCAGGGTGCGCCCCAGTACCTTCTCGCCGCCCAGTTCCGCGACCACGGCCTCAAGTTCGTGTGACATCTGTCGTCTATTATAGCGCCAGATGGCGCCGAGGGCCGGCGCGGCGTGTTGGTCCCGTCACGATACTTTCCATGAGTCTCGAACGTCAGCAGCCACTTGCGATTGGCCGCATCTCGGGCAAAAGGCGGCATCGGACGCCACTCCATGTCCACACTTGGGACAGGGGTGTACGATCGGCTTTCGCAGCACGAAGTAGAGCACGAAACCAAGGCCATTGGGCACCAGAAGCGCCAGTGCCGTCCACGCGATCGGAGGCATACCACGCCGGGAGGCGTCTCGGTAAACGTAGCCGGCGAAGAGGATGAAAGCGGCCACAATGGCACCCATCCCGACGCCCAGAGCAGTCCCTAATCCGACGGTGTTGTGGCCGTCGAAGAACCAGTAGAAGGCAGTCACGATGGCCAGGCCTACGACGGTGGCAAGCACCTTCGCCCCCGCGGGAATCAGTCCGAGTCCTCTCCGCCCTGTCATACCGTTTCTCCTTGATTGCCGGAATCATCGGCGATCCACTTCCCTCGAAAGAGAAGCAAGACGTCGAGGATAAGCGAGGGTAGCAGCCATAATATGGCGAACCCTATCTGCCAGGCGGGAGCGGGCCAATTCCATCGGATCGCCAGCCACGCGGCGGGTTCCCACATGGCAATGGAACCGGCAATCGTCAGAAAGGCCGCGGCCAGAATTCCGATAGAAGAATCCCGGCCACGAGAAGCCATCCGACCAGCCCGGACGCGGATCGCCGTTTGAACGCGAAATGCCGCCGCCGGATCCAGATCGAAGGCGAAGGAATCGAGTGCGCGGATGGTGCGCGGAGACAGTTCGGCGTACCGGCTGCATTCGGCGCACTGCGAGAGGTGATTCGCGAGCCAGCGCTGCTCATCGGGGGAGACACCCTCCACCACCGCCCGGTCCAGCAGCAGACGGGCCCTCTCGTGAAGGTCAGCTTGCATCGGCGCCTCCTTCGAGATGGGATCGCAGGATCGCGAGGCCGCGATGAATTCTGGATGAAATCGTAGAAATCGGGGCGCCCGCCACTCGGGCGATCTCTTCCAGCGAAAGGTCCTCCTGGAACCGCAGCAGGAGGGCTTCACGGTAGATTGGCTGAAGCGCCTCCAGCGCGACCGCGATTCGCGCGGCATCCTCGCTCTTTGCCGCGGCGACGAAGGGTGAATGGAGGTCCGGTGCAGCGGTTTCCAGGACGGCATCGGAAGCCGGCGCGTTGGCCGGGTTCAGACCGGCCTTTTGCCGGCGGCGGAGATCGTCAATCGCCAGATTGCGAGCGATGGAGAACAGCCAAGGCTCAAAACGGGAACGGCCGTTGTACTGTCCGGCGCGTTCCAGCACGCGCATCCAGGCTTCCTGGACAAGATCCTCGGCTTGTTCCCGCCGGGACGTTAAGTACACCAGGTATCGAAGCAGACGATAGTGGTATTGCGCCACGAGCCGGTCGATGAACTCCGGGTCTTTGCGTCTCAAGGCGCGTGCGATGGATCGGGGCTCCGATTCCGCGACCTGCGAAAATGCCATAATCACGGCTACCATACACGTTGTATACGAAGC
>JASHSS010000683.1 GCA_030038565.1 Bryobacteraceae bacterium
TAAGGCTCCCCCAGCAGATGCAGCAGCACGCTGCGCTGATGCGGCACCGAGCGGTGCTCGAAGACGTACACCCCCTGCCAGGTGCCCAGGGCCAGGCGTCCCGCGGACACGGGGATGGAAAGCTGCGTGGGGGTGAGGGCGCTGCGGATGTGCGCGGGCATGTCGTCGGCGCCTTCCACGGTATGGCGGTAGAGGCGCGGGTCCTCGGCCACCAGGCGGTCGAAGAAAGTGTTCAGGTCGTGAATGACATCCGGGTCGGCATTCTCCTGGATGGTCAGCGAGGCGGAGGTGTGCTGGATGAAGACGGTCAGCAGTCCTTCGCGCAGGCCCGTGCCGCTCAGCCATTCGGCGATGGGCGCGGTGATTTCGTAGAGGCCTTTCCCGCGGGTGGAGACGCGCAGCCGGTGGGTGCGCTGGGCGAGGCCGGCCGGTTCCTCGGGGTTACTCAACGGTTACGCTCTTGGCCAGGTTGCGCGGCTGATCCACGTCGCAGCCGCGCCGCACGGCGATGTGGTAGGCCAGCAGTTGCAAGGGGACTATTTCAAGAATCGGCGCCAGCAACTCGCCGGTGGGCGGGATTTCGATGGTGTAGTCGGCCGACTTTTTCACCAGTTCATCCCCCTGCGTGATCACCGCCACCACCACGCCGTCGCGGGCTTTCACTTCCTGAATATTCGAGAGGGTCTTCTCGTACAGCACGCGGCTCTCGTCGCTCGACGGGTCGCGCGTGGCCAGCACCACCACGGGGAGATTTTCGTCGATCAAGGCGTTGGGCCCGTGCTTCATCTCGCCGGCCGGGTAGCCTTCGGCGTGGATGTAAGAAACCTCTTTCAGCTTGAGGGCGCCTTCCAGGGCGATCGGGAAATGCACTCCGCGCCCCAGGTACAAGGCGTCCTTGCTGTGCGAGAGCGCGCGCGCCAGGGTTTCGTAACCGGCGTCGTTCGAAAGCACCGTCTCCAGCTTATGGGGAAGGCGCAAAAGCTCCTGCACCAGGCAGCGCGAGGAGGGCCCCTCGAGACGCTTGCGAACCTGGCCCAGGTACACGGCCAGCAAGAACAGCGCCGTCAACTGGCAGGTGAAGGCCTTGGTGGAGGCCACTCCGATTTCCGGGCCGGCGTGGGTATAGATGGCCCCGGCGGCTTCGCGCGTGATCATCGATCCAACCACGTTGCAGATAGCCAGGGTTTTCGAGCCGCGCTGCTTGGCCTCGCGCTGCGCTGCCAGGGTGTCGGCGGTTTCACCGGATTGCGAAATCACTACCGTGAGGGTGTCCTCGCTGACGATCGGGTCGCGGTAGCGGAACTCGCTGCCGTAATCCACCTCCACCGGAATGCGGGCCAGTTTTTCGATCATGAACTTGCCGGCCAGGGCGGCGTGCCAACTGGTGCCGCAGGCGATGATGCGCAACTGGCGGAAGCGCGTAAACTCGGCGGGCGCGATATCCACCTCGTCCAGGAAGATTCGGCCGGTCTCCTGCCCCACGCGTCCGAGGGTGGTGTCGCGGACGGCCCGCGGCTGCTCGTAAATCTCCTTGAGCATGAAGTGCTGGTAGCCGCCCTTTTCCGCTTCGATGGGATTCCACAGGATGTGCGAAACCTGGCGGGTCACCGGGCGCCCCGAAAAATCGCTCAGCCGGACGCCTTCGGGAGTCAGAATGGCCATGTCCCCATCGGCCAGGAAAAACATGTCCTGGGTGTGAGTGAGGATGGCCGGCACATCCGAGGCCACGAAGTACTCGTCGTCGCCGATGCCGATCACCACCGGCGGGCCGGAGCGCGCGGCCACAATTTTGTTGGGGTCGGTGCGGGCGATGACGGCGAGCGCAAAGACGCCGGCGAGTTCGCCCACGGCGGCGCGCACGGCCTCCTCCAGGTTGCCCTTGAAGTGCGCCTCCACCAGGTGCGCGATTACCTCGGTATCGGTCTCGGTCTTGAACTCGTGGCCTTCGGCCTGGAGACGCTGCTTGAGCGGGAGGTAGTTTTCGACAATTCCGTTGTGCACCACCACCACGTCGCCGCGACAGTCGCGGTGGGGATGGGCGTTCTCTTCAGTAGGCCTTCCATGGGTGGCCCAGCGGGTGTGGCCGATACCGAATGTGCCCTCCACCGGGTTCATCCGTATGGCCTCTTCCAGGTTGCGCAGCTTGCCCTTGGCCCGCCGCACCCCCAGTTCCCCATCGTAGTAGACCGCCAGTCCGGCCGAGTCGTATCCCCGGTATTCCAGGCGCTTGAGACCTTCCAGAATAATCGGAACGGCCCGGTGCCGCCCGATGTAGCCCACAATTCCGCACATGGACTTATTATAAGTGGCGGCGTACCAGCGGCATCGGGCGATCGCGCGATGGCAGCCCGCGCCTTCCGTAGCCGGATGGCGCTGTACAATTGCAATCGATGCTGAAATTCGCGCTGATTGCCGGATTGGCCGGGCTGGCCATTCTGGTGGTGGGCTGTCAAAGTCCCTCCGAACGCTTTGCGCAGCTCTCCCAGGAATTCATCGACACCACGCTGGCCTTTTCGCCCTCGCTGGCCACCAGCGTGGGGCTGCACCAATACCAGGGGCAGAACCTGGACAGCCTGCTGGACGACATGGGCACCCAGAGCATCGACCGGCAGAAGCATTTCTACGAGGACTTCCTCAGGCGCCTGGACGCGCTGGACCGGAATAAACTCTCCGCCGAGGACCAGGCCGACCTGTCTATGCTGCGCGACCAGTGCTCCCTGGCGCTCATGGATTTCAACGAGCTTCATCCGCAACTGCACAATCCCACGATGTACGTGGAAACGCTCGGCACCGCGCTGTTCAGCCCTTTCACCCTGGAGTATGCGCCCAAACAGGTGCGCTACCGGCAGGTGATCGCGCGCCTGGAGAAGGTGCCGCTCTACCTGGACCAGGCAGCCGTGAACCTGACCTCCGCGCCGGATATCTGGACCAAAGTGGCGATTCAGGAAAACCAGGGCAACATCGACCTGGTGGACCATACCATTCGCAGCGCCATGCCGCCCGAACTGGCGGCCGACTACACGCGCGCGGCGCAGACGGCCCTGGGCGCCATGCGCAAGTTCGACGACTATCTCCGCAACAGCCTGGCCGGCCGCAACAATGCCGACTGGCGCCTGGGACAGGACCGTTACACGCGCCGGTTCCGCCTGGTGCTGGAGGCCGGGACCGACGCCGCCACCGCGCTGGCCAGCGCCGAACTGGAACTCGAGCGGGTGCGCGCGCAGATGTTCCAACTGGCGCTGCCGCTCCACCGGCAGATGTTTCCGGAACACCGCGAGCACGCGGGTCTTTCCGGCGACGCGCTCAAAAACCAGGTGATCGGCGAAGTGCTGGACAAAATCGCCACGCGGCACGCCACTCCCGAAACTTACATGGACGACGCACGTAAGGACCTGCAGGAGACCCGCGCGTTCGTCGAGCAGAAACACCTGGTCACGCTGCCGGCGCGGTCGAATTTGCAGGTGATTCCCACGCCCGAGTTCATGCGCGGAGTCTACTCGGTGGGCGGTTTCAATCCGGCGCCGGCCCTGGAGCCGCAACTCGGCGCTTTCTACTGGATCACCCCCATTCCGGCCAACTGGCCCAAGGAGCAGATCGAGTCCAAACTGCGCGAGTATAACTTCTACGGACTGAAGCTGCTCACTATCCACGAGGCCATGCCGGGCCACTACGTGCAGATGGAAATCGCCAACGATATAGAGCCACCCACGCGCCGGGTGCTGCGCGGCGTCCTGGGAAATAATCCCTACATCGAGGGGTGGGCGGTTTATGCGACCCAGATGATGCTGGAGGAGGGTTACCTGGACCACTCCCCGGAACTGGCCCTCACCTTCGCCAAACACCAATTGCGGGTGATCGCCAACACCATCCTGGACGTGCGGCTCCAGATGCTCGGCATGACCGACCAGGAGGCCTTGGACCTGATGGAGAAACAGACCTTTCAGGAAAAGGAAGAGGCCGTTGAAAAGCTGCAAAGGGCCAAGCTCACCAATTGCCAGTTGCCGGTTTATTTTGTGGGATGGCAGGGCTGGTTGAGCCTGCGGGAACACTACCGCCAGGCAAAGGGTGCGGCGTTCCAACTGGAGGCGTTTCACGACGCTGCGCTCAAGGAAGGCGCAGTACCCTTGCCGATGATGGATCGGTTCTTGAAATGACAGTGCGGCAACCGGGGGTTCACCTGGAACGTCTATAATGGCGGTAGGTGGATGTCCGAGATTCCCAACCCCGGAGTGGAGCCTAACCCCGTTCCAGAGCCTGAAATCCGCCGTCCGGCGCCGCCGCCCCGTTTCTGGGGCGCGGTTGCGTGGATGCGCGATCTGGCGTTCTCCGTGCTGATCGCGGTGGTGCTGATTGTCTTTATCTATCAGCCGGTCAAAGTGGAGGGCACCAGCATGATGCCCACGCTCAGCGACCAGGAGCGCATCTTCATCGCCAAGTTCAGCTACGAGTTCGGACTGGGATCGATCGAGCGGGGCGACACGGTGGTTTTCTGGTTCCCCGGCGACGTCTCCAAGTCATATATCAAGCGCGTGATCGGCTTGCCCGGCGACCGCGTGCGGGTGGATGCGGGCCAGGTGTTCGTAAACGGGCAGGCGCTGGTGGAAGACTACGTGCCGGAGGAATACCGCGACTCAAGTTCATGGATGGGCGGCGAAGAGAAGGTTGTTCCCAAGGGCTGCTACTTCGTCCTGGGAGACCATCGCAATTCTTCGAGCGACAGCCGCTCGTGGGGTTACGTGCCGCGGGCGAATATCTACGGCAAGGCGGTGTTTGCCTATTGGCCAGTGGAGAAGATGGGGCGGCTCCACTGAGCCGTGGCGGCGGATTTACGCCAGCAATTCCCCGGTCATCACGGTAACCGCCTGGCCTCCCAGGATCACTCGATCGCCCTCCAGCCGCACCTTCACTACGCCGCCGCGCGCGGAAGCCTGATAACCCACCATTTTGGATTTTCCCAGCAGGCTGGCCCAATACGGCGCCAGCGCGGTGTGCGCCGAGCCGGTGACGGGGTCCTCATCCACGCCCGCGCCGGGGGCGAAGAAACGCGAGACGAAATCGAACCCGCCGTGCTCGCCGCGCGCTGTGACGATGACGCCGCGGACGGGCAGCCTGCGGAGTGTCGAGTGGTCCGGCGCCAGCGCCCGCAGCACCTCTTCGGACTCCACTTCCACCAGGTAATCGAAGGCGTTGCGGCCCACATAACGGGCGGCAGACGCTCCCAGCGCGGGCAGCAGTTCGGCAGGAGCCTCCGCGGCAGTGGCCTGTTTCACTGGGAAATCCATTTCGATCCAATCGCCGCGGCGGTCGGCAGTGAGCAGCCCGCTGCGCGTATGGAAGCGCGCCTGCCGGCCTTCCGGAAGATGCCCGTCCTGCCACAGAACGTGGGCGCTGGCCAGAGTGGCATGGCCGCACAGATCCACTTCCACCGCGGGGGTTAGCCAGCGCAAGTTGAATCCTCCATCCTGGGGCGTCAGAAAGGCGGTTTCCGAAAGGTTCATTTCGCGCGCCACGTGCTTCATCCACTGCTCGGGCTGGGGCGCCTGCAGCACACAAACAGCGGCCGGATTGCCGGCGAAGGGAGTGGGGGTAAAGGCGTCCACCTGGACGATCCGAAGGGACATGATGGTATGTGATGAACACATCCTGCCGGGGGATTCGAAACCTTTGGCTTCCCGGTGGAGTCTAATTGCCAGCATCATGATGTTCCGTTTCACGCGCGTGTGGCTGATCGCCGGGATGTTACTGGCGATCTGGCTGTTCAGCGCCGTGCGGCGCACCGGAGAGGAAGTGTGGATCCGTCCGGTGGGAACGGCGCGGCCGCCCGTCAGAATCCTGGCATTCTACGCCAGCGTGGGAGTTCTCACCGCGGGCCAGAGGGCGTTGTTGTGCTACGGCGTGGAAAATGCGCGGACGGTGAGCATTTCACCCGCCATCGAAGGCGTTTATCCGGCGCTCAGCCGGTGCCTGGAGATTCTTCCGCAGCACACCACGCACTACATGATTATGGCGGAAGGCTACGATGGGCGGGTGGCCACGCAATCGTTCACCCTGCCGGTGGCGGTGCGGCCCGTGCGGCCGACTGCCGTCGATTTGGCCACCCTGTAGACCGGAGACCAAAGTTCTCACGGCTTCGGCGCATGAGAGCGGCGATCCGGCATAACCTCTCCAGCCGCCTGGTTCAGACGCCGGTCGCAAACCGCCCAATCTCCCATGGCGCACTGCCGCTCACGGCAGTCAAATTCGCAAATCATGATGTCTTCCGGGACTTCCTGCACGATTTGGCTCTTGGCCCAGTCCCAAAGCCGGATCACGGGGTTCCGCGTCTGATTGCGCTTTGTCGCCATGAATGGTGCGGCGCCTCCCTCCGAGGAAAGTATTTCCGCCCTCAGTGGTTTAACTCTACCACGGGAATCGCCGTGCCAGCCTGGTTTCCACGCGAACCCCTTCAGTTACCACCCATGCCCGATGGCGGACTTGCCGCCCCGGATTCAAACGACACCCGCCAGATGAGTTTTCCACCGTCGTCCGAAATCAACAGGGAACCGTCCGGTTCCACAGCCACCCCCACCGGGCGCCCATAAACGTCCTTCCCGGCAGGATCGCGCACCATTCCGGAAAAAAACGCCGCCGGCTCGGCTGACGGTGAACCCTGAGTGAATGGGATAAAGACGACCTGATACCCGCCCCGGATGCGTCGATTCCAAGAGCCGTGTTCCGCCACAAATGCGCCGTGACGGTAAATGGACGGGAACTGTTGTCCTTCGTAAAAAACGGACTGCAGCGGCGCCACATGTGCCCCCAGCAACACATCCGGCACGATCGCCCTTGCCACCAGGTCCGGTCTTGGCGCCACCCGGCAATCTACATGCGCGCCGATATAACTGTAGGGCCACCCATAAAAGCCGCCTTCGGCAATGTGGGTGAAATAATCGGACGGCACATCGTCGCCGAGGTCGTCGCGCTCGTTTACCGTGGCCCACAGGGAGCCGGTCTGTGGATTGACGGCGATGCCGACGGCATTGCGCAGCCCGCTGGCGTAGATCCGCGCGTTCCTTCCGTCCGGGCCGGCAACCAGAACAGCCGCGCGCCGGGGATCGGACTCGATCGAAACGTTGGTCTGCGATCCCACGGAAACAAACATCCTCTCGCCGTCGTTGCTAAACGCGAGCGATCGCGTCCAATGCTGGTTGTATCCCATTCCGGGAAGATCCAGGATGTGCTCCGCATCTCCCAGCCGCTTCGAAGTTCCGGGGTCATAGCGAAAGCGCAAGACTTCGTTCGTGTCGGCAACGTACACGGAATCGCCGTGAAAGGCAATTCCGAAAGGCAGATTCAGATGCCCGGCAAACACCTCGCGCGATTCGGCCCTGCCCCGCTTCTGCCGGTCGCCCAATACAATCACTTGCCCAGCGGCGGAGTCGGCTACAAAAACATCGCCGTTTGGGGCGACCGCCAGCCATCGGGGCTGGTCGAATCCGCGGGCGAAGACGGACACCCTGAAACCTGGTGGAACATGCGGCTGAAAGTCCGGCGGGGGTGAGGCAACCACCGGATAGTTATCGACGCGAAAGAGTCTCGCCAGAATCCGATCTCTCCAGCCGCCAACGTTCAGCGCGAGAAACAGCGTGAGAGCCCCAAGGGGCGCGGCCGCTAAAGCCAGCCGCCACCGCGGTGTGACTACTCTGGGGACCGGGCGCCCGGGCCGATTCATGCACTCAATCATCACATACCTGGGGAACCCCACGCCCTCCCACCTTTTACCTTACCGGGTGCTTCTCCTGGCGCGCGGATGTGGTCGAGTTGCGCGAAAATATCTCATGGCCAGAAAAGATGTCCCGGCATCGGACCCCGCCGCCACTCCGCCAATCGACCTCTACGAAGCGATGGGAGGGTCTTCAAAATGCCGCGAGCTCTCCACGGCGTTGTATGCCCGCGTGGCCAAAGATCCCGTCTTGCGCCCGCTGTTTCCAGGGAAGAGTCAGAAGTGCGCCATCGAGGCGTTTGCCGCGTTCCTGGCCCAGTTCCTGGACGGGCCGTCCTCCGAAGCACGGCACCGGTGGTGGTTGAGTCTCAATGAATCGCATCTCCGGTTTCGCATCGGACGGAAAGAGCGGGACGCGTGGATGGGACAGATGACGAGGGCCTTGGGCGATGTGGCCATCAGCGAGTCCCTGCGAGGCGCCTTGCGGGAACTCTTCGAGGAAGCATCCGCCTATCTTGTCAATACCGGCCCGGCGGTTGCCGTGACCAGGCGCCGGTTGCAGCCTTCCGATATCCGTGAGCAAATCGGACGCCGATGGGAGGAGCAGCGCGCGTTAGATGAAGCGGTAGGGTCTGTCCGCGCAGGTGAACTGTCGCGAGTGATCGCGATGGTAGAAAGCCCGCTCTTACAGTCGCGTTTCCGGCGCAGCCGCGCGGTGTTCGCGAATTTCGTCGGTCTCTCAATCGGGAGCGGCCATGGCGTCATGGCGGAATGGGCCCTCGGAACCCTGCTCGAGAATCCCGGCCTCGCGCACGAAAGTTACAGCGGCCGCACCCTGCTGCACGGGGCGTCCGCCGCCGGTAATCTGCCGATTGTCGCAGCCCTTCTGAAGTTGGGGGCCGATGCCAACGTCAAGGACGGGGGCGGTCATACTCCGCTTTATTCCGCCGCAAACGAATGCCGCGGCGGCGGCCCGGTAGTGAGAGCTTTGGTTCAAGCTGGCGCAAAGGTAGATGCCTGTGATGGGGTCAAGCGTTGTACGGCGCTGCACATGGCGGCGCGGCGCGGGGACGTCGAGGTTGCTGGCGCCTTGCTGGAGTGTGGCGCCGACATCGAAGCGCGTGACAGTCTTGGCGAAACGCCCCTGCGGCGTGCCGTCAATTGCGGGAAGACCGATGTCGCCGCCCTGCTGCTGGCCAAGGGCGCCGATCCGCATTCGGTAGGAAGCAAGGGCCTGACTCCTCTATCGGCGGCGCGGACCGGCGAAATGCGCGGTCTCTTGCAAACCTGGGCCAGGCCGTAGGATTCGGCGCGGCGCGGAGCTTGGTCCTGCCATCGAGCGGCTCCGGCAGGCTGGCGCGGTACTCTTGGGTGGACTACAACCTGCCGGCCGCGCGCGCGTTAGCTCTCCCGCAACGCCACCGAAGGATCGATGCGCGAGGCGCGGCGCGCCGGAAAGTAACCGGCAAGCGCCGCCACGGCCGTGAGCACCACCAGAGACGCGACGAAGGTCTGCGGATCGCGCGCGGTCACGCCGTACAACAGGCCGCCGAACTCTCGCGCCAGCGCCAGAGATGCGGCTGCCCCCAGGATCATGCCGATGGAAGCGAGGCCCACGGTTCTCGCGACCATGCCCGCCTGAAGCCGGCCGGCGGGAGCGCCCAGCGCCATGCGGATGCCGATTTCCTGCGTCCGCTGGCTCACCGAATAGGAGACCACGGCGTAGATTCCCAGGGAAGCCAGGATGAGGGCGAAGGCGGCGAATCCGCCCAGCAGCAGAACCACGAAGCGCCGGGGCGAAACGGCTTTATCCACCAGCGCCTGAAGCGTGCGGAAATCCGTTCCGGGCAGATTGGGAGCGATGGGCTTGAGCGCCGCGCGCACCGCGGGAGCCAGTTCGCCCGGCGGGACCTTGGTGCGCACCACCAGGTCCACCCCGGCGAAATCGCTGCATTGCCGGATGGGCAGGTACATCTCGTTTCCGGATGCCTGCTCCAGCGCCAGGTGCCGCACGTCTCCCACCACCCCGACCACGCGCCGGTCTCCGCACGCCCGAATGATCTTGCCCACCGCGGTATCCCCGGGAAACAGGTTGCGCGCCATGGTCTCGTTGACCATCATCACCGGGTCGTCCTGGGGGCCATCGCGTTCCTCCAGGTCGCGGCCCTCGCGCAGCGGAATGCCCATCGCCCGGATGTAGCCATCGCTCACCACCCGCACGAACGCGTCCGGAAACTGCCCTGGCGGGTAGACTTGGCCTTTGGCCCCCGCGCCCCAACTGCGGTTGCGGCCGAGTGGCAGCGCATCGCTTAAGCCGGCCGCCTCCACGCCCGGAACGGCGCGCGCGCGCCGCAGGACATCGGCGAAATAGGCGGGGATGGCATTCTTGGGCATGTGCGGATCGGGGTCCACACGCATAGCCGCGGCGCGTTCCGGCCGGAAGCCCAGGTTCACATCGAGCACCTGCACGAAACTGCGCACCAGCAATCCGGCGCTCACCAGCAGGACGCAGGCGAAGGCCACCTCGGCCACCACCAGGACGCTGCGAATCCCGGCCCGCGCGCGGCCAGCCGTGGAACCGCGGCTGGTGTCCTTGAGCGCGTCGTGCAGGGTCGCCGCCTGCACGTGCAAGGCGGGGGCGAGGCCGAAGATTACGCCGGTCGCAAGGGAGGCCAGCAGGGTGAAGGCCAGCGCCGCCGGGTCCACGCGCACGCTCGAAAGCAGCGGAATGCTGACCGCGTCCAGGTGGGTGAGCACGCGCGTGCCGCCGGCTGCCAGCAACACGCCCAGAGCGGCGCCCAGGCACGCCAGCGTCACGCCTTCGGCGAGCATCTGGCCCACCAGCCTCCGCCGGCTGGCGCCCAGAGCCGCGCGCACGGCGATTTCTTTTTGCCGCCCGGCGGTCCGCGCCAACAGCAGGTTCGACAGGTTGGCGCAGACAATCAGCATCACCACGCCCACGGCCCACTCGAGCACGGTCAACGCCAGCCGCAGGCGGCCGCTGACGTGTTCGGTCAGCGGGACGATATGGCCATCAAAGGTGTTGTCGCGCGGGTGCTGCTTGCTGATCTGAGGCGCCAGTATCCGCAACTCGGCCTGCGCCCGGTCCACGGTGACACCCGGCTTGAGGCGGCCGACGATCGCCAGGGTGTTGCCCCAGCGATTGGTTTCCGGGCTGAGCGGAAAGGGAAAATACAAGTCGAAGTGGCTGCCGGGCGCGAATACCGAGGCGAAATCGAAAGACGCCGGAAGCACTCCCACCACGGTGTACGGCTCGTTGTTGAGGGTCAGGGCGCGGCCCACAATTCCCGGGTCGGCGGCGAACCGCCTCTCCCATAAACCGTGGCTCAACAGCACGGCCTTGGGACCGTGCCAGCGGCACTCCTCGGTGTTGAATAGCCGGCCGACCTGCGGCTCGACACCCAGCAGCGGAAAGAAATTCTGCGATACCGGCACGCCGCTGAGCCGCTCGGGCTCACCCTGCCCGCTGAGCAGATTGTCGCCCACCCCGTAGAAGGCGAAGTACGCAGCCAGGTCGGAGAAGGATTGGTTCTGGGCGCGCAGGTCGAGCAGGTAATCCACCTGGGTCGTGGCCCCCGAAAGACCGCCCGAATCGTGGTTGGAGATCCACGCCAGGCGCTCGGGGTCGTGGAACGGCAGCGGGCGCAGCAGGATGGCGTTGACCACGCTGAATACGGTGGTGCTGGCGCCGATTCCCAGTCCGATGATCAAAACCGCAAAGGTGGTGAAGCCCGCATCCCGCCGCAACATGCGAAAGGTGTATCGCAGGTCGTGAAGAAGGCTGTCCAGTGCGATGTGGAGGCGGGAGCCTGTGGAGGTCATATAACGTTATACTGCGCAGCGGCGAAAAAGTTACGCCCGCCTGCACGGCGCGCCAGTCACCGATGCGTATCGAGGATCCAGGTTTGCGATCGTTCGAGCGGTGATATACTCCACTGATTGCTCGAATTACGGGTGTCCCCGAGTTAGGGGAAGAAATTGGCGAGCGGAGGTCTGACGGGTATGGAAATCTTTTGGATGATCGTCATCGTGATTGTGGGCGGAGCCGCGGGCGGTTTTGTGAACGTCTTTATCGGGGATAGCGGTCTCCATTTGCCCAAGTTCGAGAATGGCGTTTTCCTGCCGGGATTTCTCGGAACCATGATCGTGGGTGCGCTGGCGGCGCTCGGTTCCTGGGGCGCGGCGAAAGCCATCACCATTTTCGGCCCGGCCACGGTGCCCCCCAACTTTTCGACGGGCGACATTGCCAACGCGCTGATCGTCGGGTTCGGCGGCGCGAAGTGGTTCAAAAGCGAGACCGAAAAAGACGTGCTGCAGAAAACCGCGGCGATCGCCGCAGGCAAGCCGCCGGACCCTGGCGCGGCCCTCGCGATTGCCAGCGGAACCCCCATGCAGGCTCTCTCAGCGGCCGTGCAGATGCACTCGTAGGCCGGCGCGCGTCCGTGGCCACCTGGCCTGATTCGAGGTCGTTACAGTCCAGCGATCCGCCCAGCCACTTCCTCCACCGCGCTTTCCGGCATGTGCGGCCACAGGGGCAGGGAAACAATCTCGCGGCAGGCCCGCTCGGCCACCGGGAAATCTCCTCGTTGCCAGCCGTTCCGAAAGGCCGGCTGCAAGTGCAGCGGCACGGGATAGTGAATCCCGGTGAGGATGCCGTGGCGTGCCAGGTGGGCCCGCAACTTCGCGCGGCGGCGCGCCCGCACCACGTACAGATGGCACACCGAGCCTTCGCGGCGCTCGACCGGGGTGACTTCCCGCGAGCCGGCCAGCGCCTCGTCGTAGAGCCGCGCCAGGCTCGCGCGCCGCGCGTTCCACTCGTCCAGTTTCGGCAGAAAGGCGCGCAGATAGCAGGCCTGCATTTCGTCCAGGCGGGCGTTGAGGGCGGGAATGCGGGCCACCTGATCGCGGCGCCGCCCGCCATCGCGCAGCCGCCCCAGGGCTTGCGCCAGCCTGGCGGAATCGGTCAGCAGCACGCCGCCATCGCCCAGGCAGGGAAGGTTCTTGGTGGGATAGAAACTGTAGGCCACGGCCGGCGAAAAGCGTGTCAGGGGCTGCCCGCCGCAGCGGGCCGCGTGGGCCTGGCAGGCATCCTGCACCATGATCCAGCCGCGGCGCCGGGCCAGCTCGCCGAGCGCGGGCAAATCGCAGGGTTGGCCGTACAAATGGACCGGCACGACGGCTTCGGTGCGCCGGCCGCCGCGCGCCTCCGCGCTCGCCGGATCGAGCAGCAGGTGCGCCCGATCGACATCCGCGAAGCGGGGCCGGTAGCCGGCCGCCAGCACCGCCTGGGCCGTGAAGGGCGAAGTCAGCGCGGGCACGATTACTTCCGCGCCCGGGGAGAGCCGCGCCGCCCGCAATCCCAGCTCGATGGCCGCGGTGCCGGACGCCACCGCGACCGCGAAGCGCGATCCCCAGGCGGCCGCCAGTTCGCGTTCCAGAGCTTCCCCGTGTTCCCCAAGCACGAACTGCATCTGCTCGAAGAGCCGCGCCAGGTGGCCGCGCCAGGCAGGTTCGGTTTCCGCCAGCATAGGCCGCAAATCCACCATCGGAATGCTCATGGGAAAACCACCAGCCGCACCCACAGCCGCAGCAACTGGACCAGCGTCAGGGCCAGCGATCGCAGGCGGAAAAACTGCGACCGCCCGTGCAGGCGCGGGTAATGGTGTACGCCGATTTCCGCCACCGGGCAGCCGCTCAACTCCAGCTTGCGCACCAGCTCCACGCAGATGGTGCCGCTGGTGGAGGTGAGCTGGATGCGGTCCAGCAGCGCCCGGCGGATCAGGCGGTAATCGCAGTCGATGTCCCGGATGCGAATGCGGAACAGCAGGCGGGCGCAGAAATTATAGACGGTCCCGATCCACACGCGGTGGCGCGGGTCGTGGCGCTCCAGCTTGTACCCGTTCACCAGCCCGGTGGCTGGGCCCGCCAGCGCCAGCAACGCGGGCAGTTCGCCGGTATCGTACTGGCCGTCGCCATCCGTGTAAAAGACAAATTCGCGGGTGGCGGCGTGAAAACCGCTGCGCAGCGCTCCACCGTAGCCCAGGTTTTGGGGATGTGTAACCACGCGCAGCCGCGGCGCGTACATGGCGCGCATACGTTCCAGGACTGCGGCGGTCTCATCGCGGCTGCCATCGTTGACCACGATCACCTCGTAATCCGCCACGTGGGATTCCAGAACTTCGAACGTCTTCGAGATCAGCCCGGGCAGCGACGGCGCGTCGTTGTAAGCCGGGAAAAAAACACTCAGCGAGGGGAACAGGGTGTTCGGCATGGCTACGCGGTCCTCTGGCCGATCAGGATCAGCGATTGGCCGGCCGGAAGGTTGCGGCCGCGCCCCAGCCAGGCGGCTTCCACGGCCAGGGCCGTATATAACATGCGGTCCAACCACCGCGGCACCGGATCTACGCCGCTGGCGGGCGGACGGCCGAGCAGCGGCTCCCACAGGCGAAATTTGACCACGGCCACCGGCAGCAGAAGGCAGTTGGCGTAACTGCACCGCACCACCCGAAAGCCGGCTTCGGTAAACAGGTCTCTCAGACGGCGGCGGGTGAAGCGCTGGCGTTCGAAGGCGAATTGCGAATGCCGGCTGCGCAGGAAATCGAATGCGGCGGTGCGCACGGCCACCAGCCCGCCTGGCGCCAGGACGCGCGCCATTTCGCGAACCGCGCCTTGCTCCTGAGGACGGGGAAGGTGGGCCAGCGCATCGATCGAGAGCAGCAGGTCGAAGCAGCCGGAGGGAAACGGCAGCGTGCGCATATCCCCCTGCACGGCGCGCTCGACGCCCAGTTCGCGCGCGTAGCGCAGGCCTTCGGCGCTGATGTCCATGGGGACGAGCGGCCAGCGGCGCTCGGTTTGCATCAGGCGCGAGAAGTAGCCCGTGCCGCAGCCGGCCTCCAGGGCGCGGCGGATGGGCCGGCCGGCCAGATACGGGTCCAGGATGCGGAACAGGATCGCGCGCATCCCGCGGTACCACCAGAAATCGCGCTCGGAGCGGGCGATGTGGGCGAACTCGGCGGGATTCATGAGGCCGCTCATCCCGGCGGGCCTCCTCCACTCATACCGCGATGCCGCTGGCGTCCGGCGCATCCGTGTGGTACGAGGAGGCGGGAAGCGGCGGCGTGCCTGGAAGATAGTGCTGCCACCGGCGGCGGAAGAATTCCAGGGAGCGGGCGATTCCCTGGCGGAAGCGGACCTGCGGGCGCCAGCCCAGGTCTCGCAGGATGCGGCTGGAATCCGTGGTGTAGCTGCCGATATCGATGCTCTTGTGCTCACGGGGAAAAGGACGGTAGGCCGGCGGCGCTACATCCGCGGCGGCGCTTACGACGCGGGAGATATCACCCAGGCTGAGCGCCTCCGATCCCCCCACGTTCCACAGGCGCGAGGGCGGATCGTCGATCGCGCCGGCGGCCAGGAAGGCATTCACCACATCGTCCACATAAACCGGGTCGCGCAACTGGCGGCCGTCCCCGAACACTTCCAGGCGCTGCCCGCGGAGCACCCGCCGGAGAAAGTTTCCCAGGAAACCCTGGCCCGGAATGTCCAGCGCCATGCGTGGGCCGTAAACATTGGTCAGGCAGAGCACCCGCCCGTCCAGCCGGCCCATGGATTGGTACATCAGGTGGTAGGAGGTGGCCGCGTATTTGTGCACCCCGTTGAAATCCACGGGCAGAACAGGGTGGGCCTCATCCACCGGCAGGTAGCGCGGCACTCCGTAAATCTGGCGCGTGCTGGCGTAGACCACCCGCAGTCCGGGAGCGAGGCGCCCGCAGGCATCCACAAAACGAAGCTGCGCGCCGGCGTTGATCTCGGCGTCGCGGGAAGGCTGGCGCATGCTGTGGATATGGCTGACTTCGCCCGCCAGGTTGAAGACGATATCGGCGGCGCGAATTTCTTCCGCGAACCCCTGCGGCGAGCCGACGTCGCACGGAATCACGCGAATTCCGCGCCCACCCGCCAGGTTTTGGGGATTGGCCCCACATTCGGGGATGGAGGCATCCACCACCGTCACCCGCGCTCCGGCCGCCGCCAGACGCAAGCTCAGATTGCTGCCGATAAAGCCCAGCCCGCCCGTGACCAGGGCTTTCCGGTTCTGGTAATAGGAATTCACCCAAAACTGCCTGAAATTGTATTCTCTAGCACTTTTTGTAACTCAATAAGGGGCTTCCGCGCAACCGATTTTATGAGATTTTGGAACTTTTGCAGGGTTTGCGGTTACAGGCCTTGGCCCGCGAAGGGGATATGCGAACTCCGGCCAGACCACAACGTGGGTTGCGGCCTGACCGGAGTCACCCTAAGGCTGGCTAGCGATAATAGTAGTAATATCGCCCGTGCCGGTAATAACGGTAGCGGTGATGATGGTGGTGAACCACGATGACCACCCCCGTACTTGCCATTGCCGGTTGGGGTTGCCAGACCGTCAGGACTGAAGCGGCGAGAAGTGCTCCGACAGAAAGCAGTTTTCGCATATCGCGCCTCCTCTCCCTTTTATTACTTGCATTCGATCTTCCAAAGGTGGAAGCCGACGCCAGCGGAAGGGGAATCGGGGAATCGCCGGTTAAGGCCATAAGCTCCTGATAAGGTGGGATCTATGAGTCGAAAGGCCCGAGATTTGAGACTGAGCTGAGCGGTTCAGTACAAAAGAGGGTCGCGCTTGCCTGCCGCCGTGTGGCGTGCTTTGTCCAAGGGACCCGCTGACCGTCGTGATGGCGCTGTTCCGCCCACTCCCCGCGGAACCCCGTGCCATACTGGTGCTTCGTTTGGATTCTCATGTTCTCCTACTCCGGCAACGATCTGTATTGCGAGGAGGTTCCGCTGGCGGACCTCGCGGCGCGAGTCGGCACCCCGGCCTTCGTCTATTCCGCCCAGTGCATTCTGGACAACTACCGGGCCTACGACGAAGCCTTCGGTGACCTGCCCCACACGGTCTGCTACGCCGTCAAGGCCAACTCATCGCTGGGCGTGCTGTCGCTCCTGGCGCGCGCCGGCGCGGGCTTCGACATCGTCTCGGGGGGCGAACTGTTCCGCGTGTTGCGGGCGGGCGGCGATCCTGCCCGGGTGGTCTTTTCGGGCGTTGGAAAAACCGCCGCCGAAGTGGAATACGCCCTTTCGAGCGGCATTCACTGCTTCAACTGCGAGTCGGAAGCCGAACTGGCGCTAGTGGATTCCCTGGCGGCGCGCCTCGGTATGAAGGCGGGCTTTTCCATCCGCGTCAATCCGCACGTGGACGCCGCCACCCACCCCTACATTTCCACCGGCTTGAGCCAGCACAAATTCGGCATCGAGATCGCCGAAGCTGAGGCGGTCTACGAGCGCTCGCGCGCCTTCGGAAACCTGTCGGCCGAAGGGGTGAGCTGCCACATCGGTTCGCAGATGCTCGATCCGAGTCCCATCCTGGAGGCCGTGGATAAGGTGATGGACCTGGCGGCCCGATTACGCGCCGCCGGGCATCCCGTCGCCCACCTGGACTTGGGCGGTGGATTGGGCATCGCTTACCGCGCCGGCGAAAAGCCGCCCGCCATCCGCGCCTTCGTCGAAAGCCTCCACCAGCGCCTGCGGGTCGCCGGACTGCGCGCCCTGGTGGAGCCCGGACGATCCATCGTGGGGCCGGCGGGCGTGCTCCTGGCGCGCGTTCTCTACCGCAAGCGCAACGGCCGCAAGGAATTCGTGGTGGTGGACGCGGCCATGAACGACCTCATCCGCCCGGCCCTCTACAAGGCCCACCACGAGATCCTCCCGGTCCGCCGCAACACCCTGCCACCGGTGACCGCCGATGTCGTGGGGCCGGTCTGCGAAACCGGCGATTTTCTGGCCCGCGACCGCCACATGGCCAACGTCATGCCTGGCGACTTCCTCGCCGTGGCCGCCGCCGGCGCCTACGGATTTGTCCTGTCCTCAAACTACAACTCGCGCCCGCGCGCCCCGGAGGTGCTGGTAGAAGGCGCTCGCTGGCGGGTGATCCGCCGGCGGGAAAGCTACCAGGACCTGGTGCGGGGCGAAGAGGTCTAAGGGTCCTCCGCGGCCCGTCCGGCAAGAGCGACCCCGGCCTCCCGGTCCGCAGTGAAGCGAGAAACAAGTCTGTTCGCCGGGGTATCTAAGAACTGGAGCCGGGCTGCGGCAACGCGCTCCGGATGGTCTCGACGGCGTTCGGCGCAACATTCGCTCGCGCAAGCGGCCTGCCTGCCGCGCCGGCGCTCGTCCTGTTGTACGGCGCGGGAGCGACTCCGCTCATTGGACGCAGAACATCGAAGCGCCATCCAGGGAATCTCGAGCGATAGCGGTCGGATGGCAGAGAATCCGGCTCAGCACCTGCTCCATCAGGGTCCTGGGCGTGGGGCTGCCCCGTGCGCAACGACAAAGGTCAGTCCGGCGGCCCGGCGGCCATCAGAACCGGAGTCTGTTCCTGGCTCATAGAGACCTCGCGTTGCTCCTGAGGCGCTTGTCGGCGTCTGGTCGTGTGGGGCTCACAGCCGGCCCTCCCAACAACGGCGCCTTTTCAGGTCGGGTGTGCGCCTGCCCCGGCGTTGGTATAGTATGCTCAGTAACCCATCCATGGGAGGGAAAGCATGCGCGGCTCGAAAAGCTTCTGGATCGTGGCAGCTCTGGCCCTGGCGGTTTGGCCGGCCTGCGCGCAGGACGGGGAACCGGTTGCCGGGCGCGGTGGACGCGGGGGGAGGGGCGGAGGCACCCGCGACTTTCTCGGCCTGGGTCCGCCTCCGGATGCCGCGGCGGCGGCGCGCGGCGAGAAACTCTACGCCCCCAATTGCGCCTTCTGCCACGGCGAGAAGGCCCGCGGCGCGGAGGGTCCCAACCTGATCCGCTCGGCGGTGGTGCTGGACGATGAAAAGGGCGAGTTGATCGGCCCCACCATTCACAAGGGCCGGCCCGATCAGGGCATGCCCGCCTTCCCCAATTTCAGCGATGCCGAGTTGAACGACCTGGCGCAGTTTCTGCACTTACAGGTCGAGTTAGTCGCCAATCGCGGTCTATATAAGAGGCTCAATGTGGTGACCGGAAATCGCGACGCCGGCGAAGCTTACTTCAACGGCGCGGGTGGCTGTAAGTCGTGTCACTCGCCCACCGGCGACCTCGCGCACATCGCCAGCCGCTACCCGCCCGATCAGTTACAGGGCCGCTTCATATGGCCGGCGGGAGGCCGCGGCGGCACGCGCTCCCAAAGGGTCACCGTCACTCTCGCGAATGGGCAGACGGTGGCCGGCACTCTCCGCCACATCGACGATTTCAATATCTCCCTCACCGACGCCGCGGGCGTCTACCGTTCCTGGCCGCGGACCGAGGTGAAAGTCGAAATGGAAGACCGCCTGGCAGCCCATCGGCAACTGCTCGAAAAGTACACCGATCGGGACATGCACGATTTGACCGCTTACCTGGTGACCCTGAAATGAGACCGCTCGCACTATCTGCTCTGGCCGCCTGCCTTGCCCTGCCCGGTTACCCGCAGGGATTGGACCCCGCGGCTCTCCTCCGCCCGGCCACCGATGCCTGGCCCACTTACAATGGGGATTACTCGGGGCGCCGCTTCAGCCCGCTCACCGAAATCAATTCATCGAATATCGGCAACCTGGCCCTGGCCTGGTTTTACCGCATCACTTCGGTGGGACCGCAGCGCGGCGTGGGCAATCCGACCATTAAGTCCACGCCCCTGATGGTCAACGGCATCTTATACTTCAGCATTCCCGATCACATCTGGGCGATCGATGCCCGCACCGGGGAAGAGGTCTGGCACTACGGCTGGCAGGACAAGGGCGGCCACCTGGTGGGAAACCGCGGCCTGGGAATGTATCGCGACTGGCTGTATTTCATGACCCCCGATTGCTGGTTCGTCTCCCTCAACTCGAAAGACGGCAAGGAACGCTGGCGCCGCAAGGTGGCCGACGAGAAGATGCAGTACTTCTGCACCATGAGCCCGCTGGTGGTGAAGAACCGCGTCATGGTGGGGGTGGGCGGCGACGCCATGGACGTGCCGGGTTTCCTGGAAGCGCGCGATCCGGAGACCGGCGAGGTCGATTGGCGCTGGAATACCACCCCGCGGAAGGGCGAGCCGGGGTCGGAAACCTGGCCCAATCCGCAGGCCATGGAGCACGGCGGCGGGATGACCTGGATGCCCGGCACTTACGATCCCGAGCTGAACCTGATTTACTGGGGCACCGGGAATCCCAACCCGGTCTTCGCCGGACAAGGCCGCCAGGGCGCTAACCTGTGGACGGCTTCGATCGTGGCCCTGGATGCCGATACCGGCAAGCTGGTCTGGTATCATCAACCCTCGCCTCACGATACGCACGATTGGGACAACGTGGAGACGCCCGTCCTCCTGGACGCCGATTACCACGGGCAGCCGCGCAAGTTACTGGCCCAGGCGGCGCGCAACGGCATTTACACTCTGCTCGACCGCACCAACGGCCAGGACCTGGTAACCAAGGGGTATGTGGGGGTCAACTGGATGAAAGGCGTTGACTCGAAGGGCCAACCGATTCCCGATCCGGACAAAGAGCCCAAGGTGGATGGCTCGCTGGTGAATACCCCCGGCGGCGGCGGCACCAACTGGCCGCCCCCCAGTTTCAGCCCGCAGACCGGTTTGTTCTATGTCAACGCCAAGCAGGGATACAGCCTCAATTATCTGACCGACGACGATCCCGAACCGCAGGGGTACGGCGGCGGAGGAGGCGGCGGTTTTTCCGAGCCGGTCCTGCTGGCGCTGGATTACCAGACCGGTAACGTGGTCTGGAAGCACCAATATCCGAGCGGTAACTTCGGCAATGCGTTTCCGGGCATTCTTACCACCGCCGGGAAGCTGCTGTTTACCGGCGACCCGTCGGGGAATCTGGTGGCGTACGATCCCGCCGGCGGCCATATCCTCTGGCACTTCCGCACCGGTTCCATGGTCAGCAACGGGCCTTCCACTTACATGCTCGATGGCAGCCAGTACCTGGTGGTGGGCGCGGGAGATACCTTGTTTGCCTTCAGGCTGCTCGGAAAAGCGCGGTGATGGCATAATCAGCGGGCCCCGCTTCGGGATGCCGGAAAGAACTGCGGAAGGCGGTTTGCACCGCCTTCGGTCAGTTGGCGAACAGGCTCTGGAACTCCACGCTGCCGATGAAGCCCTGGTTCGGTGTGCCTGGCCCCAGGATCTGAATCCGGGTGGGGTAGCCGGCGGCGCCCTGGAATAGAATGCCCGGGCCTCCGGTATTGGCAACGCCCAGCCAGAAGGCAAACCCGGACGGGTCGGGATCCCGGCTCAAGGTAACGTAGTAGACCATTTGCGTGTACAGCGCATTGGTGTGGTCGATGGTGTTGTACACACCGGTGCTCTGGAATTCGTTGTTGGTTGCGCCGACCGGCGTTACGCTCGACGGGTAGCCGATAATCGTCTGGAAGCAGTTGGACAGGCTCATCGCGGTGCAACTGGCGTCGGCGGCCCCGGGCGCCCGTGCCAGCAGGTTCTGATACAGATTCGTCATGCTGAAGCCGGCGCCGGTGAGCGAGTTGAACAGGCCGGGGATCGACTGGGTGCCGGCGCGAACGCTAGCCACCGCCGCGGTGTACTGCGCGAAAGTCGGCGGAGTGTCGGTAGCGGCCTGGTAGGCTGCCATCACCGCGAAGTCGCTGTTGAAAGCCTCCGGACTGGTAAGGAACGAATCGGCCATCTGGCCCAGTCCAGCCCCGCCTGCCCCGGTCCAGAAAGCGAAGCCGCCGGGATCCGGGTCGCGGCCCAGAAGCTGTTCGTAGAGCGCGTAAACCTGGCGGTAAACTTCACTATCGCCCGAACCCGCCTCGGTTACGGTGTAAGTTGCCGAGGCTGTTCCGGAAGCTACCGTGATCGAATAACTCTGCTGCCCGTTGTGCGTGTTGTTGAGGAGTATATAGCTGACCGAACCCGATCCGCTGCCGGTGGCCCCGGAGCTGATTTGCAGAAACTCCGCATTCGAGGAGGTCGCCGTCCAGGCGCCGCAGGCCGCGCTGGGCGTGACGGTAAAGGACACGGCAACTTCCGGGGAGACTCCGCAATTGGGCTGGCCGGAGTTGTTGGGACAGGTTTCCACCGTCGAAGTGCCGGTAGCCGGCAGATTGGCCGAGGATGGGCTGAGGCCGATCGAGCAGGACCCCGGGGGGGCCGTGGTAAAGTACCAGAGGGCCGATGGCGTAGAGCCGAAGGAGTTCACCGCGGTAACCGACCAATAGTATGTCGTGCCCGGAACCATCCCGGCGGGAGCATAGCTGGTGGTATCGATGGTAGCCACTAAGGGCGGCGTGGTGGATGTGCCGAAGTAAACGTTGTAGGAAGTCGCACCGGTCACACCGCCCCAGGTCAAACTGGCATTCGTGGCGACACCGGTCGCGTCCTGGGCCGGCGAAAAGACGGTAACGGCCGGAGGCGCCGAGCCGGTGGCGCCAGCTTGGGTAACCGTGAAGGTTAAACCGGCGATGGTGATGGTTCCCACCTGTTGACTGGTTGAAGTGTTGGCCGCAACCGAGTAACCCACCGTGCCATTGCCGGTTCCGGAACTTCCCGAAGTCACGGTAATAAAGCTCGAGTTGCTCACCGCCGTCCACGTCGCGGTCGAGGAAAGCGAGGTTACCGAGACGGTACCCGTGCTTGCCCCCGCGCCGACATTGACCGAAGTGGGGTTCAAGGTGAAGTTACCCTGGACCGTCAAATAGACCGGCACCGTGAGTGCAAAATCACCGGAATTTGCAGTGAAAACAACCTGCCCGGTATAGGTCCCCGCAGCCAGCGTGGTGCTGGCGGTGATCGCGACCGGCACGCTGGTAGGCGTATTGTAGCCATAACCGTCATCCGTCACGGATAGCCAGGAACCGCCGGTTCCGCTTGCGGAGCTTGGAATAAACTCGAAGTTAGTCCCGGTGCTGGTGACGTTCAGGTTTTGGGAGAGCGGGTTAGATCCGCCGAACACCTTACTGAAGTTGAGGGGACTTAACGCAGTAAAAATGTTAGTCCCGACTACCACGCTTACCGGTACGGTGACGCTGCTTCCTGACGTGAGGAACACCACTTCGCCCGTGAAGGTGCCTGCCACCAGCCCCTGGTTGGGCAAAGAGCCGGCCACTACATTCACCGTAACCGTGGATGGCGCCGCTCCGCTCGCCGCGGAGATCGTCAGCCAGTTGCCGCCGTCCGACGTGTTGGTCGAAGCCGTCCAGTTCAGCGTGCCTGATCCTCCATTGCGGATCTGCACGCTTTGCGACTGCGGATTGCCGCTCGCCGTCGGAATGAAAAAGCCCATCTGGCCTTGCACGTTGTCGAAGAAGGCCGTCCCGGTCGCACCCACCGTCAAGGTGACCGGCACGGTAATCGCCTGGGAGCCGTCGCTCGCGGTGAGGACGATTTGGCCGGTATAACTGCCCGCCGCCATGGTAGCACTGGCCGTCACCACGGCGGTGACCGTGTTGGGCGTATCGTAACCATAGCCGTCCTTTGCAACGCTCAGCCAGGCGCCGCCGGTGGCGGTCGAGGAACTGGGGATGAACTCGAAGCTGGCGCCCGTACTGGCAATCGTCAAGGTCTGGAATAGCGGGCTGGCGCCGGCTTGCGGCATGGTGAAGTTAATGGCATTCACCTGGGTGAAAACATTCGCCCCCACCACCACGCTTACGGGAATGGTCACGCTGCCGTTACCCGCCGACTCAAGCACAATTTCGCCCAGGAAGGTTCCGGCGATCAGGCCCTGGTTGGGGAGATACGCCTTGTTAACCGATATGCTGACCAGCGAGGGCGCCGTGCCGCTTTCAGCCGAAGCGCTCAGCCAATTGCCGCCGTCCGCTGTGCTCTCGGTCAGAGTCCAGTTCAAGGTTCCCGATCCGCCATCCCGGATCTGAATGGTTTGCGCCGGCGGATTGTTAGCGCTGGCCGTCACCATGCTGAAGCTCAGTTGCCCGGGGAGATTATCGAAATACGTCGAGCCTGCCGCCGCTACCGTCAACGTGACGGGTATTGTAATCGCCATCGAATCGTTGTTCTCAGTGAGGACGACTTGGCCGGTATAAGTGCCCACTGCCAGCGTGACGCTGGCGTTCACCGTGACGGTCACCGTGTTCGGCGTATTGTAACCATAGCCGTCTTTCGCAACACTCAGCCAGGCGCCTCCCGTGGCGGTCGAAGAGCTGGGGATGAATTCGAAGCTGGCGCCGAGGCTCGACACCGACAAAGTCTGCGGCAGCGGGTTGGGCCCGCCGAATAACTTGGTAAACCTGATCCCATTGATTTGTGTGAAAATGCTGGTGCCCACCGCCACGCTTACCGGAATCGTGAAACTGCCTCCGGGCGTCTGCAGTAGAAGTTGGCCTATGAAAGTTCCGGCAATTAACCCCGCGTTGGGAAGATTGGGCACCGACACACCGATGGTGACCTCTGAGGGCGCAGCGCCGTTCGGCGAGGACACGGTCAGCCACTGTCCCGCGTCCGCAGTGCTTCCAGCCAGAGTCCAACTCAATGCTCCGGTTCCCCCGTTGCCGATCAGTAAGGTCTGGCTGGTAATACCGGTTCCGCTGGTCGGCATGGAAAAACTCATTGCACCGGGAACGTTATTGGGATAAGCCGACCCTGCCGCCGCAACGGTCAAGGTCACAGGCACTATGAGCGCCACCGAATTGTTGGCTGCCGTGATCAGCATCTGGCCGGTATAACTGCCCACCGCCAGCGTGGCGCTGGCGCTGATGGTGACCGTGACCACCGCGGGCGTATCGTATCCATAGCCATCCTGCGGAGCGGAAAGCCACGTACCCCCGTTGGCATTCGCGGCACTGGGGACGAATTCGAAGCTGGTGCCCGTACTGGCCACCGTCAGGGTCTGCGGCAACGGGTTGGCTCCGCCGAATACCATGGTGAAGTTGAGCGGGTTGATCTGGTAAAAGGTATTGGCCCCTACCACGACGCTGATCGGGACCGTGTAATTACCGTTGCCGCTCTGGAACAGAAGTTGGCCTGTGTAAGTCCCCGCCGTTAGCCCGCCTCCCGGCAGATTCGCTACCGTGACTCCCACGGTGAGCACTGACGGGGCTGTCCCGCTCGACGCAGAGATCGTCAGCCACGTTCCCCCGTCCGAAGTGCTTTGGCTCTCGGTCCAGCTCAAGGTGCCGCTTCCAGCATTGCGGACCTGTATATTCTGGCTGGTGATGCTGGTCCCGCCCGTCTTCATGGCAAAACTCAACCCACCCGGAAGATTATCGAAGTATGTCGAGCCCGCCGCCACGATAGTCAAAGTCACCGGCACCGTCATGGACACGCTGCCGCTCGTTAGGACCACCTGACCGGGATACGATCCCACCGCCAGCGTGACAGCGGCGTTCACCGTGATGCTGATGGGCGTCGGCGTGTCGTAGCCGTAACCGGCCTGCGGAGAGGAGAGCCAGCCTGCGCTGCTCGAGGTGCTGGCAACGAACTCGAAGGAGGCGCCCACACTGGTTACGGACAGAACTTGCGGCAACGGGTTGGCGCCACCGAATACTTTCGTGAAATACAACTGCGGTATTGGAGCGAATTGTGGAGTGGC
>JASHSS010000684.1 GCA_030038565.1 Bryobacteraceae bacterium
ATCGCCGAGTTAATCCCCCATCCGCCCAGATATTGCAGCTTAAGATCGTTGTCGCGGTTGAGCTCCGCGCCCATCACCCATGGGCCGAGGTCGGATTGCTGTCCGGCATAAGTGGCGAACAGCTCGGTGGCGGAATTCACTCCGATATCTCGCAGCGACTGCGCCACCGGAGCGTAGGCGGGGCTGCCGAGGCGGCGCTGCACTTCGTCCAGGTCGATTTTAAGGGGATCCGCCTGGCCCATAAACACCATGTCGTAGCCCTGCCCATCCACCGTATTGGCCCACACGGTGCCGTAAGGGAAGGAGGCGAAGAACGTGGCCAGCTCGCTCTTGATGGTGCGCTCGTCGGTTTCGTAGAGCGGCACGTACAGGCTGAACATGCCTCCGGGGTTGAGGTGCTGCTTAACCACGTCGAAGTACTCCTTGGAGTACAGCGCGGCGGTGCCCTTCACGAACACGTCCAGCGGATCGGAGGCGATCACGTCGAACTTCTCGCGCGTGGTGAGAACGTAATGGCGGGCGTCGTCGAACACCACTCGCGTGCGCGGGTTATGGTAGACCTCGTAATCCTGCTTGGCGAAAAAGCGCGTCGAGGTGGGCGGGATTACCGGCTCAATCTCGCAAACCGTAATTCTCTCGATGCCCGGGTAGCGGGTGAAGGTTCCCGCCGAAACACCCGCGCCGAAGCCGATGCCGAGCACCGATTTGGGATTGGGGTGGAGCAGCGCCGGGAGGTGTCCCACCATGCGCTGAAGCTTCATGTCGTAGGCTTCGGTGGTGGCTTCCACGTGGCCATTGACATCGATCTCGATGGCGCCGTCGTTCCACTGGGTAATGGCTACCGAGGAATTGCGGCCCTCCACCGTATACAGCACCTTCGCTTTGCCCGAGTTCACGGCCATCTTGCGGCCGTAGGCGATCAGCTCGCCGGGCACCATGTGGATGCCGCCCACGAGCAATCCCGCGCCCAGCATGGAAGCCGCCAGGCCAATCGCCGCGGGTTTGGAGCGATGCTCCCACACGTACGGCACCAGCAGCAGCCAGGCGCTGGCGGCCGAGAGCACCAGCAGCAGGCGTTGAGAATCCTGCGTGCCGATCCACGGGATGAGCATGAGGCTGATCACCAGGGCGCCCACGATGCAACCCAGGGTATTGGCGGCATAGACCCCGCCCACCACGCTGCCGGGGTCCTGTTTGGGGGCGGCCACGGCGGCCAGCGCCAGTGGGAAGCTGGCGCCCCACAATACGGTGGCCGGGAGCAGGGCCCACAGGGTGCGCGCCATGTCGAGCTGGAAGGTGAACCAGGGGCTGGTGGTCAGCAGGGGATTGATGGGCCAGTAGGGCAGGGAGTCGGCAATCATCCAGGCCGTCCAGGCGATGCCCAGGGTGAGCAGCACCTGGCACCAGGCCAGGGCCAGGCGGGCGTTGCGCTGGCCAGGCATCACCCGCAGGAGCCACGATCCGGCGGAGCTGCCCAGCGCCAGGCCAATCAAAAACACCGCCAGGATGATGGAGAAGACGTACACCGTGGCGCCCATCAGCATGCCCATTAGCCGCGTCCAGATGACTTCCGCGCCCAGGGCGCAGGCGCCCGAAACCCCGATGGTCACGTAGACCGGCCAGAGCGGTTCGGATCCCGGGCTGGCCGCGCCGCCCTGCGTTTCCGCGGCGGATGGCGCAACCGGCGCCTCGCCTTCCAGCGCGCCCGGCAGGGGCAACCGGGCCATGCCGAAACTCACCATCGACACCGCCAGGTTGATGCCTACCGCCGCCAGGGTGGCGATGAAAGTGTCATAGACGCGCAGCAGGTAGAAGCCCGCCAGCAGGCAGCCTACCACCGCGCCGACCGTATTGCCGCCATAGAGCAGTCCCCACCAGGAAACCCCCCGCGGAGTGGATTCCACCCAGCGCACGATGGCCGGTAGCGATGCCCCCATCAGGATGGTGGGAGGCAGCAGGATCATGGCGGAAAGCCAGCCCCGCAGCAGCATTCCCGGCATTCCGCTGCCCACCGCCGCGATGTACACGCGGTCGAGCAGCGGCATGATCACCAGCACCAGGATGCCCAACACGCCGATGCCCAGTTCCAGCAACGCGTAGAGCCGCAGTGGGTTCTGCCGGATCATGCGCAGCCGCGGCAGGCCGATGCTGCCGATCGAAAGCCCGCCCATATAGGTGGCCAGCAGGAATCCGAGCGACACGGCCGTGGAGCCGATGGCCAGTTGAAGCATCTGATACCAAACGATTTCGTAGATCAGGGCGGAGCAGCCGCTGCCCGCGAACAGGAGCAGCAGCAGGGGAAGATAGCGCGAAGGAGACGCGCCGGGGGATAGCTTGGAATCCATGGGTTATTTTTGCCTGTTAGGAGAAGACTGTAACACTAATTCAAAGGTTACGTTGGGGAGGGGAGGGTGCGGAGGGGACGATCCCCGGGAGCACGCCCACGGTCATGACGATCACCGTCACATGCCCAGTTTGCGCAGGGCGGCCTCCCACTCCGCCACCGGGACTACCGGCGCGGTCACGCTGTGGGTCTCTCCGCCGCGGATCTCCACCGCCACGGATTTGTCGCGCAACAGGCCAAACAGCTCCGGGCTGCCCCAGGGGCCGTCATCGAAGCCTTCGATGGCCAGCACGCGATACCTGCCGGGCATCACCGCATCGAAACGGAAATGCCCGGCCTGATCGGCGGCCAGGAAATTGTTGGATACCTCGGGGGTGAAGCGGATTTCGTTGACCAGCAGGACGCTGACCCCCAGCCCGGCCGTCCGCTGCTCCTGTGGTTCCAGGCGTCCCTCCAGCGATGCGAGGTCGGTTCCCAGCACCACCACGATCGATTCCGGCGCGCCTTTTCGCAAATCCAGCGGCGCGTCGCCCAGGGGTTGGCCCTCTACCGCGACGCTTTTCACATACAGGCCGGCAGTCCGCGACCGGAACCGGTACAGCCCCTGGCGCAGGTTGCCAAACCGGTACACGCCCTTGGCATCGGGCTCGGCTGGCTCGCCGCATTCCCGCTCGATATTGCATAGGGCCAGCGAGGCCGCAGCGGGCGCGCCACCTTCCACGCGCGCGGTGAGGTGAATCTCCGCCGTATGGAGCGGCTCCAGAATCACGCCCTCCGCATCCCCGTTGCTTACGTCCACCTTGGCCGAAATCACGCCCGGCAGCCCGTCCACGGTGAGTTCGAACTCCTCGGGACCCAGGTCCGCAATGCTGAAGGCGCCATCCGGGGAGATTGGCCAGAACACATTCATCCCCGGGGGGCCAATATCGATCGCCCGGTTCACCTGCACGCTGGCATTCGCGAAGGCCTTGGGGTCGGCCGCCACGGCCACCCGTCCGGTGATCCGGCGCGAGATCCGCGGCTTCATAGCCAGCACAACGTTGTCGATTTCCTGCCCGGCTTTCACCGTAACCGGCGTGGCGTGGGCGAACGTATAGCTTCCGGAGTAGTAGGTGAGAGAGGAAGTGACCGCCACGGGCCGGCCGCCGGCGTCCAGGACCGAACTGACAGTCGAGGGGCTGATGGTGCCGTCCTCATGAAGCTCGGGTTCGGAATACGGCAAATCGGGCGGCGAGACCTTCAGGTAGTAGCTGCCGGGCGGGAGCGGGGAGATGCGGAACGTGCCGCCGGGGCCGGTTTCGGTGAAGGTCACATGATACGGCTGCCAGACCAGGTCCCACCCTTTGCGCTGCACATCTACCATCACATCGTCCACGGGCTGGCCGCGGTCGTCCAGGACGGTCCCGCTGATGCTGGCCGCGGCCACCATCCGGACCACCACCGGCGGCAGCGGGTCGCGCCCATTCACCGTGAACGGAGTGGCGCCTTCGGTATGGCCGGGCGGCGCGCCGTAGAGCGAGACCAGGTAGCCCGCGTGATCCGCTACCAGGCGGTACACGCCCGGTCCCAGGCTGTCGAAACAGAACCCGCCGTCCGCGCCGGTGACGCGCAGGATGGCCGGCTTGGCAGGCGTGCCCGGAGATGGCGCCGGCGGCCTGGCGAAAACGCGCACGCGGTCCACCGGCTTGCCCGTTTCGGAATCGCGCACCGTCCCGCCGATCAGGCAGGCGCCCCGCGCGGCGCAGCACGCGGCCCAGCACGCCAGGAGCGGCAGCAGGACCCGCCCGATTCCGGCAGCCTGCGGAAAAAAGAGGCGGGCTGAAGGCCCGTCGTCATGGCCCCGCGGGCGACCGGCGGCGAAACCCCCGCCCGGTATTGACGCTTGGTTGGTGGGGCAGGCGATTCGCCTGCCGGGCAGCCCGCCATCGGGCCGCCGCCGCGACGGCTGGTGCGCAAGGCTGTTGTCACCCGCGGGCTGGTCTGCGCAGCCACGCGGCCGGCCTGCCGGATTCGGGTTCATTGGATCACCGCCGGAATTTCCACCTGCGCCGCGCCGTTCTTTTCCATCTCCACGGCCACGCCGCGATCCTGCATTTGGGTGACGAAATCCATGTTCTGCCAGTGGTCCGGGTCGTAATGCGCGACCACCCAGGCGTAATAACGGCCCGGCGGCACAAACGGAAACTGGAAGCGCCCGTTCTGGTCAACCGAGGCGCTGCGCACGCCGGTATTTCCGGTCACGCCCGCAGCCGGCGCCAGCACGGCCACCAGCCCGCCCGCGGGCGGTGTCCATGGCAGCGTGGGGCCCGGGGTCTCCAGTGGCGGAGCGGCGTTTCCGGAAGCCGCATCATTATCGCTCTTGCGCAGCTTGCCGCTCAGAGTTCCCGTGCCGCCGCCCAGCACGATCTCCAGTTCGCCCGAAGTTCCGCTGGTCAGGTCGATCCGGCCGCCTTCCACTTCGCGCTGGTTGTAGCTGGCCGATTGGAGGTAGTAATCGCCCGGCGGCGTGATCTCGATGGATGTTTCGGCGGAGGCCAGGCGGTGGAACTCGAACGTGCCATCGGCGTGGACCTCGGCCTCCTGATGCCCCAAAGGATGGCCGGTGTCAAGCCGGCCGACCCGGACATGCACCTTCGAGAGGTCGTGCGGCTGGCCGTCGTCGAAATGCAACCGGCCTTTGATCTCGACGGGGGGAACGCCAGGGAAAACGACGCCCTCAACATCGCGGTCGGTCACCTCCACCGGAACCCTGGCTCCCACCAGGCTCATGTCGAGAGCTTCGAGCCAGTAGCTGCCGGGCGCCACGCCCGCCACGTCGAACCCGCCGTCTTTGTCCAGGTCCAGGCTGGTGTCCAGGTACGGTGCGGAGCCTCCGCGGCGGGTGAGGGAGAGAGACTTGGGGCCGAGCCACGATCCCCACGGACGCACCGCGCCGCGCACGTGGTAGACCTCGACCGTGGGCAGATGCAGATCGATGCCGCCGTATTCCTGGCCCGGCCGCAGGTCGAGCGCCGTGGCGCCCTGAAGATCCGGCGAGTTGGGATAGACCACGGTGGCCACGCGCATCTCCGGCTTGCCGGGACCCTCCGAGAAAACCGACGGCACGTCTCGGTTCTGCGGCGTCCCGGCAACCACGAAAACCCGCCCCAGCCCCCGGATATGGTATTCGCCGCGATCGTCGATGGTTTCTTCCCGCGCCATGTAAGCCGGTTGGCCGCGCATCCAGCGTTGCACAATCAGCCACACCTGGGCGCCGGCAATGGGCGCGCCATCGGCGTCGGTGACGTGGCCGGTGACCACCGCCGGCGGATCGACCGCGGCGACCGCCCCGGTTATGGATTGGCCCGCGGTGAAGCGGAGCACCGAAGTCGCCTGGCCCGGCTTCAGGAACACCGACTGGGTCGGGGAGTGCTCCGATCCCTCCACCCAGATGCTGTACTCGCCCGCCTCCACGGCTTCAAAGCGGAAAGCGCCGGCGCCATCGGCGGCGGCGACATAAGCCGGTTTCCCGGGCGCGTGGTTGCGCAGGCCCACACGCGCGCGCGGCAGCGGCTGCCCGCTGACCGAATCCTGGACCACGCCCGCGAAGA
>JASHSS010000061.1 GCA_030038565.1 Bryobacteraceae bacterium
TTTTTGTAGGAGGAGAGAGCGCCATAAAAAAGAGGGCTGGAACTTGGTGCTTGGCGGGTTTGCTCCGAAGCCTGTGGTCGGCGTCCCCTTTTGGACTCCAAAATGGACTCCAGGAACGCCTTTTCCGAAGTCCGCAGTCTGTAACTCTTTGAGGGATTTGGTCGGGCCGCCGAGATTTGAACTCGGGACCTCTTGCACCCCAAGCAAGCGCGCTAGCCAGGCTGCGCCACGGCCCGAAAGAATCTGTCCGAACGGTACCAGTCTAGCACGGCTTCGAGACGGCCGTAATCCGTTCCAGCCGATTGGATCGACGCCATGTGGCGCCGTATCCTTTCGCAGCATGGCTGGCTTGGCTATGGTTGCGTGTCAACATCAGTACCATGAGCATCTGGCGGGTGACCCAGCGGTTGGGCGAGGCGGCAGTACGCCACACCGAAGCCTTGAGCCGGTATGATGCCGACAGTCGCAGCACCGGCGCCTGTGCCGCGGTGGCTCCCGCGATCATGGCCGTCAGCCGCCGATCGAATACATCGGGCGCGGCGGCGCCACAAACTTGGCGGAGTTGATTTCATGCCCCTCCCACTTGCGCGCCAGATTGCTCCGGATCAGCGCTGCGATGCACTCGTCGGGCGCGCCCGAACGCATCAGGCCCTTGACGTCGTCTTCTTCGATGGAGAACAGACAATAGCGCAGCTTGCCGTCGGCGGTCAGCCGCAGGCGATTGCAGTTGCCACAAAACGGCCGGCTCACGGAAGCGATGAAGCCGACCAGTCCGCCGCCATCGGCGTAAGCATACTCGGTGGCGGGGGCGCGCGGGTCCGCATCAGGCACCGCCACCAGCGGAGCAATCTCTCGCGACAGCGTCTCGATGACCTCGCCCGCCAGCAGCACCTTGCGCCGGTCCCACAAGTTCTGCGCGTCCAGGGGCATAAATTCTATGTAGCGGACCTCGAACCCGTTCTCGCGGGCAAAACAGGCCAGCGGAACGATATCCGGCTCCACCAGGTTTTTCACCGCCACGGCGTTCAGTTTGATGCGGAAGCCCAGTTCGCGCGAGATCGCGAGGCCCTCCAAAACCCGCTCCAGATCGTCGCGCCGGCTGATCTGGCGGAAGCGCTCGCGGTCCAGCGTGTCCAGGTGCACGTTGAGCCGCCGTAAACCGGCATCATAGAGTGCGCGCGCCAGGTCCGGCAGCAGCACGCCGTTAGTGGTCAGGGCCAGGTCGCGCACCCCGGGGATGGCGGCCAGACGCCGGATCAGCAGCGGCAGATCGCGGCGCAAAAGCGGTTCGCCGCCGGTCACCCGCAGTTTGCTCACTCCCAACGAAACGGCGATCCGCGTGAACCGTTCGATCTCCTCGAAGTCCAGGATCTGGCGCCGGTCGACGAACCGCACGTCGTGCTCCGGCATGCAGTAGAAGCAGCGGATGTTGCAGCGGTCGGTGACGCTCAGGCGCAGATTGTCGTGCAGCCGGCCGAAGGAATCGATCAGCGGCGGAACGGCCATTTACTTCACAGCCAGCATGCGGTCCAGGGGGACCAGCGCGCGCCGCATGATCTCTTCGGACAGTTCCACGCGCGGCTCCAGCGTCAGCAGGCAGTCGCGCAGTTTCTCGAGCGTGTTCAACTTCATATACGGGCACTCGCTGCAATTGCAGTTCTCATTGGCCACGTAATAGAACTGCTTCCCGGGGGCCTGCCGCCTGAGCGAATAGTTGACGCCGCTCTCGGTCATCACGATGAACTCGGCGGCATCGCTGGCGGCGCACCATTCGATAATCGCCGAGGTGGAGCCCACGAAATCGGCCAGCGCCAGCACGGGCTCCGGGCATTCCGGATGCGCTACGACCAGCGCTTCGGGATGCTCTATCTTCGCTTCGATCAGCCGCCGCGCGGGGAAGGTGGCATGCACCATGCAACTCCCTTGCCAGATCTGCATGTTCTCGCGGCCGGTCTGCCGCTTCACATAATTCCCCAAATTGCGGTCCGGCAGAAACAGAATCGGCTTCTCCGGCGGAATCGAATTCACCACCTTCACCGCATTCCGCGACGTGCACAGGATATCGCTCTCCGCCTTTACTTCAATGGAGGTGTTGATGTAGCTGACGATCACGTGATCGGGGTGTTCCTGGCGAAACGCGCGAATCGGCTCCACCGGGCAGCTTTCCACTAAACTGCAGCTCGCTTCGCGATCCGGAACCACCACTACCCGATTCGGATTCAGAACTTTGGCCGTCTCCGCCATGAACCAGACGCCGCAGAACGCGATCGCTTCCCCGTCAAAATCCCGCGCTTTGCGCGCCAGCTCCAGGCTGTCGCCGATCACATCCGCCAGTTCCTGGATCTCGGGCGATTGATAATGGTGCGCCAGAAGAATGGCCCGCCGCTGGCATTTCAGCTCCAGAATCTCGTCGGCAATGCTGAGTGCGGCAATCATGGGGGGAGAGGGCAAGATGCAGTACCAGTGTAACAAAGCGGTCATAATGAAGGGGTGCGGGTCCTGCTGATCTCCACCTACGAGCTGGGCCGGCAACCGTTTGGGTTAGCTTCGCCCGCCGCCTGGTTGCGCGCCGAAGGCCACGAGGTTACGCTGGCCGACCTCTCCTGCGAGCCGCTGCCGCTGCGAGCGGCCGCGGACGCCGATCTGGTGGGCTTCTTCCTTCCCATGCACACCGCCACGCGCCTCGTATTCCCCGTGGTGGAGAAAGTGCGCGCCCTCAATCCACGCGCGCATTTGTGCGCCTATGGCATTTATGCCGCGCTGAATTCCGCGATGCTGCGCCAAGCCGGCATTGCGAGCATCCTGGCTGGCGAATTCGAACAGCCTTTGCTGGATGTGGTCCGGCGCATCTCCGCGGGAGCGAACGGCGCATCCCACGAGCCATTGATTTCTCTGGACCGCCAGCAGTTTCGGGCGCCGGACCGCGCCGGCTTGCCCGGCCTGGAGGCCTATGCGCGCGTGATCGTCAACGGGACCGCGCGCCGCGCCGGGTCGACCGAAGCCAGCCGCGGCTGCAAGCATCTCTGCCGTCATTGCCCCATAGTTCCCGTGTACCGCGGACGCTTCCGCATCGTGCAGCCGGAAGTGGTGCTGGAGGACATCCGCCGCCAGGTCGCGGCCGGCGCCGAACACATCACCTTCGGCGATCCCGATTTCTTCAACGGCCCCGCCCACGCCGTGCGCTTGGTAAACGCTCTGCACGCGGAGTGGCCCCGGCTCACTTACGATGTCACTATCAAAATCGAGCATCTTTTGCGGCATCGCGACCTGGTGCCACTTCTGCCCGCCACCGGCTGCTTGTTCGTAATCAGCGCGGTCGAATCGCTCGATGACGCGGTTCTCGATAAACTCGCCAAAGGCCACACGCGAGCCGGATTTCTCGAAGCTCTTTCGCTCACGCGAGCGGCTGCCCTGCCCCTGGCGCCCACCTTCATCCCCTTCACTCCCTGGACCACGCCGGAATCCTACCAGCATCTGCTGCGCGAGCTGGTGGACCTGGATCTGATCGAGCAAGTCGCGCCTATCCAACTCGCCATGCGCCTGCTGATTCCGGAAGGCTCGCTCCTGCTCGACCTGCCGGAAAGCCGGGCCATGGTTGACCCTTTCGATCCGCGCGCGCTCTCGTATCCCTGGCGCTCCCCGCTCGACAGTCTCTGTGTCTCGATCCGGCGGCTGATCCAGCGCGGAGAGCGCTGCCGCGCCACCCGCACCGAAATCTTCCGCGAAATCTGGGCCCTCGCCGGCAACGGTCCCTTCCCGGACGAGACTCCACGCCCCGCCCGCGCCACCATCCCTTATCTCACCGAGCCCTGGTACTGTTGAGCCGAACCCACCGAAGAGCAGTTGGCTCTAGTGTGAACAGTTTGGCCATTTCTGTGGGATGCCCAGGCGTGTTGTTCAGTTAGGCCAGCACTGGGCCTGGCTTCTCCGGGTTGAGCGACGCACATCCAGCAATGGAGGCTACTTGGCAGAGGCGTTGATCGGCGGCAACGAGCACTCCAGCGTGGCCGAGTTGGAGCAGATCAAGAGCGATGGCTAGCTGAAGGGCATCCAGAGTGCGAAGGCCTTCGGACGATCCGTACTGAACCAGCAACTTTCGCGCGCTGTGAAAGTGACGTTCAAGGAAGGGCGGCGCGACCAAGAGCCTCCGCTGCGCAAGATCAGCCCGAAAGCGCCGCCGCGCGATTTCCATAGCCGGTTCCTCAATCTCTCCGGTTCTCATTTTGATGGC
>JASHSS010000685.1 GCA_030038565.1 Bryobacteraceae bacterium
CGCGGCCGCAGCCACGGCAGCCCAGAACAAGACCCTCAAAAGTTTCACGCCCTAGAGTCTACTAAAACCGGCCGGAAAACGGGGTACTGATCAGAATGGCTGCAGCGCGCGCAGCAGCGGCTCGGCCGATTCTCCCCCCGGCAGCAAGACCCAGTGAATCGGCTTCCAGTGGTCGTCCAGAGTGCCGATATACCGCGCCGCCGCACTGGAATTGCCCCTCAGGATCACGGTGTAGTGATGCTCCGGATACGCCAGCCCGTGGTACTCGGCGCCCGCCCCCAGACTGCCACCGTGTTCGCTCGCCGGGACGCCCAGTTTGGCCACCACGCCCGCCTCGTCATCGCCCGCCGTCAGCACCAAAAAGGAATGATCGCGGTAAGGGAAGGCCGCACTGCGCGGGCGGGGAATCCGCAACAGGTTGAGATTGAGGGCCGCCACGTAGACCATCACGGACAGCGCCACAGCGCCGCCGATCAGTTTGAAGGCGCGCCGGTCGGCGTGGGATTCCAGCCGGATCCCTACCACGGGCGCCGGACCCCGCCGTTCGGGCGCCGCCATCGGGCCCCCGGCGGCGGGCCCGCCCACGGCCAGCGGCATCTCCACCACCCGCCGCTTGTAAGGCCATACCGAACCGCCCCGGTATTCCAGTTCGCGGATCAGCCCCACGATCAAAACCGGATGGTCGATGCTGGAAACTTCGCCCAGAAACCGGCGCGGAATCCATACTTCCACACCGGTCTTGCGATTGACCACCAGGATTTCAGGCCACGTTGCTTTGCGGTACAGCCACTCGTTGTGCTCGACGTTCAGGATCGGAGGATAGAAGGAAAACGGGCGGTTCGCCAAGTCGTCAAACGGCGGTGGAATGGGCGGAGAGGCCATCGCGGCAGCTTTTATGGTACCAGCCCCCCGCTTCTCACGGCCACACCGAAAGGGGCCGCGCCGGCCGTCTCCGCACGCATTTTCAGAGAACTGCGCCGGCTACTTCCCCATGCGGTCCGCGGACGATCCGCTGTACGAGGAGTAGCGGTCCAGGGCGTGATCTAATTCTCTGGCCGCGGGAGGCACGGCCCTCGCCGTCATCAGTATTTCCTGGTTGTTCAGCTTGCGCCCGTAAAGATGCTCGTTCTCGTCCAGATCGTTACGCAGGGTCGAGCCGTTCACCGAAACGCCCCCGAATAATCCCTTGGAGCGCGACCAGGCCAGAATTTCCGCGTGCATCATGGCGTCGGTCTCGGCGTCGGCCGTCCTGCCGACCGGTCCGGCGGCCACTGAGGCGTCCGCGCCGAGGGTAAACCTATCACGCACCAGTTTCTGCATCCCGTCCTGGTTCATCACCAGCAGCACCAGGTCGGTGGACGAACCGCCGATCTGGAAACCCACGCTGGCGCCTTCCATCCGGACCGCGCCCGGCGCGCCCCATCCCGTTCCGGAGGGCCTGCGGCACACGGCGAAGCCGCGTCCATATTCACCCCCCACTACCAAAGCCGCCTTCTTCTCGCCCGGAATAATCACGATGCACTGCGCCTTGGCCAGCAAATCCTGCGGAATCCCCCTATCCGGCGTGGCCATGATTTCATTGAATACGGCAGTCGCATCGTTCAGCCGTTCTAGCACGCTGCGGGCCATCAGACCCGTGACCGGCAGTAACATGGATGCGGCTAACACAAGAGCCTTCATAGTTACAGACCTCCACTTCCAAGTATCTCAAGATCGCGCCGATTGCGACGCTTTTGGCCACCCGGCGTGTATGGTTTGGCACGGCTTGAGGAGACTCACTTTGAGGGGAGTTACGTCTGGCCGCTATGAGCGGAACGTCACTTACGGCCCAACATGCGCAGGCGCATGTTTACGGCGCGGGCCTGGCCCCGGCCGTAAGTGAGAAACTGCGGGGTGCCGGTCACGTTGTTCACCACGTTGGGGTTTCCATTGTTAGTCAGATTGTCGAATCCGAATCGCCATGCCCATAAGTAATGAAGCGCACGAAACTGCCGTTCGAACGCCAGGTTGATATTGAAGTAATAGGGAAAGCGCATGGAATCCGGCGGCCCTACCATGAAACCGTCCTCGTCCACCACGCCGAAGGGAAAGCCCGTCCGGTATTCCACCAGGTACTGGGCCGCGGTATTGCGCAGCAGAAACCGCAGCCGCGAGGGCAGCCAGTTTTTAGGTAGTGGAGCCCAGCCCCAGGTGTGGAAGCGATTGGTGGTGTCCCAGGGGTAGGGGCCGGGACCCTGCGGTCCGAATATGGGGTTTTGCAGGCTGAAATCCACCGCCGCATTGGAGCGTGCCGACGAGCGCGTGTACCCCGCAAACCATTCGAACCGGGCGGCGAAGGTGTGGCGCAGCGACACATCCGCGGCGTTGTACCAGTCGCGCCGCGCGTTGGATAACTGGAACACCGCGCCTTGGGCGAACCCCTGCTCCACCGCCTGGGCCGGCGGCTCAAACACCAGGCCGTGCTCTCCCGCCCGGTGCGTGAACCCCGAGCGAAGGTAAAACTCGTGCGGCAGCTTCTGCTCCACGCTCGCGCTCGCGGTGCGGACAAAGGGGGCCTCGATGGCGTGCTCGTTCACCGCGAGAGACGTCGGCACAGGCCCTTCCGGAGTGCCGCCATCGAGCGGGTAAAACGTCGAGAGGCTGACCTGGTCCGCCGGGTGCGTAATCAACCCCAGGTTGATAGTATCGTAATAAACTCCCCAACCGGCCGAGAATTTCGTCCCGTGCAACCCGCGCGGCGACCACGCCGTGGCCAGTCGCGGCGCCACCTCCAGTGCGCGCACCACCTCGTTCCACTCCGTCCGCAGGCCGCCTGCAATGGTCCATCCTTCCGCCGGCGTCCAGGCGTCCTGAACGTATTGGGCGCCCTCGAAGTTTTTGTGTCCCTCGAACGGACTGCCCGCGAACGTCACGTAGCGGGCCACCGAGCCGTCCGCGCGGACCACCTCATAATCGTTCAGCAGATCCCTCTCGTGGAACGCCTCGCGCTCGAAGTCGATGCCGATCTTCAACTGGTGCGTCCCCAGAAACCGCCAGGTGGGCATAAACACGTTGGCGACCCATTGCTGCCGGTAGTAATGCCGGTCCAGGTTCTCGAAGTAATTTCCCACGTCGCCCGAAGGAGTGATTTCGAAAAGCTGGTCGCCCTGCGGGAGGTACCGTAGGACGCCGCGCGAATCGGCGAACCCGGCTTCCAACAGGGCTCCGTTAAAATAGGCCTGGTCGTGAACCGTGCTCATAAACATCTGGTGGCGCCGGTTCACAGTCGCCTCGACGGGCGTCAGAAAACTCAAGCCGGAGCGCGTCGCGTCGTCCAGATCGAAAAGGAAACTGCCCGTCAGAATGTTCGCCGGCGTCAGGTTCACCTGGAAGCGTGTCAGGTCGCTGCCCGTCAAGCCGCTGGTGCGGTTGGCGCCGCGCGGCAGTCCGGGAACCGTGTCGTTGCTGTAGAAAGCGTCGATGCCGTTATAGAACCAGGCTCGCCCTTTGGCGATCGGCCCGGAAAGCTCCAACCGCGGCGTCCACTTGTTCACATGCCATCCGCCATCCGACGCGATGCCGGGAATAAAGTTGGTGCCTCCGAACCGCCAGCGGTCGTCGCCCATTTTGGTGCGGAGGTCCAACTGGCCCGACGAGCCGCGTCCGTTCTCCGCGGAGAACCGGCTGGTGGTTACCTGCATGGATTGAATCGAGTCGATATTCATGCGCGTATCCAGCCCGCCGGTCACCGGGTCCGCGATGTTGAACCCGTCCAGGGAGTAGCTGGTCTGGTTGGCGTCGCCGCCGTTGAAATGCGCCCGTCCCTGGTTGTCCTGCACCACCCCATCCACCATGGGAAGCGCATTCCGGTAATCCTGCTGCGCCGGGTAAGGAACCGATTGAATCTCGGTGTTATCGAGTTCCTTGCGGTCCGAGGGCTGCGCCGGGTCGATGGCCGGAGGCGAAGCCGTGACGTCGATCCGGTCGGAGAATTCCTGCTCGTGATTTAGCGTGATGGTGATCTCGCTGGCCCCGTCCTCGAAGCGCTGGGAGACCTGCTGGTAGAGGTAGAAGCCCTGGCGTTCCGCGCGGATGCCGTACTCGCCGGCCGCCGGCAGCCGCAGGCCGAAGTTGCCGGCGGGATCCGAGGAAGTGGTCAGCGCGCCTCCGCCCGCGGCAGCGCGCAACTCTACCCGGGCGCCGGCCACAGCCGCGCCGGTCTCGTCTACTACACGCCCAGAGACCGCCACCTGGGCCAGGCTCACTACGCCATACAGCAGCAGGATCAGTGCCGCCCGCGCCAGAGAGAATCCCCCGATCATCAATTGCCAGCCGCTATCGCTTAGGATACAACGCGGCATGGCATCACGGCGCTTCGGGTGTTTAGCACAAAACCGCAATCCGGCGCGACCGTTACGTCCACCCGACATTTAGCGGTTCGGCGGCGCTGGCATCCGGAATCAGTGGCTCGACCCAAAGAGTTTTTCCGGCTTCGCTCAAAGGCAGCGGCTTCTTCGGCAACCTGGGCCGCGACATTCTGCACGGCCCGGGCCTGGCCCCCGGATCTCGTCCGGGCAAACACCCTCAGGGAACGCCGAAGGCAGGCCCGGTCTCAATCGCGAGATCCGGGCCGGCCGGCCAGAGGATCGTTCAAAATGGGCTTTGCGCGCAGGCGTTATCCGTTCCAAGCCGTCCGGAATTCTAGAACGCAGCTGCCGCTAATCGGTCCCTGAGTCCAAGAGGCCTGGTGGGACCCTTCCCCGTAAGGGAGTAACTCGGAGGTCCACCCCAGTTTCCACTTGCGAGATTGTCAAGCACTTGAGCCAAGGCAAGTAGCGAAAGTTCCGGATTAAAGGTGCTGACCCTCACGCCGCCATTTTGAACCCCGGCCACAATCTTGCCGGTCAATTGTAGAACGGTGCACAACTCCCGCGCCGACCAATCTCCGGCAGCCATGGTTTGATCCTGTGTCAGCTTCACGCGAGGTAATGGAGCGGGCGGCGCAGTTCCGGCGCTAAAGTTCGCGAGAATATGAAGGCTCTGTATCATCGACCAAACTTGATCGAAATTGTTGAAAATGTAAATTGCCTTCCATCGCGCCATTCGGCCCAGCATCAGCCGGTTTTGTAACCAGGGTATCGTCCACTCGGTCAAAACGGGAAGATTCGGGGATCCCGAGAAGAAGCCGTTAGGGAAATCGTTCTGCAGCCCGCTCACATTGAAAAGGTCAATCAGAAAGTCCGGCGCGGCGCAAGGAACCTTAACCGGGGGCGCGGGTGCGAAAACGCCATAGGCGGGGTAAACATAAACTACGCCGTAGACGCCGTTCCAGCACTTGCCTGTTTGCGCCACCTCGCTCGCGCCTTGTAACGGCGAGCCAGCCCAGACCGCCGACAGGTCGGTTAGCGTCTCCAAACCGTCGGTGAACAAACCGCCGCTGTTAAACGCCGTGGTTGCAGAAAACACCACAAAACTAATAATATCCGGCCCGGCCGGCATGTCACTCTTAACGATCCCGTTTACGATTAACGTGTACATCCCAATCAGGGTGCTCAGGTACCCTTGTAAGTCATTCTTATAGCTGGTCAGGAAATTTCCAAAAGTGAGCTCGTTAACCGGATCAACGATAGGAGCGAGTGTCTGAATTGTTATGTAGGACTGGATACCCAGCAAGTATAGGGGGAGTACGGTTTGTGGGTCGTCGATATTTTGAACCGTAGAGGAATTCAATTGAGCCTGCGGTAGCGTTCCGTACCATCCTTCAGTTGGCAGGTACCCCACCGTCGGCGCCTGCCCATAAAT
>JASHSS010000686.1 GCA_030038565.1 Bryobacteraceae bacterium
GCCGTAGAGGGCCAGCAGGCGATCGTGAAGTACCAGCGCGTCACGCTCGTCGATCCAGAGAGGCTCTTTCACTTGGCGAGGGCGTGGAGAGTGTTGCGGTAGCGGCCAATGATGTCCTCCGCCTTGGTCATTTTCTTTTCAAAGGCGGGGTCGTAGGGGGTGAGTTGGTAGGCGCCGTCGGGCGCTTCAATCAGAAAGAGGGGCTCGCCGTCGCCCGTATGCAGACGATTGATGACTTCTTTGGGCAGGACGACGCCCAGGGAATTGCCGAATTTGCGGACCTTGAGTTCAACCATGAGAGTCTCTTGCTGTTCTTACTATTGTAATAACTTTCAGCGGAACGAGCAAGGAAGGGATTTATAATCAATGCCAGCACGCTGGCATGGCGGTTACTTACTGCGGACCCGCCACCCGAATCCACTGGTCGGCGAACAGATTCTGCGGGGCGGCGTCGAACCAGCGCACTCCTTCCTGCACCAGGGTGAGCCGGAAACGGAAGCGGCCGCGGGCCGCCGGCGCCTGAAGGTCCATATCCATTTCCGCCACGATACCGGGTTTTACGACCGGCAGGCGGGTGCGGCGGCCGTCACGGACCACGCATTCGCCGGTTTCGGAATAGCAGTGATAGGTGAGGTGGACTGGATAGGGATCGCCGCTTTTGAGGCGGCGTGGGCTCCGGTTGGCCAGTTGGACGCTAATCCGGAAACAGGCTTCGGCGGAGACCTCGGCGGGGGCGCTTAGGATCTGGAACTCCAGCGCCAACGGAGCCGGCAGGGGACGCATCTCCAGATATGTCCGCAAGTCGCCGGCATCCAGCGGGAACTGGCAGGCCACCGCGAACAGATGGCTCGCGTTGCGCGCCTCGTTTTTCGAGAACCGCCGCTTCAGGTTGGCCAGCGGATCGGGCGGATCCCCGGCGAACCATACGATCACATGCCGGAAATGCTTGCGGAGTTGCCGCCGGAGCACCCGCGGAGACTGTTCATTGATATGCATCAGCTCCTGGTAGCGGCTTCTCGGCTCCAGGGGAAGATACGCGCCCAGCTTCCGCGCCTCCCTCCGGCGATAGGGATGCCCGTAGCGATAAAACCAGGCGTTGGGGAAGGTGTGGACAATCAAAAGGCCGTCCGGAGCCAGGCAGCCGGCGATTCTGCGGTAAAGCGTATCGACCTCGCCGGGGGGCAGATACTCGATGAGTTCCGACGCCACCGCTACCTGGTAAGGCCCCGCCAGCGGCGCGGTGTTGACGCTTTCGCGGTTCAGTTCGAGGACCTGGTGTCCCAATCCAGTCAGATAACTGTCCGCTATCCGCTGGACTGATTCCGCCCCCGGTACGCGGCCGACTTCCGGCCGGCCGCCGGTCAGATCTAAAGCCCGCCCCACCGGAGCGAGCTCCGCCAGGTGGGCCAGTGCCTCATACACCCCGGCCAGATAGGCGCCCGCCACTCCCCGGCCGCGCCCCAGATCCAGCATGGGGGACGCCTCGCGATCTTCCGGGCGGACGGCGATGAGCAGCTCGCCTTCGTATCCGGGGATGGCCACGCAGCTCTCGATCCGGTCGCGATAGCGATAGAGAAATTCGGAGACGTTGAGGAAGTTTTTGCGCGTCCAGAAAAAGCCGTCCACCAGAATATACCGGGACTGGCGGAGGGCTTTCGACAGATCGCGGAAGGAACCGTCGCCATCCTGCTGCCCATCGACGTGGATCAGGTCGTAGCACCCGCCGGGAAATTCCGCGAGTTGCTGCGAATCGGCCAGCAGGTAGGCGGCCCTGGCGTGGCGGGTGATCCGGCGGGCCCAGTCCATGGCGCCTATATAGCCGCCGAACTCTTCGGAGTTGTTGTCGATTCCGAGGTATTCGGCGTCCGGGCAGGCGTCCAGGAAGGCCGCCGCGGAATAGCCGAAGCGCACCCCCACTTCCAGGATCCGCCGCGGCTGCAGCACGCGGGCAATCGCCCACTTCATGCGGTAATACGGCACCCAGTCCGTGAAGAGGTATTGCAGGGGATCTTCCGGGAACGCCGTCAACCGGAAGTCATAGGCGGACTGCGCCGCGCTTTCTAGGATCTCTTGGGCCAACACGCTGGAAATTCCATTATGCAGGCTCGCCCCCCCGGCCGGGACTTCGGCTGCCGGGGGCGAGGCGGCCCTAACTCGCTGTAGTTACAAATATGGCGTTATATACTACAGGTGGCGGGCGCTCGGTCTCGCTGGAGGTGCGGCTGTACTGCTCGTGTCCCACGTCCGGGAAGAAAACGCGGACGAGGTGATCCGCCTCATCTCAGCACGCCGAGCTACCCGAGTTTGCTCATAATGATTCCGCTCCTTCCTCGTGCGCAAAACGATTGCTGACAGCCCGATGACGCCGGCCCGCAAGCGCAGCTTGGCCCAGCTCGCGGCGCGGCCGGATTCAGAGATCGACTTTTCGGAAATTCCGCCGCTCAAAAAGAGCTTCTGGGAAAACGCCGTTCGCAATCCGTTTTACCGGCCGGTGAAGCAGCAACTCACGGTGCGCCTGGATGCCGA
>JASHSS010000687.1 GCA_030038565.1 Bryobacteraceae bacterium
CGTTGGGGACGGCTTCATCCTGGATGCGATGCTCGGCCATGTACATGACCGGGCGAGCCTCTTCGGGGGCCAGACCGTGGTAGTTGCTGAGGTACTTCAGGATGGCCTTGGCGTCCGCCGGTTCCAGGGTGACGCCATTCAGGCGGACCATGCGCTTGATGGCTTCCTCCCAACCTTCAGGGGTGGTGCGGATCCACGAAATACGGCTGAGATTGCCTTTGGCATCTTTGGTGTGGCAACTGGAGCAACGGGCGACGGTGAGGGCATCGGTGACCGGGATGCCTTCTTCGGTTGGCTCGGCGGGTGCGCCGCGGCCTACTCCGCTTCCCCGGCCTCCGCGGCCCTGCGCGTGGAGAGCGGGCGCAACGGCCAGGAGGCAGGCTACGGCGGCTGACAAAACGAACCCAATTCCGGCTAGACCCTGGCGCATCCCCTCACCTTCGGCGAATTTTACAGACCGTGAATGCATCGTAGTTGCTGCGGGCGGTTGGAGTCAAGTGTGGCCACGGGAGGCGGCGGGCGACGCGGGTGCCGCGCGTGGGGCGGCGGGAGGGGGAAATGGGTTCGTTCCGCATTTTTTGTGCGAGGAGGGGCAAACCAAAATCAGGCCCGCCACGGCACACTCCTTGTCTGAAGTTGTAGCACGGGAGAAAGCCCTGGCCGGCCGGAAGCACGGGTAAGCGGCGAGAGGGCATGGTGTTGGGAGGCGGCGAAGTTGGTGAATGCCAAGGTTTGCCCGGTTCCGCGGCGACCTCGTCCGCTCTACAGCGCGTCGTGTAACAGCCCGGCCACCACGATGCCGAGCAGCAGGACGCCCCCCGCAATCATGATCAGGCTGTCGGGACTCTCCCGCGCCAGGACCGCGTCCGCGGGCTTCTCCGGATCGAAGTAAACGGCCACGCTGGAATTCACCGGATACCGCTCCAGTTCCTGCAGGGCGCGTTTCTTTCGAACATATTGGCGCCCCCCGAACCCGATCCGCTTGCCGGTGTATCGCACCCCGTCCACCATGTACTCGTACAGGAGGGCGACCGAGTAGCTGCTGGATTCGCTATCCTGATGCACGGCCAGATCGGCCTTGGTGATCGTCCCGGACGCCTGCCGCCAACTCTGGCTCGCGCGTAACCTGTTCCGCTGGTACAGGCCGTAGATCAGCAGTCCGGTGCCCACCAGCGCGGCCGCTGCCATGCCCATGGTTTTTTCGAACGGCATCCCGTCCTCCCGGTCGAACCTGCGGTGAAAAACCTACCGCCCCACCGTGAGCCGGTCCGCCAGAATCGGCGGCAGCCCCGCTTCGCGGATTTTCTTCTGCGCCCCCTCCAGGTCGTAAGGCACCCGGAAGTACGAGGCCATCTGGGCGTCGGAATCGAAAATCAAAAAACCGGCGCGGGGGTCGCCGTCGCGGGGCTGGCCCACCGAACCGGGGTTCAGCAGGTAGGCGCATTCGCTGTCGATCTCCAGCACTCCGCAATCGCTGCGGTAGGCCGGCTGGAGAATCGTCTCCACCCGCGCATGGTTCCAGATGAAGCCACCTTGCACGTGCGTGTGGCCGAAAAACGCGATGCGGCTTTCCAGGTACGAGAAGGCCTGCCCGGCCTCTCCCGCCGCCATCAGGTACTCGTCTTCATCGAACGGCGACCCGTGGACGACCTGAAGCCCGTCCACCAGCAGCGGCCCCTTGGGCAGCCCGCGGATGTAGTCGGCGTGCTCGGGCGCGATGTGTTGCTGGGTCCAGAGCGCGGCTGCGCGCGCCACCGGGTTGAACCACTCCAGGTCGTCCATCCCCACCGATGCCCGGTCGTGGTTTCCGCGCACCACGTACGGGCAATGCTCCCGCACCCAGGCCACCACGCGGTCGGGATCGGCCCCGTAGCCGATCAGGTCGCCGCAGCAGAAGATCCGGTCGTAGCGGCCCGCGCTCTCCGCGATCACCGCCTCGAGAGCTTCCCAATTGGCGTGGATATCGCTCAGAATCAGGTAGCGCACGGCGTGGCGGGCCTAAGCCTTTCGCAACCGGAGCAGCGAGATTTCCGGAGGTGCGCCCAGGCGCGCCGGAATCCCAATCGTGCCGATGCCGCGGGTGACATAGCCGGCCGCGGCTCCCGAGCGGTAGAGTCCGTAAACATAGGGAGTGAAGAAGCGGGCGGGGTTGAGCGTCTGCTCGAAAATTTCGACGGTGACTTGTCCGCCATGCGTGTGGCCCGCAAGCATCAGATTATAGCCCTGCTGGACCGCTACCGGGAAAACATCCGGATTGTGGGAGAGCAGCACGTTACACGCGGCCGGGTCCACCAGGCGTTCGGCGCCCTTCAGGTAAAGCCGCTTTCTCGACACCGGCTGGTAGTCCACCCCGACCAGGTTGAGGGTGCTCTGGCCGAAGCGCAGCGCCACATTCCGGCTTCGCAGGAACCGGATACCGGCTCGCGCCCCTTGCTCGGCGGCATGCTTCTCGGCGCCCGCTATGTGTTCGTGGTTGCCCATGCAGCCGAAGGTGCCGGCGTCCGACCCCAGGCGCGCCAACTGCCGGATGCAAGCATCCAGTGGATCGCCGCGCGACGAAATCAGGTCGCCGGTGACCACCGCGAACTGCGGGTGGAATTGGCGGCAGGCGTCGATCACCCGCGCCAGTTCCCGCTCGCTGAGGAAGGCGCTCAAATGGATATCGCTCAGTTGCAGGATCCGCAGGCCGTCGAGGTCCGCTCCGAGGCCTGGCAGCGGGATTTCGATCTCGTGCACGCGGAAATCGGTGCGCTCGATCAACGCCCCATATCCCAGGGCGGCGAACGGCGCGGCCATCAGCAGGCTGCCGGCGGTGTTGAGCGCGCGGCGCCGCCCCACGCTCACCCGCGCATCCAGATGGCGCCGGATGGCGCTCCGCGCCTCCCAGACCACCAGCACCGCGCTGGCAATGGTCAGGTAGGCCAGCGTCGCCGCGCCGATGAAGATGCCCAACCGATGGTTCATGGGGATGCGCGGCAGCACCGCGTCGAAAGTGAACAGGTAACCGGGCACCAGCAGGACATCAAACAGAACAATGGCGGCGCGCGCCGCGACCCATCGCCGGCCGGCCCATCGCCGCCGCGCAAACCTCAGCGCGCGCACGGTGAGCCGCCACTCGGCCAGTAAAAAGACGATGAGCAGCAACCAGTCGAAAGGTGTATTCAAGACCCAGCCTCTATTCCTATTTCCATTGTAGTTCCCGCCCCGCCCGATCCACGCCCAACCACCGGCGCGCCCGCGGCCCCTGCGGCTGTTTCCGCACCGGGCGCCCGGGCGGAAGGGACAGATGCGTAAGCGAGCGGAACGTAAGCGAGCGGCGGGTGGGGCAGCCGATCCGGTTGCCCTAGAGCCGGCGGGAGCGCATCGCACTCACTGCGCGCGGCACTAGTGTCCCCGACCGCATCATTCGCTTCCCTGAAGACGCGCCCGTCACAGCATGATGCGTGAGGCATTGGTGGGACAGGCCTTCAGCCTGTCCAGGGCAGGCTGAAGGCCCGCCCCACCAGACCTAGACTAGCACGGCGAATCGCCAGCCCCGCGAAGCCGCCGGCGCGCCCGTCACCTGTGCCGGCCTCACTCCATCCACGTTCCAACCAGCAGCGCCAGCGCGGCGGCTACCGCGGTCTCCGCGCGCAGCACCAGGGGCGAGAGCGACACGGGTTGCCATCCGGCGCCGGCCGCGAGCTGCCGCTCGGCATCCGTCCAGCCCCCTTCCGGGCCGGCCAGAACCGCCGCTCGCGCGCCGGCCGTCCGCTCCGCGGGCAACACCCGAGCCAGCGCCGGCGCGGTGTCTTCCTCCAACAGGTAGCGGTATGCGGCCGGCGTAGCGATGGCGTGCTCGAAGCGCACCGCCGGCAGGATTTCCGGCGCCTGCACGCGGCGGCACTGCTGGCCGGCCTGTCGCGCGATACGCGTCCAGCGCTCTATCCGTTTCCGCGACCCCTCCAGCAGGCCTTTCTCGGTGCGCGCTGTTTCCATCGGCAGGATCCGCGCGGCGCCCAACTCGGTGGCCTTCTCGATCATCCATTCGAAATACGCCGTGTGGAGCAGCGCCGCGCCTACCGTGATATCGAGCGGAATCCCCTTCCCCGCTACGGGTTCGAGGACACGAAAAACCACCCGGCCGGCCTGCGCTTCGGCGATTTCGGCCAGCCACGTCGAGTGGTTGTCCGAGATCTCGTATTGCTGTCCCGGCGCGGCGCGCAGCACACGCGCCAGGTGGCGGGCGTCCTCGCCGTGGAGTTCGGCGAGGCCGTCCCGAATCGAGTCCACGAAGAAGCGCCGGCGGGCCACCACCTCATTGTAGCGGCGCGGCCCGCGGCGAACCGTACAATGGAAGCCATGGCGCCCGCCCTGTCTCCCACGCCGCTGCTGGACCGCCGGCAGCCACTGGCGCGCTCCCCGCGGCGCCGCCGCGTGATTCCCTGGCTGGCAGGCGCCGCTATCGGGGTGGCCGTCGATCTTGTCGGGATGCGTTTTTTCGCCCCCCCGGAACTCCTGCCGATCTGGCTCTTCGGCCTGCTGGTGGCGCTGTCTGTGGGCCTGCTGCTTCACGAACTCGGCCATCTGGCGGGCGGGAAAGTGGCCGGATTCGATTTTCATCGCATCCTGGCCGGCCCCTGGATGCTCTCCAAGGAATCCAGCGGCTACAAGCTGCGATTTTTGCCGCGGCGCATTCTCACCACCGCCGGCCACACCGTCATGATCCCCCGCACGACCGACAACCTGCGGCGCGGCTTCGCTCTATTCGCCGCGGGAGGGCCGGTCATGACGGCGCTCCTGTTCCTGCCGGTGATCCTGCTTGCTTGGGGACCCGTGGCGTCCTGCCTGCTCGCCGCCGACCTGGTGCTGGCGTTCTTCAGTTGGGCGCCGATGACCATCGGCGGTTCCGCCACGGATGGCAAGATTCTGCTCACACTGGCCGGCACGGGAGCCTCTTCCGACCGGTTCGCCGCCATCCTGTACGTGATGGCCATCGATAACGGCGGCGTGGAACCGCGCCGCTGGCCGCGCGAGATCCTGGACCGGCTGGCCGCCGGAGCGCAAGCGGACGACCAGGGAATCGCCCCTGCCCGGGAGTTCCGCGCAGAGGCCGCCATTCTGTTGCACATCCATGCGTTGGACGAAGGTGAAACCGAAGCCGTGGCCGAAGCCCTGGAGCGGGTCCTCAGGGAGGCCGGCGGTCTGCGCCCGGACCTGCGCCGCGCTTATTATGTGGAGGCCGCGTTCTTCCAGGGAGTCTACCGCAAGAATGCCAACCTGGCCAGCGCTTGGCTGGAGGAGGCCCGCAAAGTCAAGGGAGGCGTGACGCTCAAGGACTGGGACGCCGCGCCGCTGTCCGCCATCGCCCTGGCGGAGGAGCGCTGGGAAGATGCGCGCCGCGAT
>JASHSS010000688.1 GCA_030038565.1 Bryobacteraceae bacterium
GGCCTGAACAACGCGCACATCCTCACTCCCAACCTGCGCAAGTTGATGGACGAGTCGGTGACCTTCACCCACGCGTTCGTCCAGAATCCGGTGTGCTCGCCTTCCCGCGGAAGCTTCCTTACGGGCCGCTACCCGCACACGACCGGCCTGCGCGCCAACGGGCAGCGCATCCGCCCGAGCGAGCAACTGGTCACCCGCACGCTGGCCAGCCACGGCTACACCTGCGGCCTGTCCGGGAAACTGCATCTCTCGCCCTGCGAAGGCGGGAGGAATGAGGACCGCATCGACGACGGCTACCAGGTCTTCTGGTGGAGTCACGATCTGAGCGACCAGTGGCCCGGAAGGAACATGTGGCGCGTGTGGCTGAAGGACCGCGGCGTGAAGTGGCCCGATCCGCCTCCGAAGACCGAGGCCTGGGGCGTGCCGGTGGATCCGGCCTACACCCAAACGGCCTGGTGTTCGGACATGGCCATGCAGTTCCTGCGGGAGCAGCGGCAGTTCAACCCGTGGCTCTTCTCGGTGAATATTTTCCAGCCGCACCATCCGTTCTGGCCCACCAGCGATTACCTGGCCCACTACGACCCCGGCAAACTGCCGTCCCCCAAGTACCGCGAGGGAGAACTGGATTCGAAACCGGTCTTCCAGCGCGTCGATCACCAGTCGGCTTACGGCGGAACGGCATTGTCGTTCGCCAAAACCGACGACCTGACGCATCGTAAGATCACCGCGGCTTATTACGCCATGATCGAGCAGGTGGACACCGAAGTCGGGCGCATGTTGAAGGTCCTGGAGGATACCGGACAGGCGGACAACACCATCGTGATCTACATGAGCGACCACGGCGAGATGCTCGGCGATCACGGCATCTACCTGAAGGGGCCGTATTTCTACGACTGCATGATCCGGGTGCCGCTGATGATCCGCTGGCCCGGCAGGTACAAGGCCGGTCTTCGCAGCGACGCGCTGGTGGAGATGGTCGATCTCGTCCCCACCCTGCTGGAGGCGGCCGGAATTCCGGTCCCTTCGGGCGTGCAGGGGCGTTCGCTCACCCGGTTGCTGACGGGCGAGACCGCGGCGCATCGTGATTCCATTTACTCGGAGCATTTCGACTCTTCCTTCCTCTACGATCCGCCGCCGATGGGCGCCTGTGTCCGCACGGAGAGGTACAAATTGGCATACTTCCGCAATCTGGACACGGGGGAGTTGTACGACCTCGACAAGGATCCCGGCGAAGTGGAGAACCTCTGGAGTTCCTCGGGGGCGAAGGCCGTCCGCCAGGAAATGATGGAGCGCCTGGCGGGCCGGATGATCGACACCGTCGATCCATTGCCGGAGCGCAAGACGCTCTGGTAGAGATCGATTTGCGCCCGATTGCCCCCCGGTTGCGCTTACCCCTTGACGATCTACACCAGGCCGGTGTATTGTTGATCGTCATAGTATGGGAAAACCGAGCGACCTGGTGCAAGGCACCCTGGATCTTCTGATCCTGAAAACGGTGGCCCTGGAGCCCAAGCACGGCTGGGCCATCGCCAAACGCATCCAGCAGGTTTCGAGCGAGGTGCTCCAGGTGCAGCAGGGATCGCTCTATCCGGCGCTCCATCGCCTGGAGCATCGCGGCTGGATCAAGGCCCGCTGGGCGGAAACGGAGACCGGGCGTAAGGCCAGGTTCTATTCGATCACCCGGGCGGGCAGCCAGCAGTTGAAGGAACAGGTGGCGCAGTGGAACCGCCTCTCGGGCGCCATCAATACGGTCATCGAGACGGCATAACCGGAGGGGTCGCATGACTTGGGCTTCGCGAATTCGCGCTCTCATCGGACGCCGCGCCGAGCGGGAATTGGACGACGAGTTGCAATTCCACCTCGCCCAGCAGGTAGAGGAATTCATGGCCGCGGGCATCTCCCGCGTCGAGGCCGAACGGGCCGCCCGGCGCGCGCTTGGCGGGATGGCGCTGGTGAAGGAAGAGTGCCGCGATGCCCGCGGCGCGCGCTGGCTGTTGGATGCCGCGCGCGACGTCCGTTACGCCCTGCGCACGCTGGGCCGCTCGCCAGGCTTCGCTATCGCCGCCATCCTCACGCTGGCCTGGGAATCGGCGCGAACACCGCCGTGTTCTCGATCGCCGATGCCGTGCTGCTCAAAATGCTGCCTGTGCGCGACCCGCAGCGCCTGGTGCGAATTGAGCAGCCCGACGTGCTGCGCAGCCAGTATTACGATTTCTCATTCATCAACTACCGCGAAATGCAGACGGCCGCTGCGCCTTTCTTGGATTTGGCCGCCGAGGGATTCCCGAACACCGTTCAGGCTGTGGTGGATGGGGCGCCAGAGCAGGTCGGGCGCTCGGGGGTCTCCGGCAACTACTTCGCGGTTCTGGGTGTCGAACCGTCGATCGGGCGCACCTTCCAGCCTTCCATCGATAACGAAATCGGCCGCCATCCCGAAGCCGTCATCAGCTACGGCTACTGGCAGCGGCACTTCAACCACGATCCTGCGGCGATCGGCCGCTGGATCCGTTTCGGCGACACGCCGTTCCAGATTATTGGCGTGGCGCGGCCGGGATTTTCCGGTTTAGTGGTCGGCGCCATGACGGACGTGTGGACGCCCATCATCATGAGCCCTCAACGCCAGCTGCAGTTTCGCGGCATGACGATACTGCGGGTGGTGGGGCGGCTGAAGCCGGGCGCGACGGCGACGCAGGTGTTCGCGCCGCTGCAGGCTTGGTATCACCGCATGGAAATCGATTGGTGGGGCAAGGCGCCGCCGGGCACTTCGGCTTCGCTGCTCGGGCGGGTGGAAAAACTTCAACTGAAAATCGAGCCGGCGGCCAAGGGCATCTCGCGCCTGCGAGAGCAATACGGCCAGCCCATCGAAATCGTGTTCGCGGTGGTGGCGCTGGTGTTGCTGCTGGCGTGCGGCAATGTGGCCAATCTGCTGCTCGCCCGGGCCGGCGCGCGGCAACGCGAAATGGCCGTGCGGATTTCGCTCGGCGCCGGGCGCTTGCGGATCATCCGCCAGCTGCTCACTGAAAGCCTGCTGCTCGCCTTGGCCGCGGCGGCTCTCGGCGTGCTGTTGGCGCGCTGGACGGCGCCCGTGCTGGTGGCTATGCTGGCGCCCTCGGATGCGCCGGTGCGCCTGGACGTGGGCCTGGATGCCCGCGTGCTTGCGTTCACGCTCCTGGTTTCCATCGCCACGGCCGTGGCGTTCGGAATTTCGCCGGCGCTCCGCGGATCGAAAGTGGACATTCATTCGGCGCTCAAAAGCGGGGCGCGGCTCGCCGGCAGAGGACCCGCCTGGCAGGGGCGTTGGCTGGTGGGCCTGCAGATGTCTCTCTCGCTGGTGCTGCTGGTGGCCTCCGGCCTGTTCGTGCGCACGCTGATCAACCTCAAGACGCTCGACCCCGGATTCGACCAGCACAACATCCTGCTGGCGGGCGTGCACTCCAACAGCTCCACCCCCGCCGGCCGCATGGCCCTCGCCTGGCAGGAGTTGCTGCGGCGCGCGGCGGCCATTCCGGGCGTGGAATCGGTGAGCCTTTCGATCGGCGGACCGTTCGTCGGCGCCAGCATGAACGGACCCGTGCGCATCCAGGATCCGACTGCCCCGGCCAATCTCCAGGTGAACTTCTTCATGCCCATCTCGGCGAATTTTTTCCGCACGATCGGCGCGCGCCTGGCGGCCGGCCGCGATTTCGAGCCGCGCGATTTCGAACCTTCCGCGCCGCGCGTGGCGATCGTCAGCGAGGCCATGGCCCGGCGCTACTTCGGCAACCAGAACCCGCTCGGCCGCAAGTTCGACAGTTTCGAAGCCGACCCTCCGCAGTGGATCGCGATCGTCGGGGTCGCCGCCGACATGAAATTCGACAGCCTGCGGACCCTTCCGCCGGCGATCGTCTATAGGCCCTTTACGCAGTTTGGAGGCGGGGCTCCGCTGCGCGTCATGACGGTGGAATTGCGGGCCCGGCGCGACACCCTCTCGCTCGCCCCCGCGCTGCGCCGCGAATTCGCCGCGGCAGGGGGAGAATTCGTGCTCGATGACATCCTCACCCAAACCAAGATGATCGACGACACGCTGGTTCGCGAGCGGCTGCTGGCCGCCGTGGGCAGTTTCTTCGGATTCGTGGCCCTGCTGCTGGCCGCCCTGGGTCTCTACGGCACCGTGGGATACGCCGTCTCGCGGCGTACGCAGGAAATCGGCATTCGCATGGCGCTCGGCGCGCGGCAGGGGCAGGTGGTGCGGATGATTCTGGCGGAAGCGCTGGCGCCGGTGGCCATCGGCGGAGTTGCCGGAGCTGTCGCCGCCACCTGGTCCGGCAGATTGGTCGCGAGCCTGTTGTTCGGGATTCGCCCACAAGACCCCGGCGCCATCCTCCTTTCGGCGGCGCTGCTGGCGGTTACCTCGCTGGCCGCGGCCTTCGTGCCGGCCTTACGGGCCTGTCGCACCAGGCCGGTCGAGGCGTTGCGCAACGAGTAGGGCTTCGCCTACCTCCGCGAGGCGAAAAACTCTTTCAGCAATTCCACGCACTCGGCGCCCAGCACGCCCTCCACCACGGTCGCGCGATGGTTGAGCAGATCGGAATCCGCCAGTTGGAACTTGCTGCGCACCGCGCCGAAGCGCAGGTCCCTCGTCCCGAAGACCAGCCGTTCCACGCGCGCGGCCACCAGGGCCCCGGCGCACATGGCGCAGGGTTCGAGCGTGCAGTACAGCGTGGCATGCTCCAGGCGGTAGTTCCCGGTGTTCAGGGCGGCTTCCCGCAGCGCCAGGATCTCGGCGTGCGCAGTGGGATCGGTGCGCGCCACCGGGGCGTTCCAGCCACGGCCGGCGATGGCGCCGCCAATCACTACCAGCGCTCCGGCCGGCACTTCTCCCTGGGCCTCTCCCTGCCGCGCCAGCCGAAGAGCTTCCTGCATGAAGCGTTCATCCGGGGTCACCCGTTTATAATACGAGAATCACCCATGCCCGAACTGGAGATTCACCACGAAACCGAAGAACGCCGCGACCCGCTGGGCCAGCGGGTCGGAGTGCTGGCGGCCATCCTGGCCGTAGTGCTGGCGATTGTCAGCATTGCTTCTCACCGCACGCACACCAGCTCCATCATGCACAAGTCCACCGCTAACGATGCCTGGTCGCACTACCAGGCCGCGCGGGTCAAATACCATAACCTGGAGCTGGGCGAGAACCTGTTAGCGGTTTTGGGCGCCAACGGCGCGGCGGCCGATGCCATGCGCGCCGACTATGCCGCGCAGAAACAAAAATACGACGGCCAGGCCAGGCAGATTCAGGGCGACGCCGAGAAACAGGACGGCTTGGCCGAATCCGACGAAGACCGCGCCCTGCGTTACGACGTGGGCGAGGGCCTGCTCGAAATCGGCCTGGTGCTCAGCTCGCTGTATTTCATCTCCAAGAAGAAGATGTTCCCGGTGATGGGCATCATCGCCGGCGTGGCCGGCTGCGCGATTGCCATCACCGGGTTGATGCTCTGACCCGGCGGGCAAAGCCGGTCACCCCACACGCGCTCACCTGAAGGGGGGCCAGCCACGCCAGATTCGCAAGGCATTGGGTTGGTGGGACAGGCCTTCAGCCTGTCCAGGGCAGGCTGAAGGCCCGCCCCACCGTTCTTACTGCCGGTTCAGAGCCTGGACCAGCGCCAGCAGGCTTTCCGGCGAGCCGGTGAAGATGTTCGAAGGCGGCTGGCGGTAACTCATCATCTGGCGGTACAGGTAATCTTCCATCGCCGAGTTAATCCCCCATCCGCCCAGATATTGCAGCTTAAGATCGTTGTCGCGGTTGAGCTCCGCACCCATCACCCATGGGCCGAGGTCGGATTGCTGTCCGGCATAAGTGGCGAACAGCTCGGTGGCGGAATTCACTCCGATATCTCGCAGCGACTGCGCCACCGGAGCGTAGGCGGGGCTGCCCAGGCGGCGCTGCACTTCGTCCAGGTCGATTTTGAGCGGATCCGCCTGGCCCATAAACACCATGTCGTAGCCCTGCCCATCCACCGTATTGGCCCACACGGTGCCGTAAGGGAAGGAGGCGAAGAACGTGGCCAGCTCGCTCTTGATGGTGCGCTCGTCGGTTTCGTAGAGCGG
>JASHSS010000689.1 GCA_030038565.1 Bryobacteraceae bacterium
CACTTCGCTGCTCATCCCCGCTTCCTCAGGCGCGGCCACTTCCCCCGCCACCATCTTCTGCGCCCCGCTGGTCTCCATGTAGATCGCGTTGGGCATCGCCAGCAGCATGTTCAGGTTCGTCCCGCCGCCCCCGTGGCTCGCCAATTCCAGCCCGGCTGCATCGGCAATCGCCGCGATCTCCATCCACTCCGTCACTCCCCCCGCCCGCCGGTTGTCGGGTTGCACCACGTCCGCCCCCTTCCGCCCGATCAACTCCGCGAACGCATACTTCGTATTGAGGTTTTCGCCGGTGGCCACCCGCATGTCCAGCGACTCCGCCAGCAGCGTGAACCCCTCCATATCCTGCGGCGGCAGCGGCTCTTCATACCAGAAGCACCCCATCTCCTGGTACACCTTCCCGCGCCGCACGGCCTCCTTGCGGTTGAACGCCTGGTTGGCGTCCACCATCACGCGCTTGCCCTTGCCCACCGTGTCCAGCGCCAGGCGCACGCGCCGCACGTCGTCCTCCAGCCCGTAGCGCCCCACTTTGATCTTCACCGCCTGGTAACCCTGTTCCATCGCCGTGGTAATCTGCCGCTTGAACTTCCCCAGGTCGTCGTCCTGGTCGTAATACCAGCCGCACATGCTGTACACCGGCATCCGCTCGCGGAACGCCCCCAGCATCTTGTACACCGGCAGCCCGGCCGATTTCCCCAGTATGTCCCATACCGCGATGTCCGCCGCCGCGATCGCGAACTGCCCCACGCCCCCCACTCCCTGGTACTCCAGCGCCTTCCACAGGTCCGCCCGGATCCTCCGCGGAAACGCCGGGTCTTTCCCCACCAGCACCGGCTTCACTTCCTTTTCCAGGATCGCCTGCACCACCGCCGGTCCCCCGGCGATCATCCCGAACGAACTGCTGGACCATCCCGTGATCCCCGCGTCCGTCCGCAACCGCAGCACCACCGACCCGCTCTCCCCGCCGAACGTGTGGATCGCGTCGTAATACGGAGTCCCCGCCGGCCGCCGCAACAGGTCCGTTTCCAGGCCCGTGATCCGCATCTGCTTCTGCCCGACCGCCGCCGCCCGAAGCGCCTTCGCCGCCATCGGCAGCCCCACCGCCGAACCGATCAACTCCCGTCTGTTCATGCCGCGTTCCTCAACTCAGCCCTCCCTCAAATCCCTTGGCGTTGCGGGAACCGCCCTCTTCGCGCGCTCTTACTGCTTCCTCTTCCCCCAGGTCGGCGGCGCAGGCTCCGTTGTCCGTCGGTCCACCGGCTTCTCCTGCAGCATCCTCAGCGCCTCCACCACCGCCCGTTCCAACTGCGGATCGTGGCCCGCAATCACATCCTTCGGCCAGTTCTCCACATCGACGTCCGGCGGCGTTCCCACATTCTCCACGGCCCAATGGCCGTCGCGGTCGAAAAACCCGCCCCTTGGCGCGATCATCGACCCTCCATCCACAAACGGAGGCGTGTCCGCCGTGTGCACCAGCCCGCCCCACGTCCGTTTGCCCACCAGCACCCCGACTTTGCGATAGTGGAACATCCACGGCATGAAGTCCCCGCCCGATCCCGCCATTTCATTAATCACCATCACCTTCGGCCCCCAGATCCCCGCCGCCGGACTGGTGAATGGATACCGGTCGCCCGCCACGTTGTTGAAGTATCCGTCGAAGCTCCGTTGCAATACATCGATGATGTAATCCGCCGCCGAGCCTCCGCTGTTGTACCGCTCATCGATAATCGCCCCCAGTTTCTCCTGCTGCGAAAAGTAATACCGGTTGAAGCTGGCATACCCCGGCTGCCCCGTGCTCGGCACGTATACGTAAGCCAGTTTGCCTCCCGATAGCTTGTCCACCAGCCGCCGGTTGGCCTCCACCCACGCGCGCGTCCGCAATCCCTGCTCGTTCGCCACCGGCACTACCGTCACCTGCCGCGCGCCTTCCATTTCCGGCCGCCCGTTCACCGTCAGCACCGTCTGCCGGTTGGCCGTCCCGTCCAGCAACCGGTAAATATTGTCCGGCGCCCGCAGTTCCACCCCGTTGATCGCCAGGATGTAGTCGCCCGTCGATACCGCCACTCCCGGCTCAGCCAGCGGCGCGCGCAATTCCGGGTTCCAGCTTTCGTTGTCGTAGATTCGCGTGATCTTGTAGCGCTCGTTCTCGATCGCGAAATCCGCGCCCAGCAGTCCCCCCGGCGAGCTTGGCAGCGCCGGCATATCCCCGCCCCGCACGAACGAGTGCCCGATCGCGATCTCCGACCCCATCATGTCCAACAGGTAATTCAGGTCCGCCCGGTGGTTCACATACGGCAGCAACTGCCCGTACATTTCCTTCATTTTGGGCCAGTCCGCACCGTGCATATTGGGCACGTACAGGTAGTCCCGCTGGATTCGCCACCCTTCGTAGAAAATCTGTTTGAACTCCTCCTTCGGCTCCAGGTACATGCGCAGCGAAACATTCAGCCGTCCCGCCCCCGCTTGCGGCGCAGCCCGGTCCGCGTCCACCAGGAACAGCGCCGGCCCATTAGCCGCGCCGCCCGCAGCCCCGCGCCCTCCGCGCCCGCCTCCTCCTCCGCCCGCGCGATACACCAGCTTGTGCCCGTCCGCACTCACGTCGTAGGCCGCCACGCCCGTCACGAAGGGCGCCGCCCGCCGCTCGCTCAACCGGTACCGCTGCAGGGTCCCGCCGCCCGCGCCCCCCGCGCCGCCGCCTCCATTGGCGCCCCGTCCTCCCGCTTCCAGGTAGTAAACCGTTCCCGCCACCCCCGCTTTCAGCTCGCTGTAGCCTCGTTCCGGCACTCCCTGCACCGCCAGGATGCGCTGGTCCATCCCGTCGAAATCGATCTGCACATTCACCGGCGTGCGGGCAGCCGGAGCCGCCGCCGCGCCCCCTTCCTGCTCGCCTTCCGCCGCCGCGCCCCGTCCTCCGCGGCCTCCACGTCCGCCGCCCTGCCCTCCGCCCGCCGGCGCGCTGCCTACCCCGCGATCTTCGTCGCTCTCCGGCAGCAGCGGGCTCGGCTCGCCTTTCTTCAGCACCGCCAGGTACAGCCCGAACGTCTCATCGTGGTCGTACGACGTCATGTCCAGCCACTGCGACCGCAGTCCGAAATCCGTCGATGCGAAAAACCACAGGTACTTCCCGCTCGCGTCCCACGCCGGCCACACCGCGTCCGCCATCGCATCCGTCACCTGCCGGCTCTCCCCGGTCTCCACGTTGGCGATGAAAATCGCGTGGAACAGCGACTTCAACCGGCTCGCATACGCCACCCACTTCGAATCCGGGCTCCAGACCGGGTTCAGCGTCCGCGCCGGCACCATCCACGGATCCCGCCCGATCGTCTTGGTCTGCCCGCTCGCGATATCCAGCACCCACACATTCAAATTCGTGTCCGTGTACAGCAGCTTCTTCGAATCCGGCGACCACGCGGGGGTATAGTAATGGTTGGGATGCGGCAGCGCGATCTCTCGCGGGGGCGCCAGCCCATCCTGCGTCTCCACCACCAGCTTGTATTCCCCCGATTTGTCGCTGAAATACGAGATGTACTTCCCGTCCGGCGACCATGCCGGATCGTGCTCCGCCGAACCCGACGAGTGGCTCAAGTCCCTCACATCGCCCTTCTCCGCCGGAACCGTGAAGATCTCCCCCCGCGCCTCCACCAGCACCCGCTTGCCCGTCGGCGAAAGCGAGATATTGGTCATCCGGCTGGTGACATCCTCCCACCGCGGCATCATCCACGGAAAATCGCCCGTGGCGGTGATATTGACAATGTGCTCACGGCCGGTCTTCGGGTCCAGTTCGTGCACGTACCCGGCCTGCTCGAAAACCACCGCGCCCGCGCCCGAATCCAAGGTCTTCACGTCGAAATCGGTGAACTTCGTCACCTGCGCCAGCTTCTTCGACCGCGTCTCGTACGACCATATATTGGCCACTCCGTCGCGGTCCGAAATGAAATACACGCTGTCTCCCACCCACACCGGATCCATGTCCTTCGAATCCGTCCACGGCGGCGACACCAGGTCGAAAGTCTTCAAATCCACGATCCAGATGGGACGGTTCTGCCCGCCGCGATAATTCCGCCGCTCCTCGTCCCACGAGTTGTTCATGCGATACGCAATCCGCGTCCCGTCCGGGGAAATCTTCCCCTGGTACGCGCGCGGCAGCGCCATCGGCTCTTCCACCCCGCCTTCCACCGGAACCGTCCAGAATCGCGGCGCCGCGCTGGGAGCCTCCGTCGCCCGCGCCGAAGCGAATACCACCCGCTTTCCGTCCGGCGTCCAGCCTTCCACCGTATCCGCGCCCGGGTGCCACGTCAGCCGCTTCGGCTCCCCGCCTTCGGCCGGAATCACGTATCCATCCACGTTGCCCGCGTACTCCGCGCTGAACGCTAGCCATTTTCCATCCGGCGAGTAGTGCGGATTGCTGGTCTGCCCGGCGAAACTGGTCAGCCGCCGCGCCGTTCCGCCCGCGCGATCCACCGTCCACAGGTTTTCCGCATACACAAATGCGATGCTCGTGGCGTTCACCGTAGGCGCTCTCAGCAGCCGCGTCGAACCGCCCGCCGCGCCCGGCGGCCCGGCGTACCCGCACACCGCCAGAAAGAGAGTTGCGAATAGCAAGGTCTGTTTGGCCATAAAATAGTCCTGCCTTAGTTGGAGTGGAGCCAGTATATCACCGCTCACCGAGGCCTCCGACTCGTGGGAGAGGCTTCGGCGGGAGTGCGGTCTCCCGGTCCCGGCCGCATGGTTGGCTTTCCTGAAAACGCGCCTGCCGCACCAGATTCGCGAGGCTTTGGTGGGACAGGCCTTCAGCCTGTCCAGGGCAGGCCGAAGGCCTGTCGTCATGGCGCGGCGCGCCACCCAAAGGGGTGAAAAACCGCCGCGGGTTTTCGACCGTGCCCCACCAAGCGGAAGAACTAAATCACGCGGTCGAAGTCCTAGTGGGCGGTGTACTGTTGCTGCGGCGGATTCAAGGTGACCTCGACGGTCTTCACCTCGTCGTCGACGTCGAATGTCTGGCCGAACGTCTGGTAGCCTTTGGCCATCACCTGGATCAGGATGTTGCCTTGCGGGATCGGAGGAATGTTGGCCTGCCCTTCCTGGTTCGTGCGCAGCTCGAAGGTGGTGTTGACGGCCTTGCCGAAGCGCACCGCGGGATGCTTCTTATTGGCCGACCAGTGGACCTTCACTCCCGCCCCGATAATCGCGTGGCCTCCCTGCGTTTTCACCACCACGGTGAGCTTCGTCATGGGTGGAGGCGTGGAAGCGGCAAAGGCCGCCGCCGACCACAGCAGCAGCGGGACCGCCAGGGCGAATCGAAGCCAGTTGCGCATACCCCCAATTATACGCCCCGGTGGGAAGGCCCCGGTGGTAAGATGAAGGCGTAGACCCACCTCTAGTCGCTTGGATTTGGGGGCGCAACGGATTCGACGGGATTGAATCGTGGTGGGGAGGCGTGCCGGGTTCCGAGCTCCCGTAAAACGATCGGAAAACAAGAACTGCCAACACACAGTTCGCATACGCCGCCTAAGTAATTAGGTAGCCGCTCCAGCCGCTGAGCCCGCGCGGCGGTGAGTGAGCGTCATTTTGCGGGATAGGCCAACGGCTTCGGTCCGGAGCCCGCGGTCGAGATCAATCGGGCTAGGCCGCCGCCGCTCTCGCCGGTTCTGAAGCGGTGGCCGAACTTTTTGAGCCGGCTACGCACGTAGTCTCTTCATGGCGGGCTTTCTCGGACGGGGGTTCAACTCCCCCCGCCTCCACCAAACCACACGCTCTCAACGCCGACGCCGGAAATCCCCCGCGCTGGAGGCGTCCGATGTCGGATCCGCGAGCAGCTCCTAATCTCGTAAGGCCTGCCGGGCCTCCACGAGATCGATGTGGGCCTTAGTCCCGTGCTTCTCCAGGAGATGCAGCAGATTAGATCCGTTCATCAGAGTGATGGGTTTTCCGTTCGCGAACTCGTATGCGTCAGGTCCATAATTGGATGTCGTCACCAGGATGCCCTTGGTGGCACCTTCGTTCATAACCGTACCAAAGAGGTCTCTGACAGCAGCCACACCAACCGTATGGGCGTACCGCTTCGCCTGGATCACGATTTTCCCTCCGCGAATGGGGTCGGGATCGAAGGCAACCGCGTCAACTCCTCCGTCCCTGCTGGCCTGGGTCACGCGGACCTCACCACCAGCGGACGAGAATTCCCTCTCGAAGATCTCCCGAATGAGATGCTCGAATTCTTCCCAGTCCATAACGGCGAGGTTAAAACCCTCGTCTAACTGACCGGCTACCCCATGGGAAGGGATAAAGCGACGGTCGTCGCGGCGCATCTGCACGATCGGCGCTACAGGGGTAATGCTGTGGAGCTTCGAGCTGCCAACGCCTTTCAGTTGACGGAAGCAGGCCTTTGGGTCGACCTTAGACAAATTCATTTCTGCAAAAACGTCGCGGGATGCCTGGACGGAGAGGACACAGG
>JASHSS010000062.1 GCA_030038565.1 Bryobacteraceae bacterium
CGCGTAATCTGATCAGGTCAAATGTTGAAGTATTCTTGTTTACGATCTTCGATCTAAGAATCTAATGACCAAACGCGACCCAGTCGCGTTAGCCACACGCTCCAACGTCCGCATCGACGGGTGCCCTCGCCCGCTTTCCAGTCGCGCGACAACAGGTTGTGTCGTCGCCATCTTCCGGGCCAACGCCTCTTGTGTGAGGCCAGCGCGGTTCCGCACATCAATCGCGGCCGAGGCCAGGGCAAATTCGTTCGCGAGCGCTGCGTATGCCTTCCGGTAGGTCGGCTGTTTCATCCACCTCTTGTGCATGTCAGATAAGCGTGCCATTACCACACCTCCATGATTGAATCGATTTGGCGCGGGCCAGGGCCAGATCTACCTCGCGCCTTGGCGTCTTCTCCGTTTTCTTTACGAATACTCGTACGATCACCACCCGTCGGCCCACAGCCGTCACATATAGCGCCCTCGAAATTCCGCTACGGCCTTTCATGCGCATTTCCCGCAGAGGTCCTTCCACATGCTAGACGTGGGGTTCATCCACTCGTTCCAGGCCCTTTTCTTGGATGAGCTTCGCGATACGGACGAGCCCTTGCCCGCATATCTTCGGGCAAGGCCTCGACCTCCGAATCGACGGTTTCATCCAGGGTCTCGACCGCCCAGTCCACACCTCAATATACCAAAATAAGCATGATTCCTCGAAGTGTATGCGCGCCGCTCACAGTCCCCAAACGTCGTTCCGGGAAGTGTCGCAGGCAGTCCTTCACGGAACCGTGCGGCACATAGCCGGACGCGGAACAGCGCTCGGCCGAACCCCGTTCGGCTTGACCCCGCCGCTCCGCTTGCTGTAGCATGGCGGCCATGAACCGCAGAAGCCTGTTCCGTTTCGCGGCCGTGGCCGCCGCCGCTGCTTTCCAGGATGACGCCGTCCCGCGCGTGGCCGCGGCCGCCGCCGCCACCAGGGGCAAGAGCGCCGAAGAAGTCGCCGGCGACGAGGATTTTTGGAGCGAAGTGCGCGCCGCCTTCAGCGTGGATCACAACATCATCAACCTGAATAACGGCTACTGCAGCCCTTCCCCGCGCTCCGTGCAGGACGCCATGCACCGCTATCTCGAGTACAGCGACATGGGGCCTTACCACACTATGGTGGCCGTGCTGGAGCGGCAGGTGGAGATCGTCCGCACGCGCCTGGCCGCCGCGGCGGGGTGCGACCCCGAGGAAATGGCCATCACCCGGAATGCCAGCGAATCGCTGGAAAACGCGCAATACGGCGTGGACCTCAAGCCCGGCGACGAGGTCCTCACCACCAACCAGGATTACCCGCGCATGCTTACCACCTTCCAGCAGCGCGAGCGGCGCGAGGGCATCGTTCTGAAAACCATCTCCTTCCCCGTTCCCACCATCGGGATGGACGATCTGTACCAGCGCTACGAGCGCGCCGTCACGCCCAAAACCAGGCTCATCCTGGTGTGCCACATTACCAACCGCACCGGCCAGATCTTCCCCATTCGGCGGATCTGCGACATGGCCCACGCGCGCAATATTCCGGTGATCGTGGATGGGGCCCACGCCTTCAGCCAATTTCCCTTCAAGATCTCGGACCTGGATTGCGACTATTACGGCACCAGCCTGCATAAGTGGACTTACGCGCCGATCGGCACCGGCTTTCTGTATGTGAAGAAGTCGCGCATCTCGAGCACCTGGTCGATGATGGCGTCGGGCGAAAAGCAGGCCGGCGATATCCGCAAATTCGAGGAGATCGGCACCCACCCGGCGGCCAATCACAATGCCATCACCGAAGCGCTGGTGTTCAATGAGAACCTGGGCATCGACCGCAAGGCCGCGCGCCTGCGCTATCTGCGCGACCGGTGGGCGCACCGCCTGGCCGAGCACCCCAAGTGCCGCATCCTGCACAGCCCCGACCCCGCGCAAAGTTGCGGCATCGGCTTCCTGGCGTTCCAGGGGGCCGAGGCGGGCAAGATGCAGTCGGCCCTGTGGACCAAGTATTCCATCCTCACCGCGCCCATGAAGCACGAAGAATACGACGGGTTACGCATTACTCCGAATGTCTACACCTCGCTCCGTGACATCGACACGTTCAGCGAGATGGTGGAGCGGGAACTGCCCGCGTAGCACCCGCCGCCGCATGATCCGCTTCCCTGAAGACGCGCTTGTCACACCATGATGGTGAGAAATTGGTGGGACAGGCCTTCAGCCTGTCCAGGGCAGGTTTTCGACCGTGCCCCACCAAGCGGAAGAACTAAATCACGCGGTCGAAGACCTGGCGCCCGCGACCGGGCCGGCCCAACGGCGGGGAAGGGTATCCCTTAGGCGCGCGGGTGTTACCCGCCGCAGCCGGAAATTCGGGCGGACTGCGTCCCTGGGCCAGCGCGGACGCTGGAGCAAGTCCCCGAACCGGCCACCGGCCGGATGCCTCGCGGCCGCCTGTGCCGAAAGGAGCGGTACCGCCGGGCAGCCGCGCCGGAAGCGCTTCGCGATCTCCGGGGCTGCATCCTCATCCTATGTGAAATCAATCGCTTGCGGAAGATCCTAGCTTTCGCCGCGGGGCCCAGATGTGGCTAGTACTCGATTTTCAAGAACTGTGGAACGCAACACCCATCAGATGTAATCTGTGAAAACAGGGCCCGGGCGAGTGAGCGCCAGGCGGCCCGCGGAGGAATGCTCAATGGAGTATCGAATCGGGAAATCGGCGCTAGGGGTGTCGGCAGCCGCCGGAGCGCTGTTCTATTTCGCGGCCAGCGCGCAAACCGTGCGCCGCTCGCCGGCTATTACCCAAAGGGTGGATGAGTCCAGCCTGGTCAGCCTGCACGGCAATGTTCGTCCGGAAGCCAACTCCGGAAACGATCTCGGCCTGGTGGACGACAACTTACCGCTCGATCACCTTCTGTTGCAGTTGAAGCGGCCGGCCGATACCGAGCAGGCGGCCGAGCGGTTCATCGAGAGCCAGCAGGACCCCCAGTCGCCTAATTACCACCACTGGCTGAGCGCGGCGGAATCCGGCGAGCGCTTCGGAACCGTGGAGCAGGACCTCGACTCGGTGAAGCAGTGGCTGGGTTCCCACGGGTTTAAGGTCAACCAGGTGCATCCCAACGGGATGCTGATCGATTTTTCGGGGACCGCCGGGCAGGTGCGGGAGGCCTTTCACACCGAGATCCATAACCTGGAGGTCAACGGGAAGAGCCACATCGCCAACATGAGCGACCCGCGCATTCCGGTGGCCCTCGCCCCGGTGGTGGAAGGCGTAGTTTCGCTGCACGATTTCATGCCCCACACCATGGCTGTGCCGCACGCCAATTACACCTTTACCTCCGGCGGGTACACCTACCAGGCGCTGGTGCCCGGCGACTTGCAAACCATCTACAACTTCTCGCCGGCCTACCAGGCAGGGTATACGGGCGCGGGGCAGACCATCGTGGTGCTGGAGGATTCGGATGTTTACAGCACCAGCGACTTCACCACTTTCCGATCGACCTTCGGCCTGTCCACCCAGTATCCTTCGGGCGCCCTCACCCAGGTTCACCCCGCGGGCGGCACGGCCAGCAACTGCAGCGATCCGGGGGTGAACTCAGACGATTCGGAGGCCGAAATCGACAGCCAGTGGGCCAGCGCCGCGGCTCCCAATGCGACCATCGAAGTGGCTTCCTGCGCCGATACGCGGACCAATTTCGGCGGCTTCATCGCTCTCCAGAACCTGCTGGCCGAGGCGCAGCCGCCGTCCATCGTCAGCATCAGCTACGGCGAATCGGAGGCCCAGAACGGCGCATCCGCGAACGCCTATATCAATAGCTTGTACCAAACCGCGGTGATGGCCGGGGTTTCGATCTTCGTGGCGGCCGGCGATGAGGGTGCGGCCAGTTCGGATGCGGGCGCCACCACGGCAACCCACGGAATCACGGTCAGCGCTTACGCTTCGACGGTGTACAACGTCGCGGCCGGCGGAACCGATTTCTCCGATACCTACAGTTCAACCACTTCCACCTATTGGAGCTCGAAAAATGCGGCGAATTACAGCTCCGCCGAGTCGTACATTCCCGAAATCCCCTGGAACGATTCGTGCGCCGGGCAGTTGATCGCCACCACGCTGGGATTCGCAACCACTTATGGATCGTCCGGCCTGTGCGACAGCGCCACGGCCCGGAGCGACGGCCTGCTGTCGGTGGCGGGCGGCAGCGGAGGCCCCAGCAACTGCGCCACCGGATCGCCTTCCCAGTCCGGCGTGGCCTCGGGGAGCTGCCAGGGTTATACCAAGCCATCCTGGCAAGCGGGGTTGTACGGCAATCCCAGTGACGGCGTGCGCGACATCCCGGATGTTTCCATGTTCGCTTCGAACGGGTTCTGGGGGCATTATCTGGTGGTATGCTACTCCGACCCGGGCAGAAACCGCGGCGGAGTGCCTTGTACGGGCGCGCCCAGCGGGTGGGCCGGCTTTGGCGGCACCTCGTTTTCGGCGCCGGTCCTGGCCGGTGTTCAGGCGCTGATCAACCAGAAAATGAAGGGCGCGCCACAGGGAAATCCGAATGTCACCCTCTACCAGATGGCCAAGGCTGCTTACGGAATCGGCGCCGCCAGCCCCGGCATCAGCGGCTGCAACTCCTCGAACGTGACGGGTGGCTGCGTGTTTCACGACGTCACGCTAGGGGACATGGACATGAATTGCACCCCGAATTCGCCGGATTGCTACGACACAAGCAGCAGCAGCGGCGGCGGCAGCGGCAGTGGAGGGGGAGGAGGGAGCCGCGGCGGATTCGGCGGGTTTGGCGGATCCGGCGGGGGATCGAAAAACGGCGGAGTGCTCTCCACCTCTACGTCGGCTTACGCGCTGGCTTACGGCACCGCGCCGGGCTGGGATTTCGCGACGGGCATCGGCACGGTCAACGTCGGTCTACTGGTCAGCAACTGGCCGTAGCCGTATTGGGTGAGCATGACGGGTTTTTCGCCGGGAGGATGGCTGGTTGAATCCTCCCGGCTTTTTTTAGGTCCGTGCTGCCGGAAACGGCAAGCCGGCGGAAGCTGTCAGCCCTCAGCGATCCGCCAACAGCCACACCGGAGCGGGAGGGTAGCGGAAAGGCGATCGCTGATCGCTGGCAGCTTCGGCCTCAGGCCAGTTGGCGCCGGGGCATGTCGTTGATGCTCACTACCGCCTTATCGAACACCGTCATATCCTGCACCAGGCGATCCACATCGGCGCCATCCTGCACTACGATCTCGTGCTCGATCCAATCCGAGAGCGGGATGTTGCGGAAGTACATCCGCTCCTGGAGCACCAGGCTCTTGCGGCTGTGCGAGAGAAGCCGGTTTTCGCGCGTGTAATGGCGCTGCTCCACCGTAATTTCGCCCAGGAAATTGTCGAACGCCTGGCGCCGCGCGCGTTCCTCGGCAGCGTGCAGAGCGGTATCGAGCTGTCCCGCCAGGGCGGCCTTTTCGGCCGTCAGCGCGCCGCGCGCTTCCGCCAGTGCCTCGCGTTGCTCCGCCAGCTTCACATCCATGCGCGATTGGGTGACGAACCAGGCCAACAGACCCGACGCCACAGCCACGAAACCGGGCAGAAGAATCAACAGCAGGGCTTCCATGGCGTTTATGTTAACGATCCCGATTGGCAATAACCAGATTCCAAAAAGTAAACAACCACGCCTATCCTTTGGTAACGCCGGCGTGGAATTCAAGACGCCGGCGCCAGGCTGAGGGACAGTTGCGCGATCCCCCGCACGCGGCCATGAACGATAATCGGCGAAAGCAGCACTTCCATCGGTAGAGCCGCGCCATCCTTGCGAAGGCCCACGGTACGGACCTTCCCCGTGGCGATTTTCTGCTCCATGACGCTCGACCGGCGGCGCAACTCCTCCTCTCTACCCTCCGGGGGAACCAGCATTCGGACGTGGCGGCCCAGGATTTCGTCCCGCGGGTAGCCAAACAGCTCTCCGGCGCGCGCGTTCCAACTCAGGATCTCGCCGGCCGTGTTCGTGGAGAATACGGCAAACGGGGCAAACCCAACCACCGCCTCACACTCGGCGGCCCGAAACTCGCTCAGTTTGAGCCTCGTGACGTTCCGGTAATTGAGCACGATGGCTTGCACGGCCGGATTGTCCAGCATGTCTGTAATGGTGCTCTCCACCCAGGGAAACGATCCATCCGGGCGGCGCATACGGAATTCGAGTTCCATCTGCTGTTCTCCACGCTCCCCCAAGCGCCGGTAGGCCGACCGCAGCTCTTCCCAGTCGTCCGGGCATACAAAGTCGTAGAGCGACAGCCCCGAGGTAGCCGTCGCATAGCCCAAAATCGGCCTCACCACCCGAATGATGGTGCCGTCCAGCCGGGTGAGCGTGATGCCGTCGCGGCTGGACGACAGCAACGCCTCGAACAGTTGGTTGTTCCGCTCAATGGTGAGGTGCAGACGTCGCAGGTTTCGGATTTCCTCCTCCAGTCCCGAAATGGTTTCCATCCAGGGTTGGGCCGGATCGGAGATGGCGGATTCAGGGGCGGTGTCGTTGGGCATAGGCTTACAGATAGTCCTTGGGCGCCTGGCTGGCTACAAAAGTGTCCACGTGCTTCAAAATGGTCGCCACCGGCGGCACCACTCCGAAAACCGCCCACGCGGGGGAGATCGGGACGAGCACGTCCCTTCCCCCGATATCGATGTCTTTTTGAAGCGGCTTGGCGAAGACCGGCCGCAGGTCGCTTCGCAGGCGATCAATACTCGATTGGCGCGGGAGGATTGCCAGCAGGGCGGGGCCGGACCATCGGAACAGCGCGTCGCCAGGCTGCAGATTGGCTTCCACGTAGCGCGCCAGCGCCGCCAGCACCTGGTTCCCAACCGTGGTTCCAAAGCGCGCGCTCACGGTTTCCAGACTGTCCAGCACCACCGCCACAAGGTACTTCCGGCCGGGTTGGACGGACGCCTCGCGCAGCGCCGTTTCCGCGGAGAGACGCCCGGGCAATTCTGTTACGGGGTCCATGTCGGTATCCGGTTTCAGATGCGCTTCCACGCGCCGGATGTGGTCCTCCAATGCGGTGATGGTCTTTTCGGTTTCCTCCTTGCGCCGTTCCGCTTCCCGGCAGACCTGTTCCAGGCAGACGCCCAGGCGAGCTTTCACCTGCGCGAGATCTTCCAGGCCGCCGGCCTGAACCAGGTGGCCCTTGATCTCGTCCAGGGCCTTTGCGGAAAGCTCGCCGGACCCGGTCACGGTGATGACCGTTTCCGCCAGCATTCCAATCACCTTGCGAAGTTCCGCGGCCTGCCGCCGAACGAACATCGTGGTGCGCTGGTTATAGCCGTCCAGCAGTTCCACGGCCGAGCCCGCCGCGGCCAGCAGCCTCTCCACCGCGGGAGTTTTGGCGGCAGCCTCCGCGATGCGGTCCAAATCGGCCACCAGACCGTTGTACTCGCCGGCATCCGTCCGGACGGCAGTCGCGGCCATACCGTTGAGCATCACGGTCATGAGGTGCCGCGCATCGGTGTTCTCATCCGAAAGATATTTCTTCAGGGTCAGGATGGCCATCTCGGGGAAGGTCTCAGGTAGACCTTCTGGTGAGGTTATCGGATGAAGCGGCGAAAAACTTTAGGCCTTGGTGCCGTCGATTTTCTGCCCCGGCAGGGTGTACTTCAACTGGCCCAGCTTCAGGCGCGCCAGCGGGCCCAGAATCGCCCCCAGGCGCGCCTTCAATCCCGCGCCGAAGCCGTGGTATTTGCCCAGATATACCGCCCGTCCCAGCAGGAAATCGGCCTGCTCCTCGGTGGTGTAGCCGTCCTGGCCGTGATGCCGCACGCGCACATCGGGCGCCAGCAGAATCTTCTTGGAGCCGCGCCGCACCTGCGCGGCCAGGTCCGCGTCGCTGCCGAACTGCCCGTAGCGTTCGTCGATCTGCCGGATGGCTTTGATCACGAACACCCGCATCATGAGGGCCGCGCCGCGCGGATACTCCACCGCGACGGGCTCGGTTCCCGCCGCTTCGGCCGGCCGCCACGAGCCATCCGGCGGCAGGCTGCCCAATTGCGGCGCGGGGTTTCCGGCTTCATCCACCAGCAGCGGGCACACCCCGGCCGCGTCGGCGTGCGCATCCAGCACATCCGCCAGCCGCCGCGTGCTGGAAGGCTCCACTTCGGTGTCTTCGTGCAGGAAGAAAACGTAGGGCGCGTCGGCCGCCCGCCAGCCCAGGTTCATCGCCTTGGTTAGGCCGAAATTCTTGGGCAGCTTGATGAACTGGACGTTGGGAAATTCGGAATCCAGTTGCGCGCTGCCATCCCACGAGCCGTTATCCACCACGATCACCTGCAACAGTTCGCGCTGCTCGCTGGCTTCCACCGAACGCAGACAGCGGCGCAGGCGCTCCACGCGATTGAACGAGACCACCGCCACGGAAGCGCGCAGCGGCGGAGGCGGAGGCTCGGCGGGCTGCGGCGCTGGCTCGGGCCTGGCCAGGGTCTTGGTGGGCGACTCCTTTTCCCGGGTCGATCGGATGGGCAAGCCAATAGCATAACCCGCGGCGCCCCGCCAATGGTATGATTGCGGCCAATCCTATGCATCGAATCGCGATCTGCGCGCTTCTGGCGGCCGCCGCCTTCGGCCAGCCCGCCCCCAATCCGGCCCCCGCTCCGCGCCCCATCGTGCTGCGCGCCGCCCGCCTTCTGGACGTGGAAACCGGCCGGACGCTGGCGCCCGCCGAGGTGCTGGTGGAAGGCGAGAGCATCGCCGCGCTGGGGACCTCCGTCGCCCACCCCGCCGGCGCGGAGGTCATCGACCTGGGCGACCGCACCCTGCTCCCCGGCCTCATCGACGCGCACGTCCACCTGTTTCTGCACCCCGGCGCCGAAGACCTGCAAACCGTCGAGGAATCCGTCCCCCAGCGCACCATCACCGCCACCTTGGCCGCCCGCGCCGACCTGCTGGCCGGCTTCACCGCCGAGCGCGACATGGGCACCGAAGGCGCCGGCTCGGCCGATACCGCCGTGCGTAACGCCATCGACCAGGGCCTCATCCCCGGCCCGCGCCTGCGCATCAGCGGCAACGCCGTGGATATCCTGGGCGGCCACGAAGACGCCAACCATTTCAATCCCGCGCAGCACGTGCTGTCCAACGCCACCCGCGCCAACAACGCCGCCGAACTGGTGGCCGTGATTCGCGAGGAACTCAAAGAGGGCGCCGATTTCATCAAGGTTTACGAAACCGGCCCCGATTCGGTGGTGGACGGCCGCCTGGCCACCAATTACCAGTACACCGAGGCCGAACTGGCCGCCGCCGTGGCGGAGACCGCGCGGGTGGGCCGGCACGTGGCCGTACACGCCACCGGCGAACCCGGAACCCTGTGGGCCGCCCGCGCCGGGGTGGCCTCCATCGACCACGCCTTGCAACTGTCCGCCGAGACCATGCGGATCATGCGCGAAAAGCAGATCTTCGCCGTCCCCACCTTCACCATCTACGAATATTTCGCCGACCACGATCCCCCCGCGGAAGCCGCCGCCGAACGCGCCCTTAACCGCCTGCACGCCGCCGAGTTCCGCAAACAACTGGCCGCCGGGGTGGCTATCGCTGTGGGCAGCGACGTGGGTCCCTTCCCGCACGGCACCCAGGCCGCCGAATTCGCCTGGCTGGTGAAATACGGCATGACCCCTTTAGGAGCCATTCAGGCCGGCACGCTGAATGGCGCGAAGCTGCTGGGCTGGCAGGGCCGCATCGGCGCGCTCAAGCCGGGCTACTTCGCCGACGTGATCGCCGTTCCCGGCGACCCTCTGGCCGATATCACCGCGCTGCAGAAGGTGCAGTTCGTGATGAAAGGCGGGGTGGTGTATAAGCGGTGAGCCGGGCAAATTTGCCCGTCGGAACTGCGAAATTTGGGCATCGTGCCCAAAAAAGCGCTTGAGTTTTGCTGAAAGGAAAGCACTTATCAAAATATTTTGGGCAAAATGCCCAAAAATCGAGCCGCGCGGCCGGCACCTGCCCGCAGTCCGCGCACTGCCAACACGCACCGTGAGCGCGCCTGGAGCGGCGTGACCACGCAGCGCCGCGCGCCCGGCCATTGCGGGCTTCCCGCCGCGGCACAGGCCCACGCAGCCACCGCCGCGTGCGCCTCAGCTTCGGTGCCGCCAGGAGCGACGTGTCCACGCACCGCCGCGCACCCGGCCCATTGCGGACTTTTGGCCGCGGCACAGGCCCACCGCGCGCCTGTCCGCCGCCGGCTTTGTGGGCGCTGCGTGACCATCGACGGCTAGCCGCGGCACGGCGCCCAACCCGGCGCCCCGTCCGCTATACTCCTGGTTATGCGATCGATTCTTACCCTGGCAATTCTAACTGTGGCGGGCGGGTCACTCTGGGCGCAGGAGGCCCAGGACGGCTGGAAGGTGGTCAAAGATCAGCAGGGCGCCTGCCAGTTGACGGTGCCCTCGGACTGGAAGTCCGACAAGCAGTCGGCAAGTCTCGTTAGGTCCCCCGACGGCCGGATGAACGCGGCTCCCAACGTCGCCAATGCCGGCGAATCGTTCGCCGCCGTCACCGCGGCGGATAAGCAGATGATGCCGCCCCTTAAGATCGTCGAGAATTCCCAGACGCGGCTGTGGTACAGCTATGCCGGCCGCAGCCCCGCCGGGGGAGCCAACTGGTACGTCGCGGTGGCCGGCAGCCCGGTCTGCCGGGCGCAGATCACTTTCAAGAGTCCCTCGGCGGAAGCCACCGCGCGCCAAATCGCGCTCAGCCTGACGCAGGCGAAATAGGCCGGCGGGCAAACCAACGGCCCCCGGATATCGCCACCGAATGGTCACCTGCACCGGGTTGGCGCCATCCCTCGCGCCGTGAGCTGGATGTTCACCTGGTCCACGCCGGAAACTGCCCGCGGGCGGCGCCGGCGGCGCGGGCGTCTAATGCGGCCCGGTCCGTGCGGCAATCGCTTTGAGCAGCCGCTGGGCTTTGTCGAATTGCGCGTCGCCGGGCGGAATGGCCAGCAGAATCTCGCGTGCCCTGGTGTAATCACTCTGCTCGGCATAGGCGCCCGCCAGCAGGTATGCGGCGGGGACCGTGGGATCGAGTTTCAGCCCGGATTCGAGCGCGGCGATGGCGCGCGTGGGATCGGCTGCCAGCAGGTAGAATTCGCCCGCGGCTACCTGCTGCCCGGCATCGTCGGCGTTGAACTGGGCGCGCGCCCGAAACATCGCCATGGCGCTCTGGAGCCGCGCGCCATCCGGGCCGGGCAATTCGCGCACCCCCATGTTGACCAGCGCCACCATGGCGGCCAACCGCACCGTGGCCACCGGGTCGGCCAGCGCCTTCACCAGGGCCGGCGCGGCGGTGGCGCGGTCCTCGCTGGCTTTGAGCGAGAGCGTCGCCACTGCGCGCACCAGCGGTTCGGAATCGGCCGTCGCATGAAGCAGGGCGTCGAACGCCTCGGCCCCGCGGAAGCGTCCCAGGTGGCCCGCCGCATTGGCCCGCACGAGCGCGCCCTCACCCGGCTCATTCAGGATCGCCACCAGCCGCGGAACCGCGGCAGCATCGCCCTTGCGCGCGGCGGCAAACGCATCCGCCCGCCGGATGAGCTTCTGGCGCGAGCGGTCGCCGTACCACCGGTCCAGGTTCTCGATGGCCCATTGCGCGCTGCGGTCCTTGTGGCACAGGTTGCAGGCGTTGGGGATATCGTGCCGGATGGTGTTCTCGGGAACCGGAACGGTCATGGAGTGGTCGCGGATTTGCGCCTTGATGCTGTACACCGTGCGCGGCATGTGGCATTCCACGCAGGAACTGCCGGCGCTCGACGCCGCGTGGTGGGTGTGCGCGGCGGTGGCCTGGCCGATATCCTTGTGGCACTGCGTACACAGCGCGTTGGCGTCCGGGCGAAGCTGCGGGTTGCGGTCGATGTCGGTGTTGTGCGGCACCGCGTGGCAGTTGAGGCAGGTGACGCCGCCTTTCAAAAAGCACTCGCTCTGCCACAGGCCGAAGGCGTCGTTCGAGAAGCGCCGCGTGCGGCCGTCCGCCCAATAGGCCGGGTCGCCATCGTCCTGGAGGCCGTACTCCAGCACCGGGAAGAAGTAGTCGTAGTAATTCGCGCCGGCGGTGTAGCCCAGGGCATAAATGTCGCGGAAGGAGTGGCACTGCGCGCACACCATGGTATTGCGGGCCGCATCCAGGCGCGTTTGCACCACGATATCGTCGGAGGACGCGGGGGGGCGGGTGTCGGCGGGCGTGGGCGGTTGGGTGGTGGATGCAGCGGGCGCGGCGGCGCGGGGGTCGGCGGACCGGGCCGTGGGTGCAGAGGGCGCGGCGGACCGGGCGGCGGGCGCGGCCGAA
>JASHSS010000690.1 GCA_030038565.1 Bryobacteraceae bacterium
TGTTCGACAATCCGCGTCTGGATGCCTGGCCCGGCCACATCCTGTGCGCCTACTACGGCGGCGAGTTTCTGTATACCCAGCGCATCGCCATCACCGAACGCTTCAAGTACGTGTTCAACGGCTTCGATATCGACGAGTGCTACGACCTGGCGGACGATCCCGAAGAGATGCGCAACCTGGTGACGAGCGGCGGGAAACCCGCCGAGGTGGACGATATGCGCGCGCGCCTCTACGAACTGATGAACCAGTTCGAGGATCCTTACGGCGACCTGAACGGCCGCGGCGACCGCTATTGCGCTCCGCGCTACCTGCCGCGCGGAAAGCGCCTGGCCCTCTGACTGCATACCTTGGTTCCGTCGGTTGCTGACGGGGAGCGGTCATGGGCCCCGCGGCCAGTTCAGAGGAGGGTGGGGCAGCCCTTCAGCCTGCCCCGGAGGCCCCTCTGGGCCTCCAGCCTGCCCCACCCACCCTGCGCAATGGGCGGCATGTCTCCGCGTCTTTCGGGACCTGGCCGCGGCAATCACCAGATGGCCGAGCGATCGATGCTGCCGAGGGTGGGGCGGCCCGCCAGCATCATTGCCAACTCGAACTCGTGCCGCAAGATTTCGACCACCCGCGAGACGCCATCCGGACCCGCCAGGCCGAGGCCCCAGAGATACGGCCGGCCGATCTCGACCGCCACGGCTCCGAACGCCAGCGCTTTCAGAACATCTGTGCCGCGGCGAATGCCGCCATCCACCAGGACGGGCAACCGCCCCGCCACGCGCTCCACCACCAGCGGCAGCGCGGTGATGGTGGCGGGCACGGTATCCAGGTTCCGCGCGCCGTGATTCGAGACGATGATTCCATCCACCCCGGCGCTCACCGCCGTGGCCGCATCGTCGGGGTTCAGAATGCCCTTCAACAGCAGAGGACGCCGGGCGAAGGAGCGCAGCCAGTCGATATCCTTCCAGGTGAGCGCCGGGTCCAGGTAGTCCTTGCCCATGAGGTTGGGCAATTCGCGCTCGGGCAGGCCGCCCTGGGCGCGCTGCTCGCGGTTGCGGGCGCCGAAAGTTGGGGAATCCACCGTCACGCACAGCGCGCGGCATCCGGAATCCTCCGCGCGCTGAACCAGGTCGCGGGTGAATCCGCGGTCGCGCTGCACGTAAAGCTGGAACCAGACCGGGCCGCGAGCCGCTTTGGCGATGTCGTCCACGCGCAGGGAGGCGCTGCTGCTGATGACGTAGAGCGCCTGGCCCGCGGCGGCGCCGCGCACCGCGGCCAATTCGCCTTCGGGGTGCACAAATTTCTGGGCGCCGGTGGGCGCGAGGAGAATCGGGAAAGGGAGTTCCAGGCCGAACAGCTTGACCCGGGTATCGAGATGCGAAACATCCACCAGCGCGCGCGGTTTCAGCAGGATCTTTTCGTAGGCCTGGTGATTCCAGCGAAGGGTAAGCTCGTCGGCCGCGCCGCCCGAAATCCGCGCCCAGACGGCCGGCGAAATTTGCTTCTGCGCCTCAGTTTCAAAATCGAAGAGCGACAGCAGGCGATCGAGCGCCGGGCGGGGCGCCGTCTGCGCATAGAGCCTGTGGAACGCGGGAGCCGCCAGAGCGGTGCGCAGCAGGTCGCGCCGGGTACGCATGAGTGGTTCGATTATACCGCCGCACGCCAGGGCGGCGGACGCCGCTACGGGGCTTTCGGCAACTCCCGCCGCGGCAGCATCTCCGGGCGGTTGGCCGCCTCGTACACCACGGCGGCAATCACCGCCGAAGCCTGCATCAGGTCCGCGGCGATGGCGTGATCGTAGGTGTCCATGTCGGAATGGTGAGTGATGGTGCCGTAGTCCAGCGGGTCCTGGATGAACTGAAAGCCCGGCAAGCCGACGGCGTCAAAGGAGAGGTGGTCGTTGCCTCCGGTGTTGCGGATGGTGATGGCGCTGACGCCCAGGTCGTGGAAGGGCGCCAGCCAGGCTTGGAAGACCGGCCGCATGGCGTCGTTGCCCTGCAGATACACGCCGCGGATCTTGCCGCTGCCGTTATCCAGGTTGAAATAGCCGGAAAGCCTGGCGTGCTCGGCGGTGACGTGCATGGTTTTCGGATCGGCGAAGTGCTCCTTCACGTATGCCCGCGAGCCGAACAGGCCCTCTTCTTCGCCACTCCACAGCCCGATCCGTACGGTGCGGTCCAGCGGGAGGCGGAGCGTCTTGAGGATGCGCATGACTTCCATCATGACCGCGCTGCCGGCTCCATTATCGGTGGCGCCGGTTCCGGAGTGCCAGCAGTCGAAGTGCGCTCCGATCATCACCACCTCGTCCTTTTTGGCGCCGCCCGGAATTTCACCGATGATATTCATCCCGTCCGTATCGCCCGCGGAGGCCGCGGCTTTGAGGTTCAGCCGGACGGACACCGGCAGGTTCTTTTCGACCGCCCGGGCCAGGCGGTCGTATTGTTCCGCGGTAATCACGAAGGTGGGCGGCGCGGCGGTGTCGGCGGATTTGAAAGCGCCGGCGGCTTCGGCAAACAGGAGGCCCTCATGGGCTCGCTGGTCGCCGGCCCCGGCAGTTTCCCTGAAGATTCGCCTTGCAAAAACCCCGCCGGCGGAGTATGGTCACAGGGAGGAGGGGCCCCCATGAATGCCTGGAAGCGTCCGCTGATCGCGGCTTGCGGATTCGCCCTGCTGGCGGCGGCTTACGAGCGCACCACGGAGCAGGGCGTGATGACTACGGCCGCCCGCGCGTACCTGGCCGCGCTCACCCCGGAACAGCGCACCCGCACGATGTTTCCGTTTGCGAGCGAGGAGCGCATGAACTGGCACTTCGTCCCGCTGGAGCGGAAGGGAGTGGCGCTGCGCGAGATGACTTCGGCGCAGAAGCACCTGGCCGAGGCGCTCCTTTCGGCCGGCCTGTCCCAGCAGGGCATCATCAAGGCCCACACCATTATGAGCCTCGACCAGATCCTGAAGGAGATGGAAAAGGGCACCGGGCCGGAGCGCGACCCGGAGAAGTACTACGTCTCGGTCTTCGGCGAACCCTCCGAGCAGGGCACCTGGGGGTACCGCTTCGAGGGCCATCACATCAGCCTGAATTTCACGGTCGCCAACGGCCGCATCGCCTCCAGCCCGAGTTTCTTCGGCGCCAATCCGGAAGAGGTGAAGGAAGGGCCGCGGGCGGGGTTGCGGGCCCTCATGCGCGAGGAAGATCTGGGCCACGACCTGGTTCACGCGCTCAGCGAAGCGCAGCGCGCCACCGCCATTGTGGATAAAACGGCGTACAAGGACATTATCACCTTCGATTCCCGGAAGGCCGCGCTGAACGGGCAGCCCAACGGTTTGCCGGCGGCTAAAATGACTCCCAAGGAAAAGGAGATGCTGACCGCGCTGGTGGCCGAGTACGCCAATAACTTCCCGCCGCAGATCGCCGATATGCGGATGGACCAGTTCCGCAAGACCGAAGCCAACGCCTGGTTCGCCTGGGCCGGGGGCATCGAGCGCGGCCAGCCGCACTACTATCGCGTGCAGACACCCGTGTTTCTAATCGAGTTCGACGATACCCAGAACAACGCCAACCACATTCACTCGGTGTGGCGCGACTTCAACGGCGATTTCGGCGAGGATCTGCTGGCGGAGCACTACCAGGCCAGCCACCAGTAAAGGTGGGGCATGCCTTAGCCTGCCGGGGCCGCCGGGCCGGGCGGGATTCACGCCGCGAGCCTGGGCGGCCGGAGACCATTGCGCGTCCCGCGGTAGACTAGAAACACACTATGGACCTGGAAAATATTCAGCGGGAGATCCGCAACCAGAAGCTGGATGGCTGGCTCTTCTTCGATCATCACCTGCGCGATCCGCTGGCCTACCGGGTGCTTGGCCTGCCCACCAGCACGGTGCCCACGCGGCGCTGGTATTACATGATCCCGGCGCAGGGCGAGCCGCTCGGAATGGAGCACCGCATCGAGCGCCACATGCTCCGCGATCTGCCCGGCGAGCGCATCGCCTATTCCAGCTGGACGGAGCAGGTGGCCGCCCTGCGCCGTCTGACCGCCGGCATGCGGCGGGTGGCCATGCAATATTCGCCGCTGTGCGCGGTGCCGTATGTCTCGAACGTGGATGGCGGCACGGTGGAACTGGTGCGCAGCGTGGGGGTCGAAGTGGCTTCTTCGGCCGAGCTGATCCAGGCCTTTGAAGCGCGCTGGAGCGAGGCGGCGCTGGAAACCCATCTGGAAGCCGGGCGGCGCGTGGACCGCGTGCGCGCGGGGGCTTTCGCGCTGATCCACGAACGCACCCGCAACGGCGCGCCGCTCCAGGAAGTGGAGGTCAAGAATTTCGTGCGGGAGGGTTTCGCCAAAGCCGGGCTGGTGACCGACCACGGCCCTATCGTGGGCGCCAACGCCAACGCTTCCAACCCGCATTACGAACCCACCGAAGCCGCCAGCGCGCCGATTCGTCCGGGCGATTGGGTGCTGCTGGATATGTGGGCCAAGCTCGATAAGCCCGGCGCGGTGTACTACGACATCACCTGGACGGCCTTCTGCGGCGACCAGCCGACCGACGAGATGCGCAACGTTTTCGCGGTGGTGACCGGCGCGCGGGATGCCGGCATCCATCGCGTGAAGAGCGCCATCGCGGCGGGCGACACGCTCTACGGCTACCAGGTGGATGACGCGGTGCGCGGCTTCATCGACAGCCGCGGCTACGCTTCGTTCTTCACCCACCGGACGGGGCACTCGATCGGCCAGGAAGTCCACGGCAACGGCGCCAATATGGACAACCTGGAAACCCACGATGAGCGGCGCGTCACGCCGTGGACCTGCTTCTCGATCGAGCCCGGGGTGTACCTGCCGGAATTCGGCGTGCGTTCGGAGATCAACATGTTCGTGGGCGAGAAGGAAGCCATCGTGACGGGCGAAATCCAGCGCGAGATGGCGCTGCTCTGATGCCGCCGCAGGCGCTGGCGGCGGTGGCTACGCTTCTGTCGTTTGCGCCGCACGCAAACCGCATCGACCTGCGCCTGGATCAGGGCAGCGCCGAACTGGTGTGGGTGAGCAACAGCGCGTTTCATTTTCGGCGCTCGCTGGAGGGGCCGCTCGGGGCGGCGCGCGGCGACGCCAAAGATACCCCCGGCGAGGCGCTCGATCTGCACCTCGAGGAAGACCCCGGCGCGGTGCGCATCCGCTCGCGGATTCTGGAAGTGACCCTGCGCAAGCGCGGCGTGCTGGTCTCCGTCCAGCGGGTGGGCGGCGATCTGCTGATGGCCGATCTTTCCGAGCCCCAGCCGGCGTCCGGGGGCGGAGTGGTCTGGGACCGGCAGGCGCCCGCCGGTGTCCGCTATTACGGCCTGGGGCCGAGCACGCAACCGGGCTTCGATTTGCGCGGCCAGAAGACGCCGGCCGAACGCGCCTTCCTGCTTTCCACCGCGGGCTACGGCGAGTACCACCCCGGGGGCGGCCCCTTCCAGTTCGATTTCACGGCCGCGGACCGCTACCGCGTGCAGGCGCCGGCGGTGGACTATTACTTCCTGTTCGGATCGACACCCAAGCAGATTTTTGAGCAGGCCAAAGCGGTGCGCGGTCCATCCACCGCGTGGGCGGTTTCGCCCGAAGGCGGCGGCACCTGGGCTACGCTTCAGGCCAGCCTGCTGCGCTTGGTGCACGCCGCCATTTCTGGAATGAACGAACCGGCGCTGCGCCTGACGCCCTGGGCGGGCGCCGCGCCGGAATTGCGCGAGCGCGTGCGCCAGGCGGCTTCGCTGGTGCCGGAGGTGGCCCCGGCGCCGCTCGGCCTCAGCGACTTTCGCGGGAAGCTGGGGCCGTTCCTGCTGGCCTACGCGGTGGAGGCGCGCGACCGCGGGTTTCCGCTCTGGCATCCGCTGCCCTTCGAGTATCCCGCCGACCCCGAATGCGCCCGCCACGCGGACGAGTTTCTGCTGGGCGACGAAATGCTGGTGGCCCCCATTTATCAGCCCGGCAACCGGCGTAAGGTATACCTGCCGCCCGGCGCCTGGACCAGCTTGGAGACCAATGCCGCCATCGCTGGGCGCCAGACCATCACCGTGGACACCGCCTCCCTGCCGGTGTTTGCGCGCAACGGTTCGATCGTGCCGCTGGAGACGGCCGGTGAGATGGAGTTGCACTACTTCCCCACCCTGGCGGCCGAGTTTTTCCTGCTCGAAGAAGACGTGGAGCAGTGGACCCAGGTGCACGCCGCGCCGGCGGCGGACGTGATGCGGCTGGAAATCGAGGCCAAACGGGAGCGCACGTACCAGTGGGTGGTGCACCACGTGGAGCGGCCTGGCGGAGTGAGCTTCGAAGAACACCGCTACCGGGAAGCGCCCTCGCTGGCGGGTTTGACGCCGGGCGGCTGGTTTTGGGACGGGGCCGGCAGGAATCTGCACATACGCCTGCACGCCCGGACGGGCGAGGACGCCATCGTGAACGTGGCGTGGTAGGCACGGGTTTTCCGAGTGCGCGCGGGATGGCGAGGCGGCCGTCGGCGGGAGTCTGCCGCGGCGCGGCCGGACGCGGCGCGTGATGTGGAACCGGCGCGCGGGCGTGCGGGAACGCCATCGCGAACGCGGCGTGGCAGGCACGGGTTTTCGAATGCGCGCGCGATGGCGGCGCGCCCGGGTGCGGCGTTCGGCGAGGCGGGCGCTTTCTTCCGCGTCCTTCAGCCGCTGATACAATCGGTTTCCATGTACAGACTGATTGCGGTTCTGGCGCTGGCCGCGGCTGGCATGGCCGGCGCGACCCTGGATCAAAAGGATGTGGAGTACGGACGCGCGGGCGGCAAAGCCCTGCTGCTGGACCTGCACGTGCCGGACGGCGCGGGGCCGTTTCCGGCCGCCATTCTGGTACACGGCGGCGGGTTTGACGAAGGCAGCAAGAGCACCAATGTGCGGCCTCTGTTCGAGCCGCTGGCGAATGCCGGGTTCGCCTGGTTCAGCATCGATTACCGGCTCGCGCCGGAGTTCAAGTTTCCCTCCGCCAACGACGATCTGAACACCTCCATCCGCTGGGTGAAGGCGCACGCGGCGGAGTATCGCATCGACCCGGCCAAGGTGGTGCTGATCGGCGAATCCGCGGGCGGTTTCCTGGTGAACTATGCCGGTACGCATGAAACGCCGGAGACCAGAGTGGCTGCGGTGGTGGATTTCTATGGGCCGGTGGATTACGGCAAGCTGTCGCTCGAGCGGCGCGACCATCCGGAACGCTTCAATATGACCAGCCTGAACCGGCACGCGGCCAATGGCGCCGGCATCCATTACTTCGGCGCCGATCAACTGGATGAGGCCGGCCTGGCCAAGATGCACGCCGCCTCGCCGATCTTCGCCGTCCACCGCGGGATGCCGCCGTTTCTGTGCATCCACGGCAATAAAGACGACCAGGTGGCCTACCGGCAATCGCCGGAGATGTGCGACGCCATGCACCGGGTGGGCGCGGTTTGCGACCTGATCACCATCGAGGGCGGCGGGCACGGGATGGGCGGCTGGCGGGCGCCCGAGATGCAGCACTGGAAACCGGAAATGATCGCCTGGCTGGAGAAGACCCTGGCGGCGCGCTAATCCTCCCGATTCCCCACTACAATAGAGAGATGGATGCTTTTCCCCCTGGGCGCCGCCCGTTGCCTGTGATGCGATGCGCCGTGGCCTGCATGTGCCTGATCTTCGCCGCCGTGCTTCTGGCGCAGGATTGGAAGACCGCCACCACCCTGAACGGCGTCGATCTGACCGGCCTCACGCCCGCCCAACAGGCGCAGGCGCTCAAATTGCTGCGCATGCGCTCGTGCCCCTGCGGCTGCGAGATGAAGCTGGCCGAATGCCGCACCGAGGATCCGGGCTGTTCATTCAGCAAGGGCATCGCCGGAATCATTACCAGTTCGCTCAAATCCGGCAAGAGCGTGGACGACACCATCGCGGCGGTGGAAGCCTCGCCGATTTCGCATCCGCGCTCGGAAAAGATTCTGGACGACCCGGTGACTATTCGAACGGAGGGCGAACCGGTACGCGGGCCCGCCGACGCGCGCATCACGATCGTCGAGTTTTCCGATTTTCAATGCCCCTACTGCGCCATGGCGGTGCAGAAAGTGGCCGCGGTGATGAAGGCCTACCCCACCCAGATAAAACTGATCTTCAAGCAGTTCCCGCTGGATCAGCATTCCCAGGCGGCGCTGGCCGCGCAGGCGGCGCTGGCCGCCCACCAGCAGGGAAAATTCTGGCAGTTGCACGACCTGATGTTCGCCAACCGCACGCATCTTTCGCGCCAGGAGATCCTCACCCTGGCGGGCGGCCTGGGGATGGACATGGTGCGGTTTACGCGCGACATGGACTCCCCGGAAACCAAGAAGGCGGTGGAGCGCGACGAGGCCGAGGGCGACCAGGCCGGCGTGGGCGGAACGCCGACGTTCTTTATCGACGGACAGCGCTATAACGGCTCTCTGGAGATGGAAGCCATTCGTCCGATTCTGGATGCCGAGTTGAAGAAGCCGGTAAAGAAGTAGAAGCGAGGGGACTCACCGCCGGTTTTTCGGCCCGCCGGGCGTGGCTCGAACGATCGCGGCCGTCCGGGGCAGTGGGCGCCGGACGCAAGCGCAGGGTTCCTCCGATCAGGTTGTACCAGAACGGCGCGCCCAGGCTGAGCAGCACGGCGGTGAGCAGAACGCCGCCCAGGTGAGCGGGGCCCAGCGGGCGCCCCTGACCGGCGCCGCCGCCCGATCCGCACCATCCCCGCCGCCACTCGTCCCAGGATGCCGGAATTTGCACCAGTTCCAAC
>JASHSS010000691.1 GCA_030038565.1 Bryobacteraceae bacterium
CCGCTGCGTTCTTCGCGGCGTTGGCGATTCTGATTGGGCTCCGCGTTGCGCCCACAGGTGCTCCGCGCCTCGCACTCACCATCCTTCCGCCTGCCGGCGCCGCTCTGCTGCCGGTGGGGCAACTCGCCTCGGTGCCAGAGATCTCCCCGGATGGCGCCTCCGTTTTATACGCCACCGACGATGGGCTGTGGGTGCGGCGTTTGGATTCTCTGGAACCGAAATACCTCCGGGGGTCACAAGGGCGCTCCAATGCCCCGTTTTGGTCAGCCGACTCCAAGTCGGTAATCTTCCCGGCCCTTCCAGACCTGATCCGCATCCGGGTTCCCGACGGCGCTCCGGAAGTGATCGCCAAGCTCCCGCCAATTGGCGGCGGAACACAAAGCGACACGGGAACGATTCTGGTCTGCACCGGGAGGCGATTCATGGCAGCCCCGGCTTCGGGTGGTGAATTCAAACCCATAGATATACCGGGAATGAAGGCAGGAGGGTGCCGGTATCCTGAGTTTCTGCCCGGCAGTGAGGACTTCTTGTTTCTATTGGACCTGGATGACGCGGAAGAGTCGGAAATCTATCTGGCTACCCTGCGCGATGGGAGGGCAGTCAATCCGACCCTGCTCATGAAGAACGACACCGCTGTCCGCTACACGCCGGCGGGTGGTGGGCGCATCCTGTTTGTCCGGAACGACAACCTCTATTCGCAGAAACTGGATCGAAGCAGCCGAAAGCTCGAGGGAGATGCCGAACTCCTCCTGCGAGGCGTTGCCTCAGGGCCAGGATCACAAGTGAATCGCGCCGACTTTTCGGTTTCCCGTTCCGGAGCGGTGGCCTGGCGCGCGGGAAGAGCGGCGCTCGATCAGGCGACCATTTTCGACCGGCAGGGCAAGGTAATCGGCACGGCGGGTCCGGCAAGCAACGCATCAGACATCTTCCTTTCGCCCGATGAGACGCGCTTGCTAACCCAGAGCGTAGATGGGGCTGTTTTGCTTACTCCCGGCCAGCCGGGGAGTTTTAGACTGGGGAAGGGGATGATGTTCCGCTGGTCGCCCAACGGATCGCACCTCCTCGGCCAGGCGAGAGCGGGAAGGCGCCTCGTGGAACGGTCCGCCAACGGTTCGAGCGAGGTGCATGAGATGGGCGATATCGTGGGAGCGCTGCACGATATTTCGCCGGATGGCGAACGGCTCTTACTGACATCGGGGCAGCGTAACATTGCTACTGCACCCGTAGAAAGGACAGCGCAGGGACGCCCCTCCACAGTGGTTGTTGATAACGGCGAAGTCGTGTACGCGCCGAGTTTTTCCGCGGATGGGCAATGGATCGTCTATACGGCCAGCTCAGACGCCGGTACATCGGAGAAGAATCAGGCGATCTACGCACAGCCGCTCAGCGGCCCTGGCTTGCGGAGACAGATTGCCAGCACGCGAGGCGTGGCCGTCTGGCGCAGGGACGGCAAGGAAATCGTTTTTCTTGATTCGACCGGACTCTGGTCGGTGCGGGTGGACGCAGCGGGCGGCGGATTGCGCTTCGGCGCTCCGGTACTGCTGTTTTCGGGTGTCCGCTGGCCCGCCGGGTACAACACGACCGTCCACCCGGTGGCGATCTCGCGCGACGGCTCGCGTATCTACATGACGCAGCCAGTGGAGCAGCCGGCGGATTCCACCGTCATCAATATCCTCATGGGCTGGGCGGGCAAATAGCATCCTCACCCGCCCAGATGGCCTCTTGGCCTGCCGCCGCCCGTCTTCACCGCCCCCGCGCCCCTGCGTACAACTGAAACGCGCCCCAATAAAAAGGATGGGCATATTTTCCGCCGTGGATCAGTTCCAGCTTGGCGGCCCGCAGCGCGTCGGCGGGCTGTTTCCCGGCCGCCAGCCCGGCGTAGAGTTGCTCCATCAGGCGCGGAGAGGAGTAATCGCTTACGTTCCACAGCCCGGCGATCACGTTGCCGGCGCCCGATTCGAGGAACGCCCATGCCAGTCCCACCAGCCCTTCGCCCGCGTAGGTGCGCGCGCCCGCGCTTTGGCAGGCGGAGAGGGTCACCAGTTCGGCTCGCGTGCGCATGCCTAAGACATCCTTGGCCGACAGCCTTCCCCGGCCGCCTTCGCGCGAGAGCACAATGGCCGAATCCAGCGGGGCATCCCGGTTGGCCGTAGCGTGGGCGTCGAAGTGGATCAAGCCGAAGCGTTCGGGGCGGGAGCGCTGGTATCCCGCCGGGCTGGCCGCGGCGCCCGACAGCACCAGCCGCGCCCCCGCCGGGAAACTCTTCTCGATACCTTCGATCTCCCGCCCGGCGTTGGGCAGTTTGGGGAAGGCGTCGTCCCATTCGTCGGCGTCCCCCACCACCAGCAGGCGCCGGTTGCGGCCGGCTTCCTCTCGCCGCGCCAGCAGCAGGTCGAGCGACGGAGTCACCATCACGGTGGCGTCTTCCAGCCAATAATGGCCGTCGGGCCCCGCCGGCAGGGTCTCCAGGTTTAAGCCGTAGAGCGGCCCGTCCGGCACAATCGCGTAACGGCCCCCCGGCCTGCGCGCTACCTTGCCCAGCAGCATATCGAAAAGCCGCGCGCCGGCCGCCCGGTCCAGGGTCCGGTCCTTTTCGAGACCTGCCTGGTAGTGCTCCACCAACGCGCGGATTTCGGACTCGCCGGGCAGCGGAATGGTGACGAAATCGGCGCCCGTGATCTCCCACAGGTAGGACTTGTCGGGAGCCACCCAATAACTCAGAAATGTCGCTCCCGCGGCGCGCGCGGCGGCCTGGTAATCGGCCATCCGCCGCCCGCCGGCGGAGGTTTGCTCCAGTCCCAGGCGCTCGCGCAGCAGGCGCGCCCGGCTGGCCTCGGCCGCCTGAAAAGCGGCTTCCCCGTCGCCGCGGCCGGCCAGGAATTCCACGTACTGCTGGTGCAGGTCGATCAGGTGCGCCAGATAGCTGAGCTTGTTTTCATCCTCGCGGAGGCCGGCGCGCCGCGCGTCGGCCATGGCCAGCGCCTCTTCCAACTGATGCCGCGCCGCCTCGCTCCGCCCGGACGCGGCGTAGGACTCGGCCAGCCGGGAGTTGGCTTCCAAAACCGCCGATGGGTCGCTGGAGGGCGCCGCTACAAGCTGGCGGTAGAGCGCTTCGGCGGCTTCCTTGTGGCCGCGGCTGGCTTCAATCCGGGCGGCGTTGATGGTCTCGAAGGAGGTCCCTTTGCCGCTTTGGAGGGTCTGCTTCACCGCCAGCGCCTGCCGGTTGTAGCTGGCGGCCTCCGCCCATTTTCCCTGGTCGCACAGCGTGCCGGCTAAATTACTGAGCCAGATGGAGTAGTACTCCGAGTCCCGCCCGCGAGCGAGGTCCGCCGCCTGGCGGTAATACTCCGCGGCCTGGGCATATTCGTGCGCGTCGCGCAGGATGTTGCCCATGTGGCCCAGGCACAGGTGCCGGTCGCCGGGAGAAGCCATGCGGAGGGCCTCTTTATACAGGGACAAGGCCTTGTCCGGGTTCCCCAGTCGGTATTGGCACCACGCCAGGCTGATCATGATGTTGGTGCTGAGGTCGTTCAGCTTCCTCCGGCGGGACTGGTCGTAGGCGCGCTCGAGCGGCGTGATGGCCTCCTCGAACCGGTTGGTCAGCAGCAGGGCCAGCCCGCGGTAGTGCAGGACGTAGGGCGCCAGGGAGACATCGTGGCGCGCGCTTTCATAGCGGTCCACCTCATCCAGGGCCGTTCCGGCTTCCACCGGCCGTTCGAGGTGGGCGTAGGTTTCGGCGATGCGGATATCGAGGTTGGCCACCCAGTCCTCCAACCGCGCGGAACGGGCCACCGCAAGGGCCGCCGCCAGGTGGTGGTTGGCCGCTTCGAAGCGCCCCAGGTTCCGCTCGATGGAGGCCTGTTCATTCAACAGGCGGAGAGCCTGGCGCGGCGTGGGGGCGCGGGTCAGGTCAAGCGAACCGAGCCATGCCAGCGCGTCTTCCCGGCGCTTCAGATTCTCCAGGGCCAGCGCCTTCCGCAGCGCCAGGTCCCAGAAAACCGGGGCAGGCGGCGGGGAGCCGGCGATGGCCCTATCAGCCTTGGCGAGCGCCTGCTGGTAACGCCCCGCGGCGATCAGCTTGTCGAGATCCGCAACCGTGGCGCGGCGGCAGCCGGCTAGAGCCAACAGGCAGCAGGCCGGGATGCTCCATCCGGCGCGCCAAAAACTAGTTGCCGCCCCCGTTGGGCGGCGGCGGATTTCCCGAGCCTCCGTTGCCGTCGGAGCAACTGGCGGTGAAGGTTCCTTCAACCGGCGACCCCAGGTCCGCGTGCAGCATCATCACGCGCCGCCGGTGCGATTCGATGATCAGCTCCCCGATGTGCACCCTTCCGAAGTCGTGGACGCGGATCACGTTTCCGTAAACCTCGAAACCCGGCTCGCTGGGGTTCTTCACGGTATACAGCGGGATGATGGTCATGCCGTTGTACTCGTGCAGCGTGCTGGACTTTTTGTGGCGGCGCCATGGAAAAAAATTCCGCACGTCTTCGGGAAGCGCGCCCTCTTGTCCGACGTAAGCGGCGCGCTCGAAATCCTCCCGGAAACTCGCGTTGTCTTTATAATAATCGCGCAGTTTGCTCAGGCTATCGAGCTGGTTGAAAATGTCCAGCCGGGGTTCCAGCTCGATTTCCTTGCCGGCGATGCGCAAACCCTGGATCTGGGAACCTTTGATCGAGATCTTCGGCTCGCCTCCCGCCGTGGACGGATGGGAGGAAGTGACGCTGGCGGTGAGCACATCGGCCGTCAGGATCCCGCGCAGGTCGAAGCCGGTCAGGGTGGACTGCACGGTGGTTTCAAAGGTGTCGGTGTGGCCCTGGTAAGCGCCGTTGGCCTGGGTGGCGGCGCCTTTATGGGCTACGATGCCGGGGACGTCAAAGCGTTCCAGACGCGCGGAGGCGCCGCCGCCGTAACGGGGCAGGGCGGTGGGAGCCTGGGCTTCGATGATTTGTTTATGTTGGATCGGCCGCAGAATTTCGCCGGACAACCCTACGGCGGAAGCGTGAAACAGGAATCGGGGGGGCTTCATCAAGTTCTCCAATCGGTTGGAAATGGGGTTAATCCGTCAGGGTCAAGGGGAATCGCGCAACGGCCGTTTTTTGGCCGTCGGCGCGCACTCCATACACATTCAGTACGTACTTGCCGGGTTCGAGCGCCGCGGTCCGCACCAGCACCGCGAAATCTCCGGCGCCATTCCCGATTCCCGCGGTGAACAGCACTTTCGATCCCGGGCGGCGCTCCAGTTCGCAGGTATAGCTGGCGTAGAATTCCTCCCATTCGTGCGGCACGAAGAGCGAGAACTGTCCCGACCGGCGCGAAAAACTGAGATCGGTGGCGGCCCGCACCCCGCTCACCTGGGTTGCCGACACCACGGTGAAATCCCCGCCGCCGGCGGGTGGATGCCGGAGCTGAGGAATCAGGATAAAGTTCTGGTAACCCACCAGAATGGCCACCGCGGCCGCGCCGGCCATGGCCGCCGCCATCCGGAAATTCCAGGCGAGATTCCACCCGAACCAGGGACGGCGGCCTTCGGGAGCAATCGCGGCCAAGCCCCCGGCCTGGTTCATAACCGCCCGCGCATTGGCCTTGAATACCGCCCCCAGACTCACCTGCCGGGCACACTCCGGGCAGGAGAAAAAGTGTTCTTCGAACGCCTCACGCTCAGGTTCCGGGAGCTCGCCGAGCAGGTATTTATCAATCGCGGCGGTTCGAGCCGCTTCGGCATGATCCATGGAGGGACTTCTCAAGCTATCACAATTGTGCACTCAACTACATAGTGCAACCAATTACTTGAGCGTTACAGCGGGCCGGCAGGCCGATATTTCCGGGAAGCATCGGACTCTGCGGCTCCGGTTGCCGGCCGTATCGGATAGAACAGCCAGTACGTTACAGGGGATTGCCGGGCCCGCCGGCAGGGTGGCCGGGGCACGGCGCACCGGTACCCGGGCGCGCTGGCGCGTGCAGTCGAAGCCCCGCTCAAGCTGCTTTGGTCATGCCGGGCCGGAAGGCGTTACAAGGACAGAAATCGCGCTGCGCCAGGGTTCCTACCGCGGCCAGACAGGGGTGCGTTCCGGTTTGACCGTGCTCCGACTCCAAATGTCCGCAATCCGCGCACTTGCGAGGCTCCGCAGGAGTGCTTCTACCGATCGGGACTGCCATTTACTACATATGACGTAAGATGGCAGCCCCCGGTTGCAAAAGCAGCCGCTGTTCCGTGTCAGAGGGGACAACAGGTTACGCCATAGCCAGCTCATGCTGGCCGCGGCGGGTGAGCGGGACGAAGTCGCGGGCGTCCTCGCCGGTGTAAATCTGCCGGGGACGGGCGATCTTCTGGTCGCGGTCTTCCAGCATTTCCTGCCACTGCGCCAGCCAGCCCACGGTGCGGGGAATGCCGAACAGCACCGTGAATTGCTCCGGTTTGAAGCCCATGGCCTGGTAGATGATCCCCGAATAGAAGTCCACGTTGGGGTAGAGCTTGCGTTTGATGAAGTACTCGTCGGAAAGCGCGATCTTCTCCAGTTCCAGGGCGATATCGATCTTGGGATTGCGCCCGGTTACTTCGAAAACCTCCTCGGCCACCTGCTTGATAATCCTCGCCCGCGGGTCGTAATTCTTGTAGACCCGGTGCCCGAAGCCCATCAGTTTGCACTTGCCTTCCTTGACCTTGGCGATGAATTCGGGGATGTGCTCGCTCGACCCGATTTCATGCAGCATGCGCAGCACCTCCTCATTGGCGCCGCCGTGCAGCGGACCAGAGAGCGCCGCGATGGCCGCCGCCGCCGCCGAGTAGGGGTCCGCGTCGGAGCTGCCCACCGCCCGCATGGCGTTGGTCGAGCG
>JASHSS010000692.1 GCA_030038565.1 Bryobacteraceae bacterium
GCAGGCGTGCTCACCGCCGCGACAGCGATCAGTCCGGCGATAGTCAGAGTTCGGCACACATAGCCTAAAACTCTAACTCAGTGACACTTGGGGTTGCACACCCACCGCGGTTCACGCTCGACCCAACAGGCCCAGGTGACGTCCCTGCCGCGCGAGCAGAACATAGGCCGAAACCGATCTAAATCTACCCGTGCCCGCTGCCCCAACCCGTCCGCCCATCGGCCAATTCCCCTGTGCAGCAAGCCGGCCGCCTCTGGCGTACAATGGATTGCTTCACTAGAAAGGCGGAGACATGATCCTGAATCTGCGATCGCTTATCGGAAAGTTGAACGACCCCACCCGCAGCGCCCTGGAGGCTGCCGCGGGCCTGTGTCTTTCCCGGACCAACTACGACATCGAAATAGAGCATTTTCTTCTGAAACTGCTGGATGCCAGCGATGGCGATCTGGCCTGCATCGCCAAGCAGTACGAGATCGACAAATCGCGGTTGGCGGCCGAATTGACCCGCAGCATCGACAAATTCAAGTCCGGTAACGCGCGCAACCCGTCCATCAGCCCCTCGCTGCTGAAGATGCTGACGGAAGCCTGGACCCTGGGTTCGATCGATTACGGGATTGGCAAGGTCCGTTCCGGCATGGCCATCCTGGCCCTGCTCACGAACGAGGAACTCTCCCGGATGGCCCGCGATTTCAGCAAGGAATTGCAGAAAATCCAACCCGACGGCCTGCGCAAGGATTTCCTCCAGATCACGGCGGCTTCTCAGGAAAGCATCGTCGCGGCCGGGGCGGAAGCAGCGCTCCCGGAAGGCGCCGGCCCACGCGCGGCCGGGACCGGCAAGACGCCCAACCTCGACCAGTACACGGTCAACCTCACGGAGAACGCCCGCCATGGCAAGATCGACCCGGTGCTGGCCCGCGATTTCGAAATCCGTCAGGTGGTCGACATTCTCACCCGGCGCCGGCAAAACAATCCCATCCTCGTGGGCGAGGCCGGGGTAGGGAAGACGGCCATCGTCGAGGGGTTCGCCATCCGGATTGCGCACGGCGACGTTCCTCCGGTGCTGAAAAATGTGACCGTCCGGACGCTCGACCTCGCGCTGTTGCAGGCGGGCGCCGGCGTTAAGGGCGAATTTGAAAACCGGCTCAAGGGCCTCATCGCTGAGGTCAAGTCGTCGCCTACGCCCATTATTCTGTTCATCGACGAAGCCCACACCATGATTGGAGCGGGGGGCCAGGCGGGTCAGAATGACGCCGCCAACCTGCTGAAGCCGGCCTTGGCGCGGGGCGAACTCCGCACCATCGCCGCCACCACCTGGTCGGAGTACAAAAAGTACTTCGAGAAGGATCCCGCCCTGGCCCGACGCTTCCAACTCGTCAAAGTGGAGGAGCCCACGGAGACGCAGTGCGCCCTGATGCTGCGCGGTATGGTCCCCACACTCGAGAAACACCATGCCGTGCGGATCCTCGACGAGGGCCTCCTGGCGGGAGTGAAACTCTCGCACCGTTACCTGCCCGACCGCCAACTGCCGGACAAAGCGGTGAGCGTGCTGGATACGGCCTGCGCTCGCCTCGCGCTCGGCCAGAATTCCATCCCGCCGGCTATCGAAGACGCCACCCGCACGCTGGATGACCTGGCCGTGCAGGCGCGCGTTCTGGAGCGTGAAGCCGCGGTCGGCGCCGATCATGCCGAACGGTTGGCGTCGATCGCTGAGCAGCGCACCGCCACCGAAGCCCGGCTCAAGGAACTGAACGGGCGATGGGATAAGGAGCGCGGGCTGGTGGAGAAGATCCGCGAGATTCGCGGGCAACTGGAAACCGCTGCCGCGCCAGCCGGCGCGAATGGCGGAGCGGCCGCCCCACCGTCAGCACACACGACAGGGTTGCGCGCCGAGTTAAGCCAACTGAACGCTGAGTTGGAAGCCCTGCAGGGCGAAACCCCTCTGATGCGGGTCTGCGTGGATGCCCAGATCATCGGTGAGGTAGTCTCGGGCTGGACCGGCATTCCCGTCGGCAAAATGCTGAAAGACGAGATCTCCACTGTGCTCTCCCTGGAATCGCACCTGGGCGCCCGGATCATCGGCCAGGCTTATGCCCTGGAAGTCATCAGCCAGCGCATCCGGACGGCGCGAGCCAGCCTGGACGATCCCAGTAAGCCGGTGGGCGTGTTCCTGCTCGTGGGACCCAGCGGGGTAGGGAAGACCGAAACCGCCCTGGCGCTCTCGGACCTCCTGTATGGCGGCGAGCGCAACCTGATTACCATCAATATGTCGGAGTTTCAGGAGCCCCATACGGTCTCCACGCTCAAGGGATCGCCCCCCGGTTATGTGGGGTACGGCGAAGGCGGCGTGCTGACCGAAGCCGTGCGCCGTCGGCCCTACTCGGTGGTGCTGCTGGACGAAGTCGAAAAAGCCCACCCCGACGTCCTGGAGCTCTTCTTTCAGGTCTTCGATAAGGGCCAGATGGAGGATGGCGAGGGCCGCCAGATCGATTTCAAAAACAATATCATCATTCTGACGTCGAATGCCGCCACCGACACCTTCATGAAGCTTACGGCCGACCCGGAAACCATGCCCAGTCCCGATGGCCTGGTAAAGGCTCTGAAGCCCGAGTTGAACAAGATCTTCAAACCGGCCTTTCTGGGCCGCCTCGTGATCATTCCGTTCTACCCGCTGCCGGATGCTGCCATGCGCAAGATCATCCAACTGAAACTCGGCAAAATCCAGCGCCGCCTGATGGAGACACACCGGGTAACCCTGAGCTACGACGATAAGGTGCTGGAGGAGGTCGCGCGGCGCTGTACCGAAGTCGAAAGCGGCGCCCGGAACGTAGACAATATCCTCACCAATACACTCCTGCCGGAGATTTCCCGTCAATTGCTGGCCCGTATCGCGGAAGGGCAGAAGCCGGAAGCCGTGCGCGTGGCGATCGGCGATAACGGCAATTTTGTGGTGGGCAGCGCCGGTCCGGCAGCCTCCTCCGCGTCTGTCTCGGCAGCCTTGGGCGTTTGATCCGGCGCAGCGGATCGGTTGGGAAAGGAAGTCGGACGTCCCAAGCGCTGTGATTGCGGCCCTTCGGCCCCGGCTTCCTCCTCATCTTGGACTCGTCAGTTCGGGCGCCCGCCCCGTTGCGTGGGGCGCATTAACCAATTTTCGCGTGCGGTTGCGTCGATGGGCCGATGACGGCCTTTTCGAGACCGCAACTGCCGGATTTTAGTTCATCGTATCGAGTTGCGGTTGCTGGCCGCCCCGGCGGTGCTCGCGGCGCGGCGCGGCGGATCAGCCACGTACGGCGGGATGAGGTAATCGTAGTACTGTCGCGGATCGCCCCGCTTGCCGTCGATGGCGGCCCGCACCAGGTTGAAGGCCTCTCGCGCCGTTACATAGTGCAGGATGTAATGCGTCCCGTCGTTATAGGTGGTCTCCAGCCGGTTCAGCGCCGATTCGAAGTGCGGTCCCAGGGTCTCGCTGGCCGAGACATCGCCTTCCGCGCCGTGGGTGTGCACCTTGAGAAACTGCCAATCGGGCCGGCCCTTCACGTGGATGCGGGATCGAACCCAATGGTCCACGCGAGCGGGACCGAATGGAGCCGCAGTATGGATGTCTTCATCCACTACCCGCACGAACAACGACATTGGATCGATCGTAGGGACCAGTAAAAGCGGCCCCTGAAAGATCATCAGATCGCCTCGAAACGGTACGCCTTGTTGAACCGGGATGCCGTGATCGTAGGACTTTGGGCGAGGATCGTCGGTGGCGGCGTAGATATCGTTTACCGACGACGGTTGAGATTCCAGGAACAGGCTGGGGAAGGTGAAATCGGCGAAGCACCCCAAGTCCCGCAGCAGGGCAAGTTCCTCGTTGTTACCACAGTATTGCGGCCCCAGGCTGTTATCCAATCCCCAATTTCCGTGGATGAATGCAAAGTGGGATGCGCCATCGGGAGTCTTCAAAAAACCGAACTTTTGCAGATAGGTCACCCCCGCCGCGAAGCGCCGCCGGCCCGATTCCGGCGTGTCGTGACTGTGGTGCAGATGCAGTTCCACTTCGCCATAACCGCCCGCCACGAGTTTCCGTAAGCCCAGCAGGTTGCGGTCGATCGGTTGCTCGGACGGATAAAACCAGGTGTGTTGTACGGGCCGTCCGTCGGCGTCCCGATGGCGGTCCGCCAGTTGGGGATACTCGTTGACCCAGCGCTCCACGTAATGGTAGTCATTGCCTGGTTCGAAGTGATCCACGTACAAAAAGAAGAGATGGATAGGTCCGCGCGCCGCGGGCTCGGAACTCCAGGCCCACCTCCAGTATCCCGGTAGCCAGACATAGTATTTCCGGCTGTAAATCCGGTAGCCCCAGGCCGCGATGTACAACACCATGACCAGGAGGAAGAGCCGCCGCAATAGACGCACAGAAATCTATTGAAACATACTCGCCCGTTTGCGAAAGATGCCTGTGTTGAGCGTGCCATACTATAGAGCGTGAGCGGGTCTGGGGGTGAAGGCGAGCCGCAGCGAGTGGCGGTGCTCGGGTTGGGATACGTAGGCTGCGTGACCGCTGCGTGCCTGGCGGAGATTGGCCATCGCGTGGTGGGCGTGGACCGCGATGCCTTTAAGGTGGACTGCGTCCGCGCCGGCCGGGCGCCCTTCTTCGAAGCCAGCCTCGAAGAGATGGTGGCGGAAAACGTGGCGTCGGGTAGGTTGTCTGCGTCAGTCTCTCTCGCCGAAGGGCTGGCGGATGCCGATATCGCCCTGGTCTGCGTCGGGACACCTTCCCAGAGAAATGGCAACCTGGGCCTGGATCAACTGCGGCGCGTAGCCGGAGAGATCGGGGCGCTCGTTCCCGGCCGCAACCGCCCCCTGGTGGTCGCGGTGCGTAGCACGGTTTACCCGGGCACCTGTGAAGAGGTCGTCCTCCCGGCCATGAACGGGTCGCCTTTGGTCGCCGTGGTGAGCAACCCGGAATTCCTGCGGGAGGGCGCGGCTGTGCGGGACTTCATGCAGCCTTCTCTGTTAGTGGTAGGGGGAACCGATCCTGCCGCGGTGGAGCGAGTCGCTTCCCTTTACAGGGCGCTCCCCGTGAAGCCTTGTCTGGTCGCCCTGCGAACCGCGGAACTGATTAAATACGCTTGCAATGCCTTTCACGCGGTGAAGATCGCTTTTGCCAACGAGGTCGGCACGCTGGCCGGGGAACTGGGAATCGATGGCCGCGAAGTGATGGAAACGCTCTGCCGCGACACGTCCCTCAATATCTCGCCGGCCTATCTGAAGCCGGGTTTTGCCTTTGGAGGCTCCTGCCTTCCCAAGGATCTGCGGGCCTTGGCTTATCGGGCTTCGCGCCTGGATCTGAAACTGCCACTGCTCGAATCGGTATTGCCTTCCAACCAAACCCATCTGGAGCGCGCCATCCGCCTGGCGCTCGAACTTCCGGGCCGGCGCTTGGGGATTTTCGGACTCGCCTTCAAGGAAAATACCGACGATCTGCGGGAAAGCCCGGTGGTTCAACTCCTCGAGGCGTTGATCGGCAAGGGACGCCGGGTGCGGGTGTACGATCCGCATATTCATCTGGGAGAAATCTACGGCAGTAATCAGCAATACCTCCTCAACGCTATCCCGCACATCGGCAGCCTGCTGGACGAAAACCTGGAGACTATGCTGGAAGGGGCGGACCACGTGCTGGTTGCCCAGAAACCCGCCGCGGATATGCGCACCCGGCTCGAAAGCAGCGGCAAGCCGCTGGTGGATCTGGTGGGCGCTTTTGGCGCGGCCCAAGCTACGGTATGTGCGGAATCGCAGGTTATGTAACCACCGAGCCGGCCCCTGAAAGCCGGGCCGTCTTGGAACGCATGACGGATACCATCCGGCACCGCGGTCCGGACGACTCAGGCTATTACCAGGACGCGTGGGCTTCGCTCGGCCATCGCCGCCTGAGCATCATCGATGTGGCAGGCGGCCATCAACCCATGTGCAACGAAGATGGCGCAGCGTGGATTGTTTTCAATGGAGAGATCTTCAATCACGCCAGCCTCCGTCCGGCGCTGGAACAGGGCGGCCACCGTTATGTCACCCGATGCGACACCGAAACAGTGCTGCACGCTTACGAGCAGTACGGACCGGATTGCGTCAAGCTGTTTCGCGGTATGTTCGCCTTCGCCGTGTGGGACCGGGAGAAGCGGCGCCTGTTTTGCGCGCGGGACCGGCTCGGCAAGAAGCCTCTGTATTATTTCTGGGACGGCCGCACTTTCGTCTTCGCTTCGGAGATTAAGGCCATCCTGGCGCACCCGGCCGTTTCACCGCGCTTCGAAGAGGGTTTGCTGCCGGAATACCTGGCCTTCGGCTATACCAGCGAAGAGCGGACCATGTTTTCGGGGGTCCGCAAGCTGATGCCGGGGCACCACCTGGTGCTGGATTTGAATGCCGCCCAACCCGAACCCCAAATCCGACAATACTGGGAAATCCCGCCGCCCGCGCCCGGCGACACCCAAAGCGCCGCCGGCTGGATTCAGGAGTGCCGCGAGCGGCTCGAAGAGACCGTTCGTATGCGCCTGATGAGCGATGTGCCGCTGGGTGTGTTTCTCTCGGGCGGATTGGACTCGAGCGCCATCGCCGCCATTATGAAGCGGCTGTCCGGCGGCGCCGTAAAAACCTTCTCCGTGGGATACGAGGAGGCTGCCTTCAGCGAGTTGGGTTACGCCCGCCAGGTAGCCGAGGCGATAGGTTCGGAGCACCATCAGGTAGTCGTGTCGATGACCGGCTTTTTCAATGCCCTGCCGCGTTTGGTTTGGCACGAAGACGAACCGATTACCTGGCCCTCCAGCGTGTCCCTGTATTTTGTTTCGGAACTTGCTTCTCGGCAGGTGAAAGTCGTCCTCACGGGGGAGGGAAGCGACGAGATGTTCGGCGGGTACGCACGGTACCGGTTTTTCCAGGTGAACCAAAGGCTGCTGCGGTATTACGGCATTTTACCGGCGTCCTGGCGCCGCGGCGTGCGTGGATGGATAGCCTCGACGGGCCTGCTCTCCGCAAATGTACGGCGGAAACTGCAACACACCTTCATCGGGCGCGACGATAGCTTCGAATCGCTCTATCTGGATAATTTCTACTCCGCGTTTCCGAACGCGGCTCCAGCGGCGTACGCGAACTTCTTGCGGTACTGGCAACAGACGGAGGGCTGGGACCCGCTCGCCCGCCTGCTCTATACCGATCAGAAAACCTACCTGGTAGAACTGCTCATGAAGCAGGACCAGATGAGCATGGCGGCTTCGATTGAGAGCCGGGTGCCATTCTTGGACCACGAGTTCGTGGAGTTCTCCACGCGCGTACCCGCACGGCTGAAAATACGGGATGGCGCCGGCAAATTTGTCGTAAAAAAAGCCGTCGAGGGGCTGCTCCCGAAAGAAATCGTTTATCGCCGCAAGATGGGATTCCCGACGCCCCTGCGGCAGTGGCTGTTGGAGGGCCGCGCGCAGCGTCTGTTCGATTGGCTCCAGGACCCGGACGGCCTTGTGGCTGCGTATGTGGAAAGACCCAAGCTGGAAGATCTTCTCCGCCGGCAGCAAGCCAGCACGGAGGACGCTGCCGACCGCATCTGGCGATTGCTCAATTTGCAGATATGGGGCGATGTATTCCTTACCGGGCGGCGGGAGCGCGTCTGGGACGGTCTGCTGGTTGAATCGGCGCATGCCGGGCGGCCATGAAGGTTCTCTGGGTTAACACCAATTTCCTGCATCCCACCACCAAGGGCGGGCAAATTCGAACCCTGGAGATGCTCCGGCATCTGAGCCGGCGGCACGAGATCCACTACGTGGCCATCGAGAACCCGGCCCATCCCGAAGGATCGGCCCTTGCACACGAGTACTGCGCCAGGGCATACCCCTACCGGTATACGATTCCGAGCAAGCCATCGGCGGCCTTCTGGATGGAGTTGATGCGGGGACTGGTCTCGCCGACGCCCGTGGCGGTGGAGCGTTTTCATCCCCCAGGCATGCGGGAGTTTCTAGAAAAAGTGATCGCGCGGGAGTGCTTCGATCGGGCGGTAGTGGACCACCTGGCGCCGACCAGTTACTTTCCGGCGCTCGAGCGGGCGGTGTTTTTTCAGCACAACGTGGAAACGGTCATCTGGCGGCGGCGGGCGCAGCACTCGTCAAACGCGCTGAACCGGTGGTACAACGCCATGCAGGCACGGCGCATGTATGAGTACGAAGGGCGAGTCAGCCGGGCAGCGGGCCGGATTGTGGCGGTTTCGGAAACCGACGCCAGGGAAATGCGCGATTTGTTTCACGTGAAACAAATCGCCGTAATTCCGACGGGTGTGAACCTGGACTACTTCCACAAGCCCGGGGCTATGTCCAGACCCGGGACCATGACCCGGAGCCAGGTGGATCTGGTCTTCGTCGGTTCTGTGGACTGGCTGCCCAATGTCGATGGCGTGTTATGGTTCGCGCGCGAAGTTCTGCCCATTATCCGCCGCCGGCGCGCAGAGTGCAGCCTGACAATTGCCGGGCGCCTGCCCCCGCCGGAGATCCGCCGTCTAGCGGAGGACGATCCCCAGATTCGGGTGACCGGAACGGTTCCGGATATAAGGCCGTACCTGTGGGAGGCGGTCTTGTCCATCGTCCCGCTCCGGATCGGCGGTGGAACACGGCTGAAGATTTACGAGTCGATGGCCGCGGGTGTGCCGGTGGTATCCACTAGCGTGGGCGCCGAGGGACTCTCGGTTCACCCCCCGGAGGATATTTGCATCGCTGACTCCGCCGAAGACTTTGCGGAATGCTGCCTCGATCTGCTGGGAGACGAGGCCGCCCGGCAGCGAATGGCGGCGGTGGCTGTTGAGATGGTGGCCGAGCGGTATTCCTGGGAGCGGGTATCGCAGTGTTTCGAAAGCGTTTTGGAGACGGCGCCGCAGATGCCCTGAAGCCGGCGTCTCACCTCGCAGCCTGAGCGTCCATACCTTCCACTCCCGAACCGGGCAGCCTCCGGTACATGAACCACCAACTGGACTCGGCCACGAGGCGAAAGTGGCGTTGCAAGTAAACGCCATAAATGCCCCTTACCCCCGCCGGGTAGTAGTCGCCGAGATACTTGGGATCGCTGCTCCGAAACTTGGGCTCCATGATGATATCGGCGCCGCCTATCGCCTGTTCCGGACTGGGGTGGTACCGCTCGTCGAAATTGAGGTGGTAAGCGAGGCTCCACGCGCCCCCCTTGGCAGGAGGGCGCCGCAATCCGAAGGAGAAGGGGTTGGTAAAGGCGACACTGAATACGGTTTCAGCGGGCTCGGACCTGGCGCGCAGCAGGGCCATGCCATCTTCGATCTGGCGCAAATAATCCGGCGTGTTATAGGGGGGATACTCCCCCGTAAACAACAGTCCCGCCAAACTCGGCTCGGGAGAATGCATCGTGGAGCCAAGGGTCCGGACTGTCCAGACCTTACGGAATACCGAATAACCCAAGGAGATGCCCCCGGAACTCACTGTAGGCAAGGCGACCAGGAAAGCGACCGCCACGATGGCGGCATGACCGAAGGCCGCCGGCAACCGTAGTCCGCTGGTGGGGACCTGGATCTCATCGGCCAGAAGAATGGCCAACAGCGCTGCCAGCGGGAGCCCCGACCTCTGTGCATTGGTAAGCAGCAGGAAAAAGCTCATGACCACTACCAAGCCGGTGACCGCGATTTGGCGCAGGCCGCGGGCTCGTTCACCGGAAACAACCTCCCGGCCGCAGTCGGCCGCCCGCAGGAGGGCGAGCAGGACGAGCAATCCGAATATGTCGAAATTCGAGCTGAGGATGGCCTGGATGGGCGAAAGGGGTGCATGCCGCGATAGGGCGGCAATCAGCAGATCATGCCACATCGCGGCCAAATCGAATTTCAGGTACCACAGGAAGCCGGCGCAAACTGCGAGAAAGGCCAAGCCCGCAGCGGTTATGGCCTCACGGCGCCGGGATGACCGGTACGACCAGCCAAACAAAATGAGGGGTAGCGCGCCCAGGAAAAAGGTGACCTTGAGAAAGAAAAGAAGACCGCACAACACGCCGATGGAAATCGCGCCGAGGATCGTCTCGCGCCGCTCGCGGCTCCCACCACCCCGTACCGGTTTACAAACTTCGGTCAGAATAATGCCGAACAGGCCATAGCCATACCGGTTGTAGAGCATCGCGAGGCCCGTCTCGGTCGGCCATTCGCCGAGGGAAAAAGGGGAAACCACAATCAGCGCCAACAGCAGACCGCACAGGGCAGCGGCCGGGGCGCGCAGGCGAGGCAGCGCGATCCGGTATCCCGCCAGGCCGACGAGGAATCCGAACAGCCCTGTTCCAATGCCGAGGCCGCGCGGATCCAGATGAGCCAATTGGAGGCCAGCGGCGTTGATTAGGTAGGTGACCGGACCGATGGCGGTATAAAAATCCACGTGTGCCCGCTGTCCATTGAGGGCGCGCCATCCACCATCGAGAAAAACGAAGACGTCGAGGGCGTTCTTAAAAATCCACGGGACACCTATATATGCGGCCGAGCCGCAGATCAGGGCCAGACAGCAGAGAAAGGCGGCATGAGCCCGTTTCCCTGCCGCCCCCTCGTGGAGCCACCATCGGAGGAACCTTTCGACAAAGGTAGCCATAACCTTGCACAATTCAAACCGAAGCTGCCTCGGGCGGTCCCCAGGGCCGCGTATCGGGGCAGCTGAGACCGCACCGCTGCCGTGTCACCGGCGGCACACGCTCGATGATAGCGCAGTAAATCCGGGGCTATGGAGTTCCGTAGCTCAAAGTGGCCGGCTTCGCCAAGTGAGATCGTCCGCCCCATCGGGCAAACGCAGCTATGCCTTCGGCGGCCCCGGTTCGTGTTCGAAATTCACGCGTTCCTGTTCGATTACCAGCGGCCTCCGCTGCACCTGCGTGTGTATCGAAGCCACATACTCACCGAGAATCCCTACGGAGATCAACTGCACCGAGGCGAAAAAGAAAATCCCGATCACCAGGGGCGCCACGCCTACCGAGAACCGGCTCCAGAACAGCAATTTGTACACCAGGTAGGCGAACCCTACCAGCGCCGAAAGACCCGCCGCCGCAAATCCAGTGAAGGTCACGACGCGCAGAGGCACCTTCGACAGGTTGGTAATCGCCAGCATTGCGGTGTCGTACAAGCTGTAGAGGTTGTTCTTGGTGAACCCACGTTTGCGCGCCGGTTGATCGTAGTACAGTTTCACATGCGGCAAACCAATCTCGGCGATGACGCCCCGGAAATACGGGTATGGATCCTGAAACGATTTCACGATTTCCACCACCCGCCGGTCATACAACCCGAAGCCCGTGTAATTTTCGAAGGTCTCGATTTCGGAAAGCCGCGAGATCAGCCGGTAATATATCTTCCGGACGCGGAACATCAATGGATTCTCGCCGCTGGACCGCTTGATGCAGAGCACCATCGAATAGCCCTTTTCCCACTCCCGCACGAGGTCCGTAATCATCTCCGGCGGGTCTTGCAGATCGGCCACAATCCCGATTACGGCGTCCCCGGTGGTTTGGTACAGCGCATGCATCGGCGACCGGATGTGTCCGAAGTTGCGGGCATTTACGATCACCTTGACATTGGTGTCGGCGGCGGCGATCCTCTTCAGGATCTCGACTGTGCGATCGGCCGAATGGTTGTCGATGAAAACGTGCTCATAGCGGTACCGCCCCAGATCGGCGATCACGGCGCGCACCCGCAGGTATAACTCCTCGACGTTGTCTTCCTCGTTGAAACAGGGGGTCAGGATGCTGATGCTTTTCACGCGCCGGCCGCCTCCTCCGTGGCCGCCAGGCGTTCCGGGGGAATCGCATAGAAGACCGTTTCCCAGCAATCTTCGGCGTAGCGCCGTAGAAAAATGTGGTAATCGGGATTGGCCGACTTCAGCAACTGGGGAATCTCCCAGAGATGATCGCACTTGTGATACGCGCAGACGGCCATTGCCGGCCGGCAGTCCTGCATTGTCCGCCAGGCCCCGCGGACGGCATCCGGCTCGGCCCCTTCAATATCCATCTTGATCAAGGTTGGAGCCGCGCCCGCCAACACGCTGTCGATCGTCTTCGACTCCACCGCCTGGTTTTCCGCCGCATCCGACAGGCGCGAGCCGACCCACCCTTCCGCGCAGAACCGGACCCTCTCATTGCGCGCCCCCACGGCGTACGGCAGGATCTCAATCCTACCTGCGATTTCTGGAGGCAAGCTGGCGCGATATCTGCTCAACGCGCCACAATTGAGGCCATCCGCCTCCCAGGCATAGATCTTTTGAAACTTGCCGCCCGAGGCCTCCAGAAATGCCCGGATGCTGTCGCCATCGTAAGCTCCGCAATCCACGAAAACCTCCTCCGGCAATAGGCTGAAGAGCCTCGACGGGTAGTACATCTGTCGGGGGTCGTCGGGCGGCGGCAGGCAATCGTAATCCAGCAGGCATCGCCAGCGGATCTGAGCGCAGAACTCGCGCCGCGACTTTTCGTCGGAAAGCCGATCGTACCCCGCCGCCATTTCGCCGGCCCGCTCCAGAATGCGATGCGGCAATTCCAGCCGATCCTCCCTGGCCATGGTGCGCCAGAACTTCCAGAACAGCACGGGATAGGGAACCACTCGCGAACATCCCAGCTTTCGCAATTGCGCCTGCGGCGCCAAGGAATTGTAGATCGCCACCACGAAAGCCGCCGAGGCTCTATATCTCTCCACGGCCTCGGCCGGAGACATGACCTCGACGCCGTCCTTGCGCGACCCCCACAGGGCCGCCTTGTTGTCGCAGAACCCGAGCGGCTCAATACCCGCGGCGCGCAGGCCCTCCAGAGCCAGGTTGCCGAGGTACCCCGTGCCGAAGATCACAATTCGGTGCTCGAACGGCGCGGCGATCCGGACGAACTCCCCCTCCGAACGCGCTCGCGCCGCGTCGATCGACTCCCCGAGCAATTCCGCCAACAGCCTTTCCAGGCTCATGCCGCCGTCCTTCGCGTGGCACAGCGTAACATACCACGCCCTTTCTGTGCATCTCCGAGCCGCGATGTTTCAATTTGCCGAACGCGGCCGCCGGCCCGGCCGTTGATTAGTCGCCCGGAATCGCGTAGCAGACGGTTTCCCAGATCTGGCCGTGTGGTCGCAAATAGAAGCGGTAACCGCGATGAAAGGAGTGGATTAGCAGTGGTATCCGCCAGAGATGATCCTGGAGGTGATACACACATACAGCCAGCGCCGGCGGTTTCTCCGTGATGACCTTGCGGGTTCCGGAAAGACCCAATAGCTCAAACCCTTCGATGTCATACTTAATGAGGTCCGGAACTTCGGAAAGCGCTCTATCCAGGGCAACACAGCGTACCGACTCATTTCCCGCGCCCGCCATCGAACTTGCTCCATCTCCACCCTTAAACGACATCTCATACTCGTCTTCGGCCACGGCACACTCGAAGACCCGGATGCGGGAGCCAATGTCTTCGGACATTTCACTGATTCGCCGCCGCAGGGCCTGCAGGTTGCGGGGGTCCGGTTCAAAAGCATATGCGGCGCGAAACTGGCCTCCGGTAAACGAAACGAACTGCTCCAGGGTGTCGCCATCGAACGCGCCCGCATCCACGAAAACCGAGTCGTGCTTGAGACAGATCAAGTCCCGCTGCCAGTACTGGCCGGGAACAGGTGGGTTCAGAGTTTCGAAATCGCCCAAAAGCCTCCAGCGCAGTTGCGCGATAAACTCCCGGCGAGAATCCTCGTCGGACCACAAATCGAAACAGCGGCGCACCTCGTCCCTTTGATCCAGCACCCTGCTGGGCAGGTCAACTTGGGTATGCGGCAATAGGTGTGGGTATTTCCAAAGCAGGGGAATAAAAGACACCACGCTCTGGCAGCCGAATGCCCGCAGGCTCTCGATCTGCTCCCGCATGGTGTCTGCCCAGGAAGCCCAGATGGTTACCACAAAAGCGGCGGACTGGCCGTATCTGCCGGCTGCATCGGAGGGGCTGAGCACCGTAATCCCTTCGATAACCTGACCGGCGAGCTTGTTATCGGTGAATGCCAGTGGCTCAATACCCGCATTCCGCAGAGCGGCCAGCACCTTTCGTCCCAACCCTCCAGCGCCGAACAGCACCAGACCGGACTTGCCGGCGGTGACACGGTCGAATGTGCAGCGTTCGCGCGCCTGGCATGCTGCCGCGCTCTCGGCGAGCAGTAATTCGAACTCGTTCCTGGACTCCCTGCGAAACCCCTCGGTGGGCATCGCCACTCAGACCTCCTACAAACACCGGCCCGGCCGGTACAAAATATTATACTGGACGGAGTGTCGTGACCACTTCTAAGGCAACCCCCAAGACTACCGCCGGGGACAGTGCGGCATGAGCGGCGCTCCCACGAGCCAGGCGCAGTCGCTCGCAATCCCGCCGGAGGTCGTGGATAACGCGATCCAATCCATTGGCGCGTTTTTCGAGCCGATCGCCAAGGTCGATGCGCAGACCAGCGTGCGGGATTTTCTGGACGCTGCCAAATCCTTCAAGCGGGCCCACATTCTGCAACGATACGCCCCGATGGAATCCAAGAAGCTATTGGAAATCGGCTCCGGTTTCGGGACCAATCTTGCCGTCTGGATCAAATACTTCGGGGTGGATGGGTACGGAGTGGAGCCAGCCGAGGTAGGCTTCGATCAGGGCTTTCTGGGATCACAAAAGCTCTTGCCGGCCAATGGGATCGATCCCCAACGCATTCGCAATGCTTACGGAGAATCGCTGCCGTTCTCCGATGAAAGCTTCGATATCGTATATTCGGCCAACGTCCTGGAACACACCGGGGACCCGCCGCAGGTGCTGCGCGAAGCGGTTCGGGTACTCCGCAAAGGAGGGGTACTGCACATGGAGGTGCCCAATTTCCTTTCGTATTACGAGGGTCACTACAACGTCCTGCAGCCGCCGCTTTTCTGGAAATGGGTTCTTCCGGTATGGGTGAAGGGGGTGTTTGGCCGGGATCCCACCTTCGCGAGGACTTTGCACACAGAGATTAATCCGCGGTGGTGCCGCCGCGCAGTGCGCCAACTGAACACCACCTGGCCCGTGCAATTCATTTCTCTGGGGCAGGAACTGTTTCTGGAGAGGCTGCGGGAGCCGTTCCAGTTCGAGACCCAGGGCGTTGCCGGCAAGATTGGCGGCGTCCTATGGCTTGTACAAAAGCTGAACGTGGGGAACTGGATGGGCCGGTTGATTGTGGCCGCCCAAGGGCATTATCCGATTTACCTGACGCTGCGGAAATTGTGACCTCCAGAGCGACAGGCACATCGCAGATTTATTCGTCGAAGCACAGCAGGCCCGGATCGATGGCAGCTTTGCGCGCTGCATACCAGTCATACAGCCTCATGATCGATTCCTTCCGCCGCCGGAATTGAAATGCGGGGATCTCTTCCATAAGGCGCCTATTAGAGCCGCTGTATTCGCTGGCCAAGCCTTCTTGCTGGACCACCATCTTCAGCGGCTTGCAGGCTACCTCGATCACTTCTCCTGCAAGGGTCCTCAGGTCCACGGGACTGCCGGTTGTGACATTGTAGTGGCGATACCGGAAGGACCCGGCCAGGAAGTGTTCCAAGACCCGCCCGAGGTCGGCTACATCCAGGTAATCGAAAAACACATTCTGCCGTATGAGTACGGGCAGATCCCAGACCGCCCGGCAGCAGGCATTCGAGATGAAGCGGACGCGCCAGTCTTCGTGGGGCCCGAACACTCCAAACAGGCGCAGCTCGTAAATCTCTTCCTCCGTACGGATCGATTTGGCGCAGAGGTACTTCGAAAAGCCATATTCGTCGGATGGAACACGCGCGTCAAACTGCTCTTCGGTCACGGCCGGCGGGACGCAGGCACGGTCGTAAACCGCGCCGGAGCTCAGAAACAGCATCCGGCCAAAGGCGTGGCGATTGCGCGCCAGGTTGAAAAACATCCGGCAGTTGCGCTCCAGTAAATCCGCGGCGGCGCCCAGCGCCCGGTTTGAGCGTTCGGTGGCCGCGTGCACGATCACGTCAAAACGGCGCTGCTCCAGGTACCCACGCACCGCGACCGAGTCCAGCAAATCCAGCTCGCTACGCGCCGGCGCGGCCACCTGGTGATTGGCAGAGAGGCATTCCACGAGGTTACGGCCTACAAAACCGGTCGCGCCGGTGAGCAGAATCCTCAAAAATTGGATCCCTCCAAGGGCGGGACGATCATGTTGGCTCGGAACTCCTCACGGTCCAGAAAAGGCCACAGGTCTTCCAGCGGCAAAGAGACCATGGAGCCGTCCGGCAACTGCTTAGAGGAGAGTCGCGGGCCGCGAATTTCGTCGGGAATTACCATCACGTCGCAGACCACCGGGCCGGGAGTCTCCATCACCCGGCGCACCTGTTCAGGCAGGTTCGCCTGGCTTTCGATGCGCGAGGTGGCCAGCCCGAAAGCTGACGCCACCTTGCATAGGTCCGGCAGGGTCAAGCCGTTGGCGGCGTCGCAGCCGATCTGCGGGGACCCGAAGAAGTTGCTCTGCGAGGCGCGTATGGAGGCATAGCCGTCGTTGTTCAGCACGAAGAACTTCATCGGCAGCCGCAGCCGCGACACGGTCTCCAGTTCTTGTATATTGAACTGGAATCCGCCGTCGCCATCCACGCAGATGGTCCGGCGGGGGACCCCGAGGGTGCCCCGCACTCCGCTTCCTATGCAATCGCCGATGGCCCCGGGCAACCCGTAGCCCATGGCGCCCAAGCCGGCCGTGTGATACACCCTCTGGCCGGTGCGGTTGGGGAAGGCGAAGATAAATATTTCAATGCCGCTGCCGGAACTTCCCGACACGATCACGTCCTCGGCGGTGGTCTCCTGGGAGATCACTTCGGCGAGATAGTAAATGCTCACCCGGCCTTCCGGCTTGCGATGCTCGGGGAGCACGACCCCGTAGCGCGTCTTCCAATCGGCGCAACGCTCTTTCCACGGCAAGCGTGCCTTATCCGCCACCTGGTCGATCTGACGCTGCATCTCACAGAGGAATGCTCCCGCATCCGCGCAAACTGGCATTTGAATGTGGGGGTGGAGCTTGCGAATCTCGGCGGGATCGATATCCACCATCACCTTATGCGCGGCCCGCGCCAGTTTTTCCGGAGCATATCCAGTAATGGCGAAATCCAATCGCGCGCCGATGCTCAGAAGGAAATCGCAATTCTGCAGCGCGAAATTGGCGCCGCGCGCCGCCAAGGTACCCGGCCGCCCTACATACAAGGGGTCCTCTGCCGATAGGATATCGGCCGCGCACCACGTGGCGGCCACAGGGAGGGCCAAGCGGCGCCACAGTTTGCGGAATGCCTCTTCGGCACGGGCTAATCGCACACCGTTGCCGACCAAGATCAACGGGCGTTCGGCGGCGTTCAGGGCCTCGATGGTCTCGCGCACCTTGCCCGGAAGGGGCCCCGCGTCAAATTCCGGGGGTAGTTCCGAGGGATCGAACCGGCGCAGGGCGGTTTCATCGATAGGCGCCGCCTGCACGTCGAGAGGGATGTCGATCCACACGGGCCCCGGACGGCCATGACGGGCCAGGTGCACAGCCTTTTCCAGGTGGTAACGGATGCTGGCGGGATCCAGAATGGTCACCGCGTACTTGGTCAGAGGGCGGACAATCGAGATGATGTCGACTTCCTGCACGCCCAACTGGCGCATTCCCAACGGTGTGCCATCAGGGGCGAACATGCGGTCGGGCCGCTTCACCTGGCCGGAGAGGAAAAGCACGGGAGTCGAATCCAGCCACGCTCCCGCCAGACCGGTCATGGCGTTGGTTCCGCCCGGTCCGGTGGTGACCATGGCCACGCCCAGATGGCCGGTGGCCTTGGCATAGTGCTCGGCAGCCATGGCGCTGGCTTGTTCGTGGGAATTGCAAATGCCCTGGAGAGCGCGGCACTGTGCGAGCGAGGCGTTCAAATGCATGGCGCCGCCGCCGGTTACCAGGAAAACGTGCCGGACTCCCTGGTCGGCCACAAAGCGCATCACATAATCCGAGAGTTTCATAGGCGGCTATACAGACGGGCCGGAGCCTCCGGCCAGTTCTCCGGAAAGAATCCGGTCCACTAACTCGCGCACCGCGCCATGCCCGCCCCGTGCCCGAGTCACCACTCCGGCTCTTGCCAGTGCCGCCGGCACAGCATCCGCGGGAGCCGCCGCGAGTCCCGCGATCTCCATGGCCGCCAGATCGTTCACGTCGTCGCCCATGAAGCAGATTTCGTCCAGCCCCAGGCGGTGGCGTTCGGCGAAGGCCCGCAGCGCGCCGGCCTTATCCTTCGATCCCTTGGTGATATCGGTGAGGCCCATTTTGGCGGCGAAGCGGTCCACCAGAGGGCTATCTTCGCCCGAAATCAGCGTCACCGCCAGGCCGCCTTTGCGGGCCAGCGAAACCCCCATGATGTCCGCAAACGAGAAGCGCTTCCACTCCTCTCCGTTGGGTCCCCACCACACCCCGCCATCCGTCAGGACGCCATCCACGTCCAGCGCGATCGCCTTCAAAACCGGCACTACCGCTTGGCCCCCACGCGGCGCAGTTTCTGAATCACCGGCTGCTCGCGCTCGTAGACACGCTTCACCCCGTCTCCCAGCGACTGCTCTACCAGGCGGATGTAGCTCACGATACGCGTAATGCCATTGGGCTCCAGCGAGGCGGCGTGGTCGGACCCCCACATGGCGCGGTCCAGCGTGACGTGCCGCTCCACGCAACAAGCTCCCAGCGCCACTGCGGCAATCGTCGAAGGCAGCCCGGTTTCGTGTCCGGAATAGCCGATCGGCACGGCATAGCGTTCCCGTAGCGTAGCGATCGTCCGCAGGTTCAGCTCCGGATAATAAGCTGGGTAGGCGCTGCAGGCGTGCAGCAGAATCAGATCGTCGCGGCCCAGCACGTCGACCGCATGGTCGATTTCTTCCACCGTGCTCATGCCCGTCGAGAGAATCACCGGCTTGCCGGTAGCGCGGGTGTGGCGCAGCAGGTTATCGTCTGTGAGGGATGCCGAGGCGATCTTGTAGCACGGCGGGTTGAATTTCTCCATGAAATTCACCGAGTCTTCATCCCAGCACGAGGCAAACCACGGCATTTTGACTTCGCGGCAGTAGCGCGCCACCAACTGGTATTCGTCGGAGCCGAACTCCAGGCCGCGCTTCAGATCGCCATTGGTCGAGCCAAACGGGCTCTCCCGCGGCCGGCTGAGCTCGTCCGCTGTATAGACCACGTCCACGGTCCGTTTTTGAAACTTTACGGCGTCGCATCCGGCAGCCACCGCAACGCTGATCAGGCGCCGTGCCAGGTCGATATCCCCGTTGTGATTAATCCCGATTTCCGCAATCACGTAACACGGGTGCCCATCTCCCACCAGCCGGTCTCCTATGCGGACCTCGCGAATCGGTTCTCCCTGATAGGCCATGATTGTCTCTCTCGTTAAAATGCTTTTCGAATCATCTCACCGGGTCGCGTTTTGGACCACACCATGCAGCACCCCTGCTGCAAAATCCAACATGGGAGGGGTAAGGCCCGGAAACACTCCGATCCAGAATACCTGATTCATGACGAAGTCGGTATGGTTTAAAGGCGCCGCGATGCGGTGAGGTGCGTCCCGATACGCTGGCTGCCGCACCAGGTTGCCGCCGAACAGGAGGCGGGTCCCGATTTTGCGGCTTTCCATCTCCCGGATCACCTGGTTCCGCGTGAAGGGCGCCGCGGGACGCACCGCCAGCGGAAATCCGAACCAACTCGGCTCCGAGCCTGGCGTGGCTTCGGGCAACACGAAGAATTCCTCGACATCCCGCAGCGCCTCGTGCAGGAATTGAAAATTCCGCCGGCGCGCTTCGATAAAGCCTGGGAGCTTCTGCAGTTGCGCCACACCCACGGCGGCCTGCATATCGGTCATTTTCAGGTTATATCCGACATGTGAATAGGTATACTTGTGATCGTAGCCGCAAGGCAGTTCCCCCAGTTCCCAGTCGAAGCGCTTCCCGCAGGTGTTATCCTTCCCGGGCGCGCACCAGCAATCCCGCCCCCAGTCGCGGAACGATTCCACCAGCGTTCGCAGGAGGGGCCTTTCCATCAGGATGCTGCCTCCCTCTCCCATGGTGATATGGTGCGCCGGGTAGAAACTGGTGGTGGCCAGGTCTCCAAACACCCCTACCTTGCGCCCTCGCCAGGTGGATCCGACTGCGTCGCAGCAGTCTTCGATCAACCAAAGTCCATGTCGCGCGGCGAAAGCCGTCACCGCGTCCAGATCGAAGGGATTGCCCAGCGTGTGGGCAAAAAAAATGGCTCGTGTGCGGGGCGAAAGCGCGGCGTCCAGCTGGCCGACATCGGCGTTATAGGTCGGCACCGTCACGTCGATAAAAACCGGCATGAGACCGTTTTGCAGAATCGGATTGAGGGTCGTGGGGAAGCCGGCCGCCAGCGTAATCACCTCGTCGCCCGCCCGCAGACGCCGATCGCCCAATTTCGGAGAGGTCAGCGCGCTGACCGCCAAAAGGTTGGCCGACGACCCCGAATTCGTCAGGACGCACTCCCGGATCCCCTCCCACCGCGCGAACTCGCGCTCGAATTGCTCCGCGAAACGCCCCGTGGTCAACCAGAAATCCAGCGCGGAATCCACCAGCAGGCGCATTTCCGAGGCGTCGAACACCTTCCCCGAAACCGGGATAGGAGTCTCTCCGGCCACGAAAGGCCGCGCCGCAAAAGCCTCTGCGCAGTACTCGCCGGCCAGTTCCAGGATCTGCCGCCTCAATTGCGCGGCCGAATGCGGCTTGCCATCCGGAACAATCATGTCAGGAACTCCCGGTACCAGGCGATGGTCCGCTCCAGGCCCTGTTCCAGAGTGAAGAGCGGCTGCCAGCACAACTCCATCCGCGCCCGCGCCGCGCTGAGATATTGGTGGTGGATCTCGTTGCTGGCCTCATTGCGGATGTCCGGTTGCAGAGCGGAGTCCATCGAGTACAAGATCCGCCGCACCAACTCCAGCACCGTGATCTGGAGCTCATTCGAGAAGTTGAAGGCCATTCCTCGTAGCTGTGGCCGGTCATGCAACTCTTGCGCCAACAGCATGTAAGCCGCCGCCCCATCCTCGACGTAGAAATAATCGCGGATGTATTGTCCATCCGAGCGAATCACCGGCCGCTCCCCGCGAACGGCTGAGCGGATGGTGCCCGGCACAATCCGGTTCCAGTTCAAATCGCCGCCACCGTAAAAGTTGCCGCAGCGCGTGATGGCCACGGGCAGGTTGAAGGTCTTAGCGTAGGAGTGCGCGATCAGGTCGGCGCAGGCCTTGCTCACATCGTAAGGGTGGCGGCCCTCCAGCCGGGCATCTTCGGTGTACGGCAAATCCGGCTGGTCTCCATAGGCCTTATCCGAAGAGGCCACAACCACAGCGCGCACGGTAGTGGCCCGCCGGCAGGCTTCCAACACATTCCAGGTGCCTTGAATGTTGCTTTCGAAAGTCGAGAGGGGGTTGCGGTTGGCGATTCCAACAATCGCCTGGGCGGCCAGGTGCATGATGGTGTTCACCTCATATTCGCCCACCACCCGCTCCACCAGGTCACGGTCGCGAATGTCGCCGCGGACCACGTTTACGGAATCCAGAAAGTGACTGCGCACCAACTCGCTGCGCGGCACCCAGTCGCGCACGAGGCAGACTACGTCGGCGCGCGCTTCGATCAGGCGGCGTGTGAGCCAGGAACCGAGCAGACCCGTTGCGCCGGTAATCAGAACGGGCCGGTCGCGCCAGAAATCCCGATCTATGCCCATATCTTCCAGGGGGCGGCCTTCTTGCTCCACAGTTCGTTGAGGTGCTGATATTCGCGGAATGTGTCCATCGCGTAGAAGAAGCCGTGATGCCGGTAAGCCATCAGTTGGCCGTCCTGAGCCAGACGTTCTAAAGGCTCTCGCTCAAAGATACAGTCGTCGCCGTCCAGGTAATCGATCACTTTGCGATCCAGGACGAAAAAGCCGGCGCTCATCCAACCTTCCGATTTGGGTTTCTCAATGAACCGCCGGACCAGGTTCTCGTCCAGTTCGACAATTCCAAAGCGGGAGGTCGGCGGCACAGTAGTCACCGTGGCGAGCTTTCCATGGCTCTTGTGAAATGCTAACAGATCCGCAATGTTCACATCACTGACGCCGTCGCCATAGGTCAGCAGGAAGGTATCGCTATCGAGGTAGGCGGACGCGCGGCGCACCCGGCCGCCGGTCATAGTCTCCGACCCCGTTTCCGCCAGGGTCACGACGAAATCCTGCTCATCGTGGCGGCCGTGGTAATGAATGCGCGACTTCTCGCCCAGGCAGATGCTGAAGTCGTTATTCATGGCTTCGTAGTTCAGGAAGTACTCCTTGATCACGTTGCCGCGATACCCCAGGCACAACACGAAGTCGCGCAGTCCATAATGGGCGTAGATCTTCATCACGTGCCAGAGGATCGGCCGTCCGCCCACCTCAACCATCGGCTTGGGGCGGAACTCGGTCTCCTCGCGGAGACGGGTGCCCAAACCACCACATAAGATCATGACTTTCACAAGTATTAGTTTACAAGGAGGACATCCGCTGGCAGGGCTTTAATGCCAGGAGGTGTAGTTGCAAGGAAAAACTTGGGCGGAGCATCACCGAATCTTCCAGAGCTTGCGCGCCGGGACGAAGATAACCACCACCGCGCACAGTGAGGCGGCCATCAACACCACAAAAGTGCGCGCCGGAGATGTTACGCGCTTCAGTTGGGACGACTCGGGGACAATTCCATCCAGGGATGCGAGGCCGTAGAAGGCGGCCTGCCCGCACCAGGCAATCACGCGCCACGGATCGGGCAACCCGAAAGACGTTCCAACCATTACTAGCAAGGCCCATGGCAACATGAGGCGGGCCAGTTTGTGGGAGACAAAATGAAACCACATGCGATTCTTCGGCCCCAGCAGAGCCGGGTACAAACCGACGATCTGGTAAACCCCCGCCAGAGTTCGGATTTTTCGTCGAAACTCCGCCGGCAGGTTCGTCGGATGGTCGAAGGCCTTGGCTGATTCGTCCAGGATCACCCGGTAGCCTTTAAAAAACGCGGCCAGGGGAAGATACATGTCGTCAGCCAGGGTTGCGGCGGGCAGGAGTTTCGCCAGTTCCCGCCGCATGGCGTAAATACACCCGGTTGCCCCAATCACCGAATCCCGCCGGCTCTGCCGCGTGCGAATCCACTTTTCGTATTTCCAATACAGCCCCACATTCGCCTCGCCGGCGGTTTTGCCCTTACGAATCACCAACTCCCCGCTGGCGGCTCCCACAGTTGGGTCCGCAAAGCAAGCCACCAGGTTGCTCAGACTCTCGCGGCTCAGTTCCTGCCGGACGTCCGTAAAGAACAGAATCTCTCCGTGGGCTTCTTTCATCGCGCGGTTCAGCGCTAGCGCCTTGCCGCCTGCCGGGACTTTCAACAGCCGGACGCTACGCCTGGCATAGCCTTCTACAATGCCATCCGTAGCGTCGCTGGAGCCATCGGAGACCACCAAAATCTCGAGCAGATCCGAGGGATAATTCAATGCCAGCAGCGAATCGAGTTTGCCGGCAACCCACCGCGCGCCGTTGCGGACGGGAAGAATCACCGAGACAGATCTCGGAGTAAAAGCCTTGTTGATTGGCTGCGCATGCCTCGTCAGCAGGGCCAGCAGCAAGGGATACCCGAACAGTGTGTAGAGCGCAAAAGCTGCGGCCAGCAAGAATAAAGCGATCATCATCGCCTTTGGAGTAAAGGAAGGCGCTGGAATCGACCCCGCGCGGACCTTAAGGACAATCATACGCAGTCGATCGCCTGATCCGGCCATGATCTTGGTGTAGATCCGTGGAAGATTCTTGTTTGGGTGTCCAATTTTTCGGCAATTGCCAGTGTAGGGCCGTGGAAATTGGTGTAGTTACGTGGAAAAAACTAAGCTCTTCAACAATTCAGTGTACTTTTTATAACATTTTCGGTAACGCCCATTCGCCATCGTTATCGGTGATGGTGCGGTGACAGCCCAAAATTCAACCTCTCTTCGGGCAGTGTAGATTCGGGGAAGAAACAGTGTAGCTTCATGGAAACACGGTGTAGTAGCACGGATATTTGGTGCAGGCACGTGGAAAAATGGTGTAGATTCATGGAACAAAAAGTGAAGGTGCGAGGCGCAAATAGTGTAGGTCCATGGAAGGAAAATTACTATAAGTGGCTTGGTATCAGTTAGTTATGTGATGCTAAAGGTTTTTACAGATTAGTTCATAGTACACTACAGCAACTTCCCCCACATGAGGCATCGCTCAATCCCGTGACCGATCAACCCGACAGTGGCACTTTCCCTGTTGTTATTGAACACGTAGATTTAGTTCGCGTTGAAAAGAGTCTGCATTCATTGGGCTTCTTTGCATCCACTGCTAACCGTGAGATCTCCCGCACGGTTGTTCAGATCTTTCGCCGTCCCGATGGCCAACGAGTGCACGCCAGGGCGGTTATAGAAGGCATTCCGAGCCTTGGCCTGCCGACTACCGCCGATCGTGATAAATACATGGCGTTCATGAAGTTTGCGCTGGATCGGCGCGAAATCCAGGGACACCTCGCCAACCCCATCCGCTTTAGCGGAGCCGACATGATCAAGCTTCTCCGCCTCCGCAAGGGCGGCTTTCACTACGACGAGATTAATGACTGGTGCAAGCGCATGGTAGCTACCACCATCATGTCGGAAGCCTCTATTTTTCTCGCTGACCGCCGACAATATGCCACTGACACTTTTCATGTGTTTGACCGCGTGGTACTGGTGGGAGAAGAACTAAACGATGGC
>JASHSS010000693.1 GCA_030038565.1 Bryobacteraceae bacterium
CGCCACGGCCCGATATCCTGCTGCGGCACTTCGGCCACCGGCACCATCTGCTCATCCACCCGCGCCTGGTAGCGGGTGATCGGGTTGACCGGCAGCAGGTAGGGCACGCCCATCTTGGCCTCCGGGATGCCGCCGACGTTGGCGGCCATCACCGGCACTCCGCGCAGCATGGCCTCCAGCACCATGCGCGATCGCGCTTCGGCCCACAGCGACGGCGCCACCAGCACGCGCGTGCGCGCCAGCAGTCGATTGATATCGTCCACCGGATCGAGCAGCCGGATGTTGCCGCGGGCGGCCAGCGCGGCGCGATCCTGCTGGTTGGTTCCCCAGGTGGGCACCGCCGCGAAGGACACCTCCGGAAAGGCATCCGCCAGGGCCAGAAAAATCGCGATGCCTTTCACCGCGCACGGGTTCACCAGGGTGACGAACTGGTTTTCGAAGCGGCCCAGCGCGGGCCAGTCGTCCAGTCCGGCGCCCGGCTCCAATAGCGAAATGGGCACGTGTACGGCGGCGATCCCAGCGTAGCGGCGGATGTAATCGGCGACATACCGGCTCACCCCCACCACCGCATCGGCGGCGCGCAGGCGAGCCGTTTTGGCCTCGGCAGAGAAGGCGCAATCCGGGCCGAACGGCACGGCCAGGGTAGCCCGAGCCAGGTACACCACGCGCGCGGCCGGATGGCGCAGGGCCGGCTCCAGCAGAAGCTGCGCCGGGTCGTCGGTGGAAGCCAGGATCACGTCCGGATGAAAGGACTCCATTCGCGCCACAAAGGCGGCCCGCAGATTGGCAGCCGCCGCCGCGTACACTTCCACGCCGGCCCGCCGGAAATGAACCCCGCCGCCATCCGCCGCAGCCTCGGCCTCCACGCCGCGCGCGGCCAGATCTTCGAGGCCCGACGCGCTCATGCGGCCCACCACGGCGCAATCGTGCCCGCGGGCCGCCAGCGCTTCCATTAGCAGGCGGTTGGATTTGTCCCCGCCGCCGTGAGCCGGATAGTAAAACGAGTTTTGCGCCAGCAGGATGCGCATCAGCCGCCGGCCCTCCGCTTGTGCAGGCGTTCCAGCAGCAGGGCGCGCTTCTCGGGCGAAAGCGATTCCACCGTGACCGGATCGGGGCGCCCCATCGCTCCGCGTTGGAGTTCCAGCAGGTACCGCTCCATAAGGCCGGCATCCAATCCCGCGACAAACCGCCCGGCGGCTTCCCGCGAGGCCGCCGATTCGCGGTCGTAAGCGGAAGAGTCGGTCAGCAACTCGGTCACCGCCGAGACCCACGGCGCCGGATCGTTCCGCGGGACCACCGGCTTGGGCATAGCGTGCTCGTCGTAAACCGTCTCGTAACTCTCGATGGTGGCCACGGGGATCAGGTAGCCCGTGCCGCGCTTGGCCTCCTGCAATCCGCCCGAATCGCTGGCCACTACCGGCAGCCCGCGCAGCATGGCCTCCATGGCGATCAGCCCGAACCCTTCATACCACAGCGAGGGCATCAGCAGCACGCGCGTCCGCGAGAGCAGTTCGTCGATGCGGCGGGCGTTGGGCAGAAACTCGACATTAGGCATGCGCCCGAGCGTCCGGCGATCCTCCTCGGTGGTGCCCCATCCCGGCACCACCCCAAAACGGTATCCCGGCAGGCGCGTGGCCACTTCCAGGAAAATCGAGATCCCTTTCACCGCGCAGGGATTGAGCATGGTGATGAGGCCCGCGCCGAAACTCGCGAAATTGGGGAACGGCCCGGCGCCGTAGATGGGCGGATGGATCACCGCCACAGGCCGGCCCAGGGCGCGCTCGACATAAGCGGCCATATGTTGCCCGATGGTCACGATGCCGGCCGATTGCGCCACCAGTCGGGCGGCGTGCCGGTCGGGATTCCAACTGGCCGCGCCGAACGGAAAAAACTGCGGCGTGTGGGCCAGGTAAACCACGCGTCCCTGGGCGGAGTGGTGCGCCTGCCGCAGCAAGGCGTGGCTGAGATCCTCGGAAGAAACCAGCACCCAATCGGGCTGGAAATCGCGGATCTCGGCCCGTAAGGCTTGCAGGCGGCGGGCCGGTTCTTCCACCGCCAGCACGGCGATGGACGGGTGCGGCCGCAATTCGGCGCCTTCCCCAGGCGCTCCGCAGACTACCCGGCACTGGTGGCCGTGCGCCGCCAGGCGATCCAGCCACAGCAGGTTGCTGCGGGTGGCGCCCCCGCGCGGCGGCGCGTAGGAGGCATTGGCGGTCAGCAGGATGCGCATCGCTCAGGAGGCGTCCTGCTCTTCCGCCAGCATCGCGCGCACTTCGTCGTCGGAAAGAGATTCCAGCTCCTGCAGCAGGTCCTGGTAGTCGCCGCCGGCCTGTTCGATCTCTTTCAGCTCCACCGCCTTGGCCAGCTCGGCCACCGTGAACTCGCCGCTGTAAACCACTTCCAGCGACAAATCCACGCCGTAAATGTGGCGCACGCGGGAAAGCAATTGCACGGCCAGCAGAGAGTGGCCGCCGAGTTCGAAGAAATTCTCGTGGACTCCCACCGCGGTGACGTGCAGCAGCTCGGCCCACAGCGCCGCCAGGTCGCGCTCCAACGGCGTGCGCGGCGGATCGGTAGGCGGCGCCGTCTGGCGCAGGGCGGCCGCGCCCACGCGCTCGAGAATGTCCGCAGGACGGCGCAGTTCGGTGGCGATGCGCAGGTAATCCACGCGCCGCGGCACGGCCGGCATGGGCTGGATTCGTTCCGCCGGCGCCTGCCCGGCAGGAGCCCTCTGCCCCACGCGGTAGACGGTCCGGGCCGCCTCTCCGGCCGGCAGGCGATACACGCCACCGGCATCCGCCGGGCACAGCGATTCCAGGAATAACCGCGCGGGCTGATTGCGTTTGCCGGGCACGAAAGGGATTTCGACGCACGCCAACCCGCGCTCGCGGGCGATTTCGCCGAGCCGCGCCACCATGCGATGCTCCACGCCGCGGCCCAACGCGCGGCAGCTCAAAAGGAACGTGTCCACCGCCAGGCGATCGCCGGTATGCCCGAAAATCATCGCGCCGGTCAGTCCGTAGCTGCCGAAGCGGTCCTTCACTTCCACCGCAAGACATTCCAGACGCGCCGGATCCCCTCCCAGCGCCAGGATTTCGGCTTCGGAGCGGCGCACCCCGGTGGCGTTCATCTGGTTGGTGCGCCGGGTAAGCTGCGCGATGCGCGGGGCCTCGTCGGGACGCATCGGCGCGATGGCAATCTCCAGGCGCAGCGAAGCCAGAAACTCTTCCAGGTTGGCGGCCGATCTCTCCGCGCGGGCGCGTTCGGCCCGCTGGGCGTAAAGCTCCGGGCGGCGGCGGTCTTCTTCGGTCACGCGGGCGCGGTCGAAAGCCCACACATGCCGCAGAAATTCCGGGATTCCGGCTGGATCGGCGGGCAGCGGCAGCACCACCACTTCCGGCGCCCCGGCCTGCGCCTCGGTGCATTCCTTGGGATTGTCGTCTACCAGCAGGAAACTGTCCAGGCCCAGGTCCAGCTCTTCAGCCAGCGCGGCAAGGTTGGCGCTTTTGCTCTCCCAATTGAGGCGGCGGGCCGCGAAATCCTCCAGCCGCAGGGGCATTTCGGGATGCGCGCGAAAGGTTTCGATGACATCGTCTTCGTTGTTCTTGCTGGCGAGAGCGAGCAGCAGGCCCGAGCGCCTGCGCTCCAGCAGAAACTCCTGCAGCGCGCGCCGCGGCGGATCGATGACCACGCCCTGCGGCCCATCCTCGCCGCAGATGCCCGCCCACAAGGTTTCGTCGCAATCGATCGCCGCGACCTTGAACGGCGGCGTGGCGATGGCGTGGATGGTGCGGGCAATGGCGGTGGCCAGGGCAACGAAAAATTCCGGGGTATACGGCAGGTGGCCGAGATCCTCGCCGTGAGGATCGTGTACGGCTTCCACCGGATACCATCCGAGCACCTGGTCCGGCGGCAAAAGGTGCACCGAGGGCAGGCCGGCCAAGCTCTCGCGCAGGATGGCGGCAGAAGTTTGGAAGGCGGCTCGATGGGGCTCGGTGGGCGGACAGAGGGCCACAATCAACGGCGCGGACGCCGACGCCGTCGAGACGCGCACCGCATCCGCCAGGCGATGGACCGCGTCCACCGGCTGCGCGGCGCCTCTCCAGTCTTCGAATCGCACCAGCACGACGTTGTAGCCCCCGCGGTTGCGGGCGAACAGGCCGGCCGGGTCGAGTAGTTCCTGGAACACCTGGCTGTAGCCCGCAAAGCGGATCTCGAGGCCGAGACCCAGCTCTCCGGTCCAAAACGCGAGGGCGGGCTGGATGGCTTCGGCGGTAAAGGTAGCGCTGATGGCGATCGCGCGATCGTCCGAGGGCATTCTTTTTCATTATGAAGCAAGCGCGCAAGGGCTGGCGAGGATGGCGCGCCCATTCCCTTGGCCCAGCGGCGCCGCCCGGCTCGCGGGAGTCACCGGCGCCGTCCGCGCACCTCGGTCCCCCGGCGCCGCGCGCGCCCTCATCGTCCGCCGTGCCGATCGCCAACTCTCGGGGGGTCGGGGGGGTCGCGGCGTCAGTATCCTCGGGGCCCACCGGCTCCCCCGGCGCTCGCGTGGGTAATTGGCGCTCGGTCCACCGGTGCGCACGCGCCCGCCATCGTCCACGGCGCCGCCTACGACGCGGTTCCCGCCGCCAAGGCCCGCGCGGTTCACCGCCGCCCGTTTCGGCGTGGGCGGCATTGGTCATCCGGGCGACACGCGCGTTACTTCGCCGATGGCGGTTCGGGGATCACCGATTGGCGGGATACCTTCCCTTCGCGGGCTTCGGCCAGC
>JASHSS010000694.1 GCA_030038565.1 Bryobacteraceae bacterium
GCAAGGCCGGAAATGGAGGACCAGCTGTGAGGGCCGCATCAGCGTCCTTAAGCGTCGACACGGTCTCCGGCGCTGCCTCTACAAAGGCGACGCCGGAATGAAAAGGTGGGTCGGCCTCGGCGTGATCGCCGATGATCTCCACCACCTCGGGGCAGTGTTAGCAGAACGTAAAAACTGAATATCCGAAGTACCTCCAGATCAATCACTTCGATGCCCGGCGGTCAGCCCGCCGGGCATTTCGCCGTTTTTGACACCGCGCGCCGGTGGTCAGATCTCAGTCAAAGAACGAATTTTGCGCCAGAAAGTAGACTAGACTAGCTCCCCGACCGCATGATTCGCTTCCCTGAAGACTGAGGCATTGGTGGGACAGGCTGAAGGCCTGTCGCCATGGCGCGGAGCGCCACCCAAAGGGATGAAAAACCGGCGCAGGTTTTCGACCGTGCCCCACCCTCCGCCCCACCCTCATGGGCGCTCCCGGAGCAGGGGGCGAGAAACTCTTCCCTGCCACTTGCGCGGAAGATCTACTTCTTGGCGACCTCCAGTTGCACAGGCCGCGCCACCGAGTTCACCGCCGGATCGTAATACTCGTACACCCGCGATTGGAATGTCCGCGCGCGGATGGGGTACTTGGCGCGCAACCGGAAACTCAGCTTCACGGTGTCTCCGGCGGCGATCGAATCGAAGTACAGGATCGCCTGCGTGGCCGTCAGGTTGAACTTCTCTAGGCGCCCGCTCTTGCGGCCGGCGCTCTGTTCCTGGTACGTCTGAAGGTCTTCGGTCAGCAGTTCGAAGCCCGGCGGAATCCCCAGGTCGATCATCACCATGTTGGCGGTCTTGGTCAAATGGTTTTTCACCGTGGCGGTGGCCCTGGCGATATCGTCCTGGGCCAGGCGCGTGCGGTCGTAGGTGACATCGATCGAGAGCGGCTCCGCGGCGGGCTTCTCATTCCACGGCAGAAAGTAGCGTCCCACCACCTGGTAAGCCAATCCGCCCTTGCCGTCGAACCGTAGGGCCACGTCGTTGGAGGCTTGGGCGTCCACGCCTTTGAAGACGAACTGGTGCAGCAAGTCGTTGTTGTCCGCGGTCAGGGTGAGTTTTTCCACCGGCTTGCCGTTGAGCGTGATTTCCACTGTACCGCGCACATCGGCGCTACCCTTCTCAGTAGCCAGCAGCAGCGCGCGCAGCGCCATGATGGTCGCCTGGGTGGTGCCCCAGGTGCCGCCGGCGGTCTTCTTCGCGGCCAGGTAAGCCAGCGCCTTGCGCGCCGTGGCGGAGTCCTGCCCCCATTTCAGGAGCGCCTGAACCGCCATGCCGGTGGTCTCGATGGCCGCACTCTCGCCGGCGCCGAACATGCCGGTCTCTTCGGCGGTCCACCAGGTCTGCTCGTCCTTCCCGGTCCGGGCCTGCAAGAGGATCCCCATGGCGCGGTTGGTGAAGGCGCGGTCCTTTCCATAATCCACCGCGAAATTGGCCACCACCGCCAGGGTGTAGGCGTCGGCGTGGTCGCCCATATGCTGCTCCACAAACTGGCGGGCCTTCTCTACCGCCGGTCCCTGGTAGCCGGTGGTCTCGAGCGACCACCCGAGATAGGCGGCGATGCGCAGCAGGTCGCTGTTGTAGCGGTTGGTGGCGCCCTCGTTGATGAAATAGGTGTCGGGCTTCCAACTGCCGTCGCCCTGCTGCTGGGAGGCCAGCCATTGCTGGGTCCGCTGGATCAGCGCGGGGTCCACCTCCGACACTTTGGCCATGTCGGAAAACTCCATCAGCCCGTAAGCCGTCAGGATCTTGTTGGCGGGCGCCTGTCCGAACCAGGAGAATCCCCCGCCCGGCACTTCAAACGTCAGCAGGCGCTGATAGCCGTTGGCGATGAAGCCCTCGGCTTTGGCGTGCACCTCGGGCGTGAGTTTGCCGGTGCGCTTCATGTAATCGAGCGCCAGCACGTTGGGATAGGTGGCCGAGGAAGTCTGCTCGAAGCAGCCGGACGGCATGCGCAGAATCGCGTCCATGCCTTCGATCACCTGGCTGAGCGGCCCTGGATAGAGCCGCACCAGCACCGAACTCGCGTCCGGAATCGAAGCGGGCGGGAACTTCACGGTGTGGGCCACGGCCGATTCCAGCCGGCCATTGAAGACTTCGGTCTGCTCGCGGCCGTTGGGGATGACTTCGATCTCGCGCACCACGATATCGGCGCGCCCCGAGGCGCCCAAGCCCGCTGCATGCATGTTCGCCGCCAGCGTCAGCTTGAACTTGCCGATGCGATTGGCCTCGATGGTGAATTGCGACGACCCGACGCGCCCGGCTTCCACCGTGAGAGTCTTTTCGGGAGTGTCGGCGGCCAGCGCAAACCAATCCTCCTTCGAAAGCTTCAGGCTGACGTCCCCGCGGCTGCCGCTGTAGTTGTAGACGGCCACGGGAATCGATACACGGTCGCCCTGGGTGAGGGTGACCGGCAGATCCAGGTCGGTGAAGAAATCCTGAAACACCTTCAGGCTGGAGGACCCGCTGCCCAGCGCGCCGTGAGCGGTGGACGCCATCATGGCCATGCGCCAGGTGGTGATGGAATCGGCCAGCGGTATGCTGATGCTGGCGCGTCCATCCCCATCGGTGACGATCTCGGGATTGATGTAGAGAGCCTCGGGGAAGTAGGAGCGCACGCGCGGCTTGGGGGCGGCGTCGCCGGCGATCGAGCCGTCCACCACGAAAGTGCCATTCGAATCCGCCGCGAGAGCGTCCATCTCCATCACCTGTGCCATGGTGGCGGCTCCGGCATGGCCAATCGCCATCATGTGCTTCGGGGCCATCATGGGTTGGACCGGCATCGCCCGGAATACTCCGCCGCCGATACCACCCCCTTGGCCCGGTCCAAAGCCACCCGAGGAAACCACCACGCTCTCGGTGACCGTAGCCACGCTCAAGGTGACCGATAGAACCGCGCGGTCGCGCTCCGCCAGGGTGAACCGGCGCGAGCTCGTGCGGAACCCGGCCAGCGAGATCTGCACTTCGTATTCGCCCGGCGCGAGGCCGGCGAACTGGAATTGACCGGTTCTGTCCGCCTCCACCGAGCGGGTCTTCCCGCTGGAGATCTCGCGAGCCGCAATCTTCGCGCCCGGCACCGCCGTTCCGCTCGGATCCACCACCCCTCCCGCAATCTGCGCCAGGCCATTGAACGGCCCCACCCCGTGGTCCATCCGCAGATCGATGCTGTTGCCGGTGGCGTTCACCATCCGCACCACCGGGCGGGTACTCAGTGTCAGGTAGCCCCACTGGTCGTCAGCGGTGTCAAATTGCTTGTCCGGACCGGCGCTGCGAACATCGTAATACGCGCCCATCCGTTGAATGCGCAAACTGGCGCCCCAGGCGTCGCGCAGTTCCGGCGCGCCGGCCGCTGAGAGGCGCGCGGCCACTTTGGTGAGGTCCTTGTCGCCCTGGCGTTCGTAGGCGCGGGTGAGAGCCTCCGCCAGGCGCCCCATCTGCTTTCCGAACTGGACCCGGTAGCGGCTGAGATACTCGCCCTGGCGATTTTCGGGAACGGTCCGTCCAAATTCCCGGTCGAAGGCGTTGTTGTTGACCATCTCGGTGGCCGCGAACAGAGCCCGCGCGGCCTGATTCGGCGCGGGAACCGGCCCGCCTCCCAGTGGATGGATGGGATGCGCCGGCGACACCACATCCGTCATCGATAGCGAGTGGATCTCGTAGCGCGGTTTCATCGCCTCCTGCTCCAGGTAGAAGAAGACCTTGGCGAAGCCGGGCTGCTTTTCGGCCAGCGCGAAGACGGCCTCATCCACCACCTGCAGCCCCAACGCCGCCTGCACGCCCTGGCCGCGCTGGTTGGTGACGCGGAACTGAATGCGGGCATCCTCGCCGGGTTTGTACCCGGCCCGATCGGCGGTAGCTTCGATTTTCAGCTCGCTCGACGGCTGCACGAACACCAGCCGGTGATCGGAAACCGGGCGCGCATCGCGGCCGAACAGGTAGGCGTTGAAATCCACCGTGCCGGCCAATTCGGGCGTGGCGGTGAGGTCCAGATCGGCCTCGCCGTTGTGCATGTCCAGATCGCGCGTCAGCACGGTTTGCCCGTCCTTGATCGCATCCACGTAGACGGCGCCCTGCTTGCGGGTGGAAAACACGCGCAATTGGATGCGATCGCCGGCGCTATAAACGGCGCGCTCCGTGCGCAGCAGAATCTGTTCGGCGCCCTGGCGCAATTCCAGCGGCACAGAACTGGAGACGCGGTTGCCTTCCTGGTCCATGGCTTCCACCTCCAGGGCGCGCGCCGTGGATGCCGTCACCAGCTGCACCAGCGCCACGCCGCTCTCATCGGTGGCGACGTTTTGTTCCGGATTCCCCGCGGCGCGCACGCGCAACTGCGCCTTGGCGGGCTGGCCATCGGCGTAGGACGCCAGCACGAAGACCTGGTTTCCAATGCCCGGAATCAGCGTGCCGCCTTCCGGCACAGCGGTGATGAGCAGCGGGGATTCGCTCACCGTGATGGGTTCCCCGCGGGTCTCCTGGTGGGCGGCGCCATCCTTTACGGTGGCTTCGATCAGCACCCGCGCGGCGCCCTGGCTAAGCGGCCGGCCGGCAAAGAAATCCGGCAGCTTGAGATCGAAACGGTACGCCCCTTCGCCATCGGTCTTTCCTTCGGCCGAGGCCACATCCACCACCGCCACATCCATTCCCGAAGCCTTCACCGTCACCGCGGCGTTGTCCACCGGCTTGCCGAAGAAATAATTGGCCCGCACCGTGCCCGTCACATGGTCGCCCGGCCGGTAGCCGTGCCGCGGCTTTTGGCCGGCCGCCGCGAAATCTACGGCCACTTTGAATTTGGGCAATACGTATCGTTCCACACTGAGCGCGATTTCCGCCGTATTGCCCGGGGAAGCCGCGCCCGCGCCGTTGCCCCCGGCGCCGGCGGCATCCAGCAGGGCCCACAAATGGTAAGTTCCCAGGTTTACTTCGTCGGCCAGGCCGAACTCCGCCGACGCGATGCCGTAAGTATCCGTCTGAGTGGACTTTTTGAAGACCTTATTGCCTCGCGAATCTTCCACCTCAAAGATCACGCTGCGCGCCGCGGCGGCCCGATGATCGGCGCGGTCTAAAGCCAGGGCGCGTACGTGGATTGTCTGCCCCGGCTGATAAATAGGTTTCTCGGTAGTTAGTAAGATGGAAACTTTGTCTTCCAGCCGCACGGGCTGCACAAACTCGGCCGAGCCGATGGGCGTATCCACCACATAGCGCAGCGAGTAAGCTCCCACCAGCCCCTGGGGAAAGCGGAGCTGCGCTTCGATGGTTCCCCGCTGGTTGAGCGGACCTGTGAAGAGCGCCTGGTTCTGCCCGCCGGGCTTGACCAGCTCGATTCTCACCGCGCTCGCGCCTGGAATGGGATCGTTCTTCGAATCGGTGGCCACCACCCGCACCGCCGCCGCCCGGCCGCTCAAGTAGGATTGCTGGGCCAGCACGTGAACTACCGGCATGCGCAGAATCCGGGAGATGGAATCGGTACCCTCCACCGCCGCGCGCGTTTCGCCCACATAGACGAAGCCGTAGCGCAGGCGATGCCACACCAGTTCCGCGGTGGGGAGCGGCCGGCTGAGTTTCAGTTCCTGCTGCCAGGATCCTTTGCCCCTGGCGAGACTAACCCGGCGTTCCAACCGCCCCACGGCCTCATCTTCGGGATTCAGGACTTCGATGGTGAGCGTTCCTTGGCCGGCACGGGGAGCGGTGTAGGGAATGTCTACGTGCAGGGTGCTTTCGGAGTAAGTGGCGTTGACCGCGTCGCTATCTTCCGCGTGCGCCCGCCGAAAGGTTCCAATAATTGTCGTAGATGCCAGAACCAGCACGCCGATGATTACATACCGAGCTTGCATTGTGCCTCCGTAATTCCTCAGTCAGACGCTCGCCAATTAGACTCCGGAAATCCGCCCGTAGTTACCGGCGGATTCCGTGGCCGCGGCGGCTCACCTGGAAATGCCGCTATGCCGCCAATCCTTTCACCGGCCCGGGATGAGCCGGCAGAGCAGGGTGGGACAGGCTGAACGCCTGTCCCGCCAACTCTGCATCCTTCGGTTGCGCCGGCACTACAATAACGATATGCGGATCCTAGCCGGAACGGCCCTGTCCAGCGTCCTGATTCTCGGCTCGGCGCTTGCCGCCGAGGTTTGGTTGAAGGGAGATGCCCTGGTCTCCTCGGTGGAGAAGAAAGTGCAGGCATTCGAGCCCACGCGCGAAGAACGCCGCTTCGACCAGATCGGTTGGGCGCCCGGTATCCTGGCCGCCGAGGCCCGCGCCCGGGAAATGGGGCGCCCGGTGTTTCTCTTCACCTACGACGGCAAGATCGAAACCGGACGCTGTTGAGGGGGAGCCTTCGGCTTGAGGGCGGGTCCGCTCTCCACCAATGAAGTCATCGCCGCTCTGAACCGGTATTTCGTGCCGGTGGTCAGTTCCAACTACGAAACGGGAGACACTGGTGCGGCGCCGCCGGCCGAAAAAGCCGAGCGGCGGCGGATCTACGACGATTTCTTCGCTCGCAAACTGGGTGTCGGCGACGTCCACGTTTACATACTCCGCCCGGATCGCTCCAGCCTGTGCGGGTTGGACATCGGCTCCGCCCTCACCCAGGGGAAGTTGGCGGCGTTCCTGGAGGGCGTCCGCAGCGAATTGAACATACCCGCCGGGCCGCCGGCATTCCCGCCGCACCCCGCCTCCGCCGCGCCGCCCGCTCCGGCCGATGCCATGATCTTCCACCTGGTGGCGCGCGCCGGGGGCCAGGGTTCCTGGCACGAGTTTCCCTCCGAAAACTGGATTGTGCTACCGCGCGCCGCGTGGAGCCTGCTGTTGCCGCCCGAACCGGTGGTGGCGTTGCACGACTCCTGGCGCGTTCCCGACGCGGTGGCCGACAAACTGCTGGCGTGGTTCTACCCGCAGACCGAGGAGATCAGCCTGATTCCCCGCAGCCGGATCGACCAGCGGGAGCTGCGCATGACCGTCACCGCGGTGCAAAATGGCGTGGCCCGCGCGCGCATCGATGGCTCGCTGAAATTGATGCACTCCTTCTATCCGCACAAGCCGCACGACGATTTCGTGAACGCCCAACTTCTGGGATTCATGGATTTCGTTCCCCGCGAAGGCCGCATCCAGCGCCTTCGCCTGATCACCCGGAAAGCCACCTACGTGGACTCGGATTTCGAAGTGACGCTGCGTTCGGTGTCGCGGGAGACCCTGGACGCGCAGAGCGGGCAGTAGCAGGCAGGCAGCCTTCAGCCGGGCCGCCGAAGCGCTACAATGTACCACGTGTTATTAGAACAACAGGTTGCGTTAGTCACTGGCACCGCCGCGGGCATCGGACAGGAGATCGCGCGCCTGTTCGCCGAACATGGAGCACGGCTCGTTCTGCTCGACCGCAACGCCGAAGCCAATCAGGCCACTGCGGATTCCCTGGACCCCGCCGGGAAGCGCGCCATCGCCGTCCACCTGGATGTCCGCGACCGCCCGGCGATCGACCGGGTGATCTCCGAAACCATACGGGACTGGGGGGCCATCGACGTTCTGATCAACAATGCGGGCGTTTATCCGCGCCAGGAGTTCCTCACCATGACCGAGGGGCAGTGGGACGAAATGCTCGATATCAACCTGAAGAGCATGTTCCATTTCCAGCAGGCCGTGCTTCCGCACATGATCGGCCGCCGCCGCGGAAAGATCGTCAACATCTCCTCAGTGACCTTCCACCTGGGCATCCCCAACCTGGTCCATTACGTGGCTTCCAAAGGCGGCGTGATCGGGCTGACCCGTTCGCTGGCCCGCGAGGTGGGCGCGCACAACGTCCATATCAACTGCATCACGCCCGGCGCGGTGCTGGTGGAGGCTGAAAAAGCGGTGGTATCGGACGAACAGGTCCGCGCATTCGTGGCGCAGCAAAGCCTGCAGCGGCGCATCCTGCCCATCGATATCGCCCGCGCGGCGCTGTTCCTGTCCTCCGAGCTGAGCGACGGCATGACCGGCCAGACCCTCAACGTAGATGGCGGATGGGTCATGCACTGATCCCGCCGGCTGGTATCGGGCGCTACATTAGCACGCTGCTTGCTGAGACAACGGCGAGGTGAAATCTAATGCGTTTTTTCGCAGTTGCACTTTTTGCCGTTGTAGTTGGGATCGGCATCACAGCCACCGCTCCCAGGCTACAGGCCCAGGTTGGCGTGGAGGTCGGAGTCGCACCGGACTGCCCGTATGGCTACTACGATGTACCCCCCTATGCCTGCGCGCCCGCGGGTTATTACGGCCCGGAGTGGTTCGTTAACGGCATCTTCATCGGCGCCGGCCCATGGTTCCACGGCCCGCACGATTTTCATGGATATGTGAACAACCACTTCCACCCGGACCACGGTTATCACGGACCGATGCCCCAGCGGGGCGAGAAAGCCGACCCGGGCAAGCGTGTCGATGCCGCCCACTTCAAGGGGAACGAAATGCGCGATGGACGAGGCCACACAGTAAATAAGAAATAGTCCCGCGTGCTCCGCGCTTATGATTACCGCGCCGGGCGGAACTGTTGCGGCCCCGCCGGCGCGGCAGCGGCAGTTTGACTGCGTCGCGGGGAGAGTTTCTGTGTCAGAATCGACGGATGGCCAACCGCTGTGAGTTCTGGGCGATCACCGCCGGGATCCTGCTGGTCGGCTGGGCCGCCGGCGCGGATGGTCCTCAGGCATTCGAAGTTGCGTCGGTTAAGCCCGCCATTGCCGATGCCCGCGGTCTCATGCTGATCCGTCCTCAGCCCGGCGGGCTGAGATACGTCGCCAGGAATGTCCCGTTGCGGCTCCTGATCAAGGCGATGTACAAAATTACGGATAGCCAGATTACCGGAGGCCCGGATTGGATGGATACGGACCGCTTCGATATCGACGCCAAGGCCGCGCATCCATCCACCGTGGACCAGCTTCACGAGATGTTCAAAACCCTGCTGGCGGACCGCTTTCAATTGCGCTTTCACCGCGAAACCAGGGAGATGCTTGCCTACGTGATGACCGCCGCTAAGCCCTCCGCGACACTCAAGCCCAGTGAAATCCAGGAGCTGTACGATATCCCCATCCAACCCGACGGGCCGGGA
>JASHSS010000695.1 GCA_030038565.1 Bryobacteraceae bacterium
TAGCCGCCGCGTTATCCCGCGTGGCCGTGTATCTCCGCTCCGCCTCCGCGCCGGGGCGTGGCATGAAGTTCCGGCCGGTGGGGCAGGCGATTCGCCTGCCCGGCGGTCCCTTGCATCCCATTGCCCGCGGCCTGCTGGCGGTAGCCGCGACGCTGCTCCTGCTGGCCGCGCTCCCGGCTCAGCGCCTGGACTCCTGGCGCATCGTAGGGCCGGGCGGCGGCGGCTCCATGTTCCACCCCACCATTCACCCGCTCGACCCGGACATCGCGCTGATCGCCTGCGACATGACCGGCGCCTACATAACCCACGATGGCGGGCGCTCCTGGCGCATGTTCAACCTGGGCGGCACGGTGCGCTTCTTTGTCTTCGATCCCCGCGAACCGCGCACCGTCTACGCCGGGGCCGAGGCGCTCTTCCGCAGCGCCGATGGCGGCCAATCGTGGAGCATGATCTTTCCGCAACCGAAATCCGTGCGTGGGATTTCGATGGCCGACGATCACGCGGAGGTGACCTTCCACGTCTCGGACGGGCCCCGCGGCACGGTCACCGCCTTGGCCCTCGATCCGCGCGAGGCGGGCGTTCTCCATGCCGCCGTGCGCCAGGGGCAGGAATACGAGTTGTGGATCTCGCCGGATGCCGGTGCGACCTGGCGGCCGGACGGCAGCCTGCCGGAAGGCGCCAGCCATCTGTGGGCCGGGCCGGATGGCGCGCTCTACGCGGCCGGCGCGGGGGCGGTTGCGGTCCGCCGCGATGGACAGTGGCGCATCGGTTCTTCGCCCGGCCCGCTGGAGCATGTCTCGGGTGGCTTCTCGGCGTCCGCAAACCTGCTGCTTTACGCGACCAGCCGGGGCCGCATTTTCGTTTCGGAAGACGGCGGCGTCCGGTGGCGCCAATCGCTGTTGCCCGGTACCGGCGGAGATGCCGGCGAAATCTCGACCAGTTCGCAGCACCCGGACACCGCTTACGTGGCCTTCCGCGGCCTGCGTACTCCGCTGCACGCCAGTTATGGCGTAGCCCGGACCATCGACCGCGGCCTGCACTGGGAACTGGTCTGGCAGGACACCCGCGCCCTCGCCGCCAACGTCCAGGATGCCTGGCTCTCCGCGCGCTTTGGCCCCGGATGGCCCGGCACGCCCTACGGAATCGGGGTGGCGCCTTCCGATCCCCAGGTGGTTCTCACCACCGATAGCGGCCGCGCCATGCTGAGCCGCAATGGCGGACGAAGCTGGCAGGCGGTCTATTCCCAAGCCGCTCCCAACGGATGGACCACCACGGGACTCGATGTGACCACCTGCTACGGCGTGCACTTCGACCCCTTCCACGTGCGGCGCCTGTTCATCTCCTACACCGACATCGGCCTGTTCGCCAGCGAGGATGGCGGCCGAAGCTGGCACAGTTCCACCAGCCAAGGCGTGCCCGGCGAATGGGTGAACACCACGTATTGGATGGAATTCGATCCGCTGGTGGAGGGCCGCGCGTGGGCGGCCATGAGCGGCGTCCACGACCTGCCGCGCGACAAAATGTGGCGCAACCGTTCGCCCGATTCCTACACCGGCGGAGTGGTCGAGAGCGACGATGGCGGACGTACGTGGCGGGTGGCCGGCACGGGGATGGGCGAAACCGCCGCGACCCACATCCTGCTGGACCCCGCCAGCCCGCGCGACGCGCGCGTCCTCTACGTGGCCGGCTTCGGGCGCGGGGTCTTCCAATCCACCGATGGCGGGCGGCACTGGGCTCTGCGCAATAACGGGATCACCGAGGCGCAGCCGTTCGCCTGGCGGCTGGCCCGCGACTCGCAGGGCGGCCTCTACCTGGTGGTGGCGCGGCGCAGCGACTCCGTCCCCGGAGCGCTCTACCGCTCCACCGACGCCGCGGCTCTCTGGACCCGCGTGCCCCTTCCCGCGGGCGTGACCGGACCCAATGGCTTGGCCATCGACCCGCGCGACCCGCGGCGGTTATTGCTGGCCGCCTGGGGCCGCGCCACGCCCGAGGGCGCCCGGGACGGCGGCATCTATTTCTCGCCGGACGCCGGGGCCACCTGGCGCAATGTGCTGGCGGAGGACCAGCACATCTACGACGTGACCATCGACCCACGCGACCCGCGCCTGGTTTACGCCGCCGGTTTCGAATCCTCCGCCTGGCGTTCCACCGATAGCGGGGCCACCTGGAAGCGCCTTGGAGGGTTCAATTTCAAATGGGGCCACCGCGTGATACCGGATCCGTGGGACCCCGGCAAGGTGTACATTACGACTTTCGGCGGCAGCGTGTGGCACGGTCCCGCGGCGGGCGACCCGCAAGCGCCCGAGGATCTGCTGGACCGCCTCCTGGCGCTGCGGCCGCACTGATGCGCCGCCCGCGATTCCGTTATTCGGTAGTGGGTCAGTTTCACCGCAAGCGCGAAGGACTTCGACAGGGTCGAAAACTCCCGTCCGATCATGCTGGTAATGGGCCGCCCTCGATGCGATAACCGAGCTTTTTGAGTTCCCTGATCATCCGGGCCGTTCGTGTGCGTTGCGCCCGAGTAGGATATTTTGTCATACTCGGGGTATGGTGCAAAAGATTGCGGTGACCTTGGATCAAAGAACCGTTGCGGACCTCGACCGCTGGGTACGGGAGGGCAGGTACCCGAACCGCAGCCGGGCGCTCCAGTCGGCCGTGAATTTACTGTGTGAGCGCGAGAAGCGGACACGGCTCGCCCGCGAATTGAGCAGAATCGACCCCAAAGAGGAAATGCAGTTGGCCGAACATGGTTTGGGAGACCAGGCTTGGCCCGAATATTGAGAGGCGAAGTATACTGGGCGGACCTGAACCCAGTCCGAGGCCGCGAGCAGGCCGGATTACGGCCAGTCCTTGTTCTCAGTCAAGACCTATTCAACCGCAAATCCCAAACCGTTATCGTAATGGCGATCACAAGTCAGGCGCAGAAAGCCGGATTCCCGTTGACCATGGCGCTTCCTGAGGACCTATTGCCTAAACCCTCATGGGTGAAGATCTCGCAGATCCGCACAATTTCTATTGGTCGTCTTCGCAAGAGGATCGCCGCCCTCGATCCTGAGATGCTGGATCAGTTGGTAGGTGGGCTGATCGAGCTGATCGGCTAATTCATGCCGACTCTGGCGTTTTCCGAAATGGCCGTCTGCCAGCCATTACAGAGAGAACGCCATTTTGCCAACAAAACCCGGTTGCGCCGCGCGGTGGTGGCCGCTTTTCTTTTTCTGGTGTAGTTGAAAGCGCCCGTTCGAGGGGTCTTTGAATCGATGGGTGCGCGTCTACGCTGGGTTGGCTACTGTTGTCCAGTGCCGGCCTGGTTTTCGCTGCCCCGGTGCTGCGCTTGTCGAACACCGTGGCCATTGTGCAGGTGAGCGTGGGTGCATCGCCGCCGGTTCTGACGCTCGAAGCCTACAATGCCGGCGATGGAACGCTGTCGCCGGGGCTCTCCGTCCCGCCGGAAGTGCCCTGGCTGACGGCGTCCGTGGGCGGCGCCTGCCCGCCCGGAAGTCCTCTGGAGCATGTTGAACCGCTGGCGCGAGGTGGAGCGCGCAATGATCTCCCCCATGGTGCGGATGTTGGACAGGGGCAGGCCGCTCGATTCGCGCAACTGCTCCTGGATCGGTCCGCTCACCAAGTTAGAACGCTAGGATTGCCGGAATTGATCGTCGTCGCCGTTGTGCCGCTGGTGGCGCTCTTTGGCTGGTTGATCTTTCGGCCCGGCGGCAGGCGCTCGGACAATTAGGTCCAACTCGGGCCTATTCCAATCTGGCAGCGGACGTAAGGGGGGGTTGCGCGGTCGGGGACGCTCGTGCTGGCAAAGCACGAAACGTGTCACATTTTAGTCTCGTTAGCCCGCGTATTCGATCCCTGGTTTGATCATCCCCCCTTGGAACCAAGCGTAGGGCACATGCGGCGATCGGGAATGACGTGTGGCCTATCGGACAAGTGCCTCACCTCCGTGAGCGGACTGCGACGTGGCTCCAACTTTGAGAGCAGAGCACAGCAAATAATTTAATGCCGGACTACGCGCAGCCGCAAGGCCGTCCCCAAGGGGACCACCATTTCGGTACTAAGCGATGAGGTGTTCGTAGCTTTCGTGGTCGCCGACCCAGAACCACAAGAAGCCATAAGACCGTTTCACCGCAAGGGCGCGATAACTCAACGTCACCCGAGCGGAATAAATTTCCTCCCGGTGGCTTTCACCGATTTTCTTGAATTGCAATGAGGGATGCTGCGGGTTCCCTTCCAGTAAGGAAAACTGCTTGTCGGCGCTGGTGCGGACGTGCGGGGGCAGCGCGTGATAGTGCTGCCAGAATTCGGAAGTGGCACGGTGTTCCATCCGGCCGCGTGTCTAAAGCGGCTGAACGCGACCGTTTTTCTCGTCGTCTAAAGCGCGGGAAATCGCTGTATCGAGACGGCCTGCGGCAAGGTCGGATTGAATGCGGGTGTCGAGGGGCTGCGGGCAATTCTGGTCGAGCCATGAATATAGCTCTTCCAGTTCACGGGGTGTAAGCGACTGTATTGCGCGTTCGATCTCTTGAACCGTGTTCATAGCGTCTCTCTGTATTTTAAACCGGGAGAAGCTTAGCACGGCGGGGGGGCAGGGGTTCAAGGGCGCGCCGGTGCAATTCGCCGTCGGCGGCGGCGAAACTGGTTCGAAAACACATTCTTGATTTCAGGGCCTCCCGATCCCGTCTCGAAACCTACCCTTTGTGCAACCACTGTTTCATCGCATCGATTACAGGGGGCAGGGCAACGAAAAGCAAACCGATGGTCAGGACGATAAGCCACCGAGTTAGGTTTTCTAGACGGGTGGAAGAACTCTCAAGCCTTCGAGACGTTTCAAGCAGCCGCACGATTGATCGCCGCGTAAGCTCGGCAAGGACAACCGGCGTCCAAATCAATCGGCTCATTCTGAATGCTCTTTAGCATTCCTATAAGCTCATCGTCGCGCTTCTCTAGCAAATCATGTACGATCATCCCGATATTCCTGTAGAACGTTCATTTTCCGCGATCCGAAAGCCACTGATTTAAAAAAGCGGACACGCCATCACGGATTGCCTCACGGATTGTATCTTTCGAGGGGCTTTGCAACACAGCCGGTCTTTGCCATGTGCGCACCAAGGCGCGCATGCGCTCGCGGTCAAGGCTGGCCATTTCCAACAAGTAAATATCCACCGAAACGGCTTGGGTTCCCGCGGCGCTTACCAAGATAACCAAGGCCGGATATGTCTCTTGGTCAGAGGGGCGAACCGACAAACCACCTTCACGAAGCCGCAGCTCTGCCTCCGTCTGAATAGAAGAACTATCCAGCTGTAAATATTTGGTAAGAACCTTTTCGCTCGCCGTTCCAGTACCATTGCCCTCAGCTAAAACAGTTGCAACCCTGACCCCCACAATGCCCTTTAGCGGTATTTGCCCAGAACAACAACCTGCACAGACGAAAGCCAACAGTATTCGAGTGAAAGACATGATTACCGACAATATATCGAATTCGAAACCGTCAACGACTGCGCTGGGGTTCGTCGCGTTCAAGGCACCTTTTATGAAACAATGAAAGCCGTGGCCGAACCCCTCCATCATGTACGATTTCATAAAGGCCGTAGAGCGCCCGGTAACCCGGTACAAAACGGTGTGTTCGCCAAGCGAAGTGAGGCCATACGGCGACAAAAAGAGCTAGAAGCCGGACTCTCGGAAGACGAGCGGCTTCGGCTTGGATACCACTTCAGCGTTACATCACCGGTGGCTCAAGGTGGCCGCGGAAAACTCGCTATGAAAGACACGGGCGGTCTTGGCGGCAAGAGCTCGTTCAAATTTCCACGGAGCAAGTGAAGGAGGTTCCTAGCCGGATGCCGTGGGGAGGCGAATGGGCCTAAAACGTCATTCTCGAACTTAACCTTTTCGGGACTCCCGAAACAACCCCTTACGAGACAGCCCTGTCCGGCCTGTCCGCTCGTGGATTGGCTGCCCTCACGGTCGGGGAATGGCAGTGGGCCTATCGTACAAGTGCCTCACCTCCGTGAGCGGACCGCCCTGGCGCCTGATCACGGAGAAATCGCCTCA
>JASHSS010000696.1 GCA_030038565.1 Bryobacteraceae bacterium
TTTGCCAGCTCGCAGGTGCTTTTGAAGCCCGCTCCGGAAGGCACCGGCGTGATTGCCGGGGGCGCGGTGCGGGCCGTAATCTCGGCGTGCGGCATCCCCAACGTGCTGACCAAATCCATCGGAAGGCGCAACCCGCACAACGTGGTGAAGGCCACCATCGTGGCCCTGGAGTCGCTTCGTAACCGGAACGCCGTGGCCGACATGCGCGGCCTGGCGGTGGAGAAACTCTGATGCCAGGTAAAACCAAGATACGAGTTGCCGGCCGCATCAAGATCAAGCTGGTGCGCAGCCCGATCTGCACCCCCGAAAAACATAAGCTGGTGGTGAAGGGGCTGGGGCTGCGTAAGGTCAACCAGGTGGTGGAACGTCCCGATACGGCGGAGTTCCGCGGCATGGTTCAGAAGGTTCCGCATTTGCTGGCAGTGGTGGAAGAAATTGCGGCCGGAGCGGCGCCGGCGGCCGAGCCCGCGGTAGCCAAACCGGTTTCGGAAGCGCCTCCGCCGCCTGCCGGACCAGCGCCGGCGGAAGCCCCGGCGGCCGAAGGAGAAGCATGAACCTGAGTGGATTGAAACCCCCGGCGGGACAAAAAAAGATTCGCAAGCGCATCGGGCGCGGCATGGGATCGGGCCACGGAAAGACCTCCACGCGCGGCAGCAAGGGACAGCACGCGGGCACCGGATTCAGCCAGAAGCGCGGCTTCGAGGGCGGCCAGATGCCCCTTCACCGCCGCCTGCCCAAGCGTGGATTTACCAACATTTTTAAGAAGCAATACGCCATCGTGAACCTCGGGCGCCTCGAAAAACTGGAGGGCAATGCGTTCACCGTGGATGGTCTCATGGCGTCGGGCGTGGTCCAAAAACTCGGCGAGGGACTCAAGATCCTGGGGTCCGGGCAGTTGACGCGCGCCATTACGGTGGAAGCCCACCAGTTTTCCAAGTCGGCCGTGGAGAAGATCCAGAAGGCCGGTGGCACGGTGCAGGTGATCGGCGCGCCGAAGCCCGAGTAGGCGCGGGGAGTCGAAGGGAACCATGAAGCTCTTTGAAGCGTTCGCGAACATGTTTCGCGTCCCGGATCTTCGCAAGCGCCTCTTGTTCACGTTGGCGCTGCTGGCGGTATACCGGCTGGGCGGACATGTTCCGACCCCAGGCATCAACATCCAGCGCTGGCAGGAGATATTCAACACGCAGGCCGGGTCGATCTTCGGATTCTTCGACCTGTTCGCGGGCGGCAACATCCGCCGGCTGACCATCTTCGCCCTGGGCATCATGCCCTACATCACCGCATCGATCATCCTCCAGTTGATGACCGTGGTGGTGCCGACCCTCGAAAAGCTCCAGAAGGAAGGCGAACTCGGCCGCCGCAAGATCACCCAGTGGACCCGCTACCTCACCATCATCCTCTCCGTCATTCAATCGTTCACCATCGCGCAGGGCCTGATGAGCATGAAGCAGGGAATCGTGATCAACCCCGGCTTCGGCTTTACCATGCTCACCATCCTTTCGCTGACCACCGGTTCGGCGTTCATCATGTGGCTGGGCGAGCAGATCAGCGAGCGCGGCGTGGGCAACGGCATGTCCCTGATTATCTTCACCGGCATCGTGGTGGGCTTGCCCAATGCCATCAAGGGCATCTACCAGAACGTTTTCGTGACCCACGAGTGGGGCGCCATCACGCTCCTCATGCTGCTGGCGATGATGATCGCGGTAGTCGCCTTCATCGTCCTGGTGGAGCGCGGCGAGCGACGCATCCCGGTGCAATACGCCAAGCGCGTGGTGGGGCGGCGGGTGATGGGCGGGCAGGCCACCCACATGCCGCTGAAGGTCAACGCCGGCGGCGTGATTCCTCCGATCTTTGCCTCCTCGATTCTGTCTTTCCCGCGCATGGCGACGCAGCTGGCGTTCGTTAAGAACAGCCCGTGGCTGAGCGCCACCTTCGGCTATATCGCCTTCGGCGAGCCGCTCTATTACCTGCTCTTCGCGGTCGGGATCATGTTCTTCTGCTTCTTCTACGTATCCATCATTTTCAATCCCAACGAAGCGGCCGACAACATGCGGAAGTACGGCGGGTTCGTTCCGGGCATCCGTCCGGGACGCAACACCGCCGACTACATGAACAATATCCTGACCAAAATCACGGTGGTGGGCGGGCTGTACCTGGCGCTTCTGTGCCTGCTCCCCGACATCATGATTTCGGGCATTCACCTGCAACACCTTCCGCTGGTGGGAAATTTTGTCGATCGCACCTTCCCGCGGCGGCTGCTGGAAGGGTTGAACGTGAATTTCTACTTCGGCGGCACGTCTCTTCTGATCGTGGTGGGCGTAGCCATGGATACCATTAACCAGATCGAGGCGCAGCTCATCATGCGCCACTATGAAGGGTTCACTCCGAGGTCCGGCCGTATCCGCGGACGCCGGAGCACATTCTGATCTCTGTGCGGGCGATTGTACTGTTTGGTTCGCCTGGTTCCGGCAAGGGGACCCAGGCCAAAATGCTGACCGATTGTCTCGGCGTTCCCCACGTTTCCACCGGGGACATGCTACGGGAGCGGATTCGCCACGGCGACGATCTGGGCAATGGTCTCGCGGCGCGGGTAGCGGCGAAGATGCACTCGGGCCTTCTGGTTTCCGACCCGGTGGTCAACCAGATGGTGGAGGAGCGGCTCAGTAAACCCGATGCCGCCGACGGATTTGTGCTGGACGGCTATCCGCGCACCCTGGACCAGGCCCAACACCTGGACCAGTGGCTGGAGCGCCGGGGGATTTGCGAGGTGGTGATTCACCTCGCGGTTGATTACAATGTAATTATTGCCCGTTTGACCGGACGGCGGCAGTGCCCCCGCTGCGGAACTCTGTACAACATGGCGTCGCACCCCCCTTCTGAGGATAGCCTGTGCGACAAGGACGGAGTGGCGCTGGTGGTTCGGGAAGACGATAGCGAGACGGTGATCCGTGAGCGGCTGGATGCCTACGAGCGGCAAACCCGCCCGGTGCTGGAGTATTACGCTTCGGCCCATCGGCGGGTGGTGAAGGTGGATAGCGGCAACGATCCGCCCGAAGTGGTGTTTCAGAAGATTTGTCAGGCTTTGGACAAGGATGATTGTTAGAAAGACGCCCGCCGAATTGGAGAAGATGCGGCGGAGCGGGCTGCTGGTTTGGCAGATCCTGCAGAAGTTGAAGGACATGTCGGTGGAAGGGACCACCACCTGGGATCTGGAAGTAGCCGCCGAAAAGATGATGGATGACGCCGGGGCGCGGCCGGCATTCAAGGGATATTACGTGCCGGCGGCCGGCGAGGCTTACAGGTTCGTGCTGTGCACCTCGGTCAACAGCGAGATCGTCCACGGGATGCCGAATCCCCGGCGGGTTCTGAAGAAGGGCGACATCGTTTCGATCGACACCGGGGTAAAGTTGGACGGATATTACGGCGATTCGGCCCTGACCGTGCCGATCGGCGAGGTGAGCGAGCAGACCCGGAAGTTGCTGGCGGTGACCCAGGAGGCTCTGGAACTGGCCATCGGCCGGGTGCGGGCGGGCGGCAGGTTGTTTGATGTGTGCGGTACGGTGGAAGAGCACGTCAAGGCGAATGGTTTTTCGATTGTGCGGGAGTATGTCGGCCATGGAATCGGCACCCAGCTTCATGAGGAGCCGCAGGTCCCCAACTACGTGGATCGCAAGAACGAGAATCCGCGGTTGAAGGAGGGAATGGTTCTGGCGGTCGAGCCGATGGTCAATGCGGGCAAGCCGGACGCCATGGTGCTGAAGGACAAGTGGACGGCCGTCACCAGGGACGGTTCTTACTCCGCGCACTTCGAGCACTGCATCGCGGTTACCGGGAACGGGCCGTGGGTGTTAACGCGTCCGTAGTGGAAGAACGGCCCAACGCCATCTACGTGGTGGTGTTGGAGAACCGGCAAAGGGTTTTGGCCCACCTGGTGGGGGTAGTGGAGCGTAATTTCGTCCGGCTGGTTCCGGGCGACCGGGTGGAAGTGGAATTGAGCCCGCACGATCCAACGCGGGGCAGGATTTTGAAGAAAATATGAGCCGCCGGGGGTGTACTTTGGGCCCGGCGGCCGGAAACGGTTTCCGGTCATGAAAGTTCGAGCGTCGGTTAAAAAGATTTGCGACAAATGCAAGGTGATCCATCGCCAGGGCGTGGTGCGGGTCATCTGTGTCAATCCCAAACATAAACAGAGGCAGGGCTAAATTATGGCACGTATTGCCGGTGTGGACCTGCCGGCCGGTAAGAGAGCCGAGGTCGGGCTGACCTACATTTACGGTGTAGGGCGCACCCGCTCACGGTCCCTCCTGTACCGCGCCGGTATCGATTTCAACAAAAAGATCCGCGACCTTAGCGAAGACGACGTCAACCGCGTGCGCCAGATTCTGGAAGACGAGGGCGCGGTGGAAGGCGATCTGCGCAAGGAAATCTCGATGAACATCAAGCGTCATATCGAGATGGGCTCCTACCGGGGGCTGCGGCACCGCCGCTCGCTGCCCGTTCGCGGCCAGCGCACCCATACCAACGCGCGCACGCGCAAGGGACCGCGCCGCGGCACGGTGGCGAATAAGAAGAAGGCTTCGGCCAAGACGTAACGAGAGGCATAATGGCGAAAGCAGCGAAAGCGGCAGCCGGGAAACCCGCGGCAAAATCGGCCCCCAAGGCGGGCAGCAAGAAGAAGAGCTTCAAGAAGAAGGAGAAGCGCGTCGTCCACACCGGCATCGTGCACATCCAGGCGACCTTCAACAACACCATCGTGACCATCGCCGACCAGGAAGGCAACACCCTGGCATGGTCCAGCGCCGGCTCGCTGGGCTTCCGCGGGTCCCGCAAGGGCACCCCGTTCGCTGCGCAGCAGGCCGCGCTCACGGCGGCCAACAAGGCTGGGGAAAGCGGCCTCCGGGTAGTGGAGGTCCGGGTCAGCGGTCCCGGTTCGGGCCGCGAATCGGCGGTTCGCGCGTTATCCACCGCCGGCATTGAGGTGCGCACCATTAAGGACGTCACGCCGATTCCGCATAACGGCTGCCGTCCACCGAAGAAGCGGAGAGTGTAAGTGGGCCACCGATTCACCACAGAGGCACAGAGGCCACAGAGGCTACACAGAGAGCACCAAAGATAGAAGAAGTTTTCTCTGTGAAGCCTCTGTGGTCTCCGTGCCTCTGTGGTGAATCGAATGTACTAAGCGGGAAGAAGGCCGGCCATGGCTGTAAACCGCACCTGGTAGTTGGAAAGGTAAGGAGAGAACAACTTGGCAAGATACATCGGCCCGGTTTGCCGGCAATGCCGGCGCGAGGGCATGAAGCTTTATCTGAAAGGCGAGCGCTGCCACAGCGAGAAGTGCGCCATCGAGCGCCGCAATTTCGTCCCGGGCCAGCACGGCAAAGACCGTAAGGCGAAAATTGTCGGCTACGGCCTGCAGTTGCGCGAAAAGCAGAAGGTGCGGCGGGTGTACGGCGTTTTGGAGCGCCAGTTCCGGAATGCCTACGAAAAGGCCGCCCACCAGAAGGGCATCACCGGCGAGTACCTTATGGGCGGCCTGGAACGGCGGCTCGACAGCGTCATCTACCGCATGGGCTTCGGCACCAGCCGCGCCCAGGCGCGCCAGATCGTGGGCCACGGACATATCGAAATCAACGGTCGCAAGTGCAACATCCCGTCGGCCTTGGTGAAGGTGGGCGACGTGGTGGCGGTCCGCGAAGGCAGCAAGAACAACCCCACCATCGTGGCCGCGCGCGACGCCACGGCGCACGCTCCCGCCCCCAACTGGATCGACGTGGACCGCGAAGGCCTCAAGGGCAAGGTTACCGCGTTGCCCCAGCGCAGCGAACTGGTACAGATTCAATTGAACG
>JASHSS010000697.1 GCA_030038565.1 Bryobacteraceae bacterium
CGGTGCAATGTTGATGGGCGACGGCAGACCATACCCCAGCCCAATGAGCGTGGGATTTATCTGCCCTGCGCAATCCAATCCGACCAGAAGATAAAGCGAGGTGATGATCTTGGCATGTGCGAACATATCAACATACTGCCTCGTTGCGCGCCCAGAGGCAATCCGCCCAATTGACCTGCCGAACAACCCCGAAATACAGAGTTGTGGGGGAATGACGGTCTTATCGGACGCTTAGGGTACGCGCGGGCTCCAGCTCGTCCACGCGTTCACGCGGCATCGTACTCCGAAACGCGCGGAAGAACGCCCTCGCGGGAAGTCCTCCTCCGGCGAGGCTGCATTGGCGGGGCAAAAGATGGGCTTAGTGGTGGAACCGGGCGCCATCGGCGGTGGAGCGGAAGCCGGGCTGGGCGGCGAACCAGTCCAGGTGGCGGCGGATATCCTTAACCAGCATGTCGGCCAGGTCGCACGTAAAGCCGTTGCGCACCACCACGCGCTGCACGATGAGGTCCTGGCGGTTGGCGGGCATGCGGTAGGCGGGGACCTGCCAGCCGCGGTCGCGCAGGCGGTCGGCCAGATCGTAGAGCGACCAGTGGGACTGCTCCTTAAGCTTCCAGGCGAAGACCGGCAGATCGGTGCCCTGGCTGACCAGCTCGAACGGTCCGATGGATTCAATCTGGCGGGCCAGGTGTACAGCCACGGTCTGGCAGGCCTTGTGGATGGCGCGGTAGCCCGACTTGCCCAGGCGGATGAGGTTGTAATACTGGGCTACCACCTGGCTGGCCGGCCGCGAAAAATTAATCGCCAGGGTGGGCATGGTGCCGCCCAGGTAATCCACGTTGAACACCAGGTCGGGATGCAGATCCGAAGCCTCCCTCCAGATCACCCAGCCAACGCCCGGAAACACCAGCCCGTACTTGTGGCCCGAAGTATTGATGGACTTCACCCGCGGCAGGCGGAAATCCCAGACCACCTCGGGCTGGAGGAAGGGGGCCACGAAAGCTCCGCTGGCGCCATCCACGTGAATGGGGATGTCCAGCCCGGTTTTCTCCTGCAAACGATCGAGCGTGGCGCTCAGAGCCGCGACATCCTCATAATCGCCGGTGAAGGTGCTGCCCAGCACGGCCACCACCCCGATGGTGTTTTCGTCGCACATGGCCGCGGCCCGTTCGGGATCGGTGATCACCTGATCGCCTTCGAGCGGAACGGTGCGCTCTTCGACATCCCAGTAGCGCACGAATTTGTGCCAGCAGACCTGGGTGTTGGCGCCCATGACGATGTTGGGCCGATCGGTGGAGAGGCCGGCCTGCCGCCGCCGCTCGCGCCAGCGCCATTTGAGCGCCAGGCCGCCGAGCATGCAGGCTTCGCTGGAGCCGATCGTGGAAGTGCCCATGGTGGATTCCGGCTCGGGCGCGTTCCACAATTGGGCGAGCATGTGGACGCAGCGCATTTCGAGCTCCGCGGTCTGCGGATACTCGTCCTTGTCGATCATGTTCTTGTCGAAGGTCTCGTACATCAGCTTCTGGGCTTCCGGCTCCATCCAGGTGCCGCAGAAGGTGGCCAGGTTGAAGCGCGAGCTTCCGTCCATGATCAGCTCGTCGTGGATCAGGTGATAGGCCGTCGAGGGGGGCATTTCCTCGTCGGGCACGGCGTGGCGGGGAGCCGCTCCCAGGAGCCATTGGCGCGCGTACATGGGGCGCATCACGCGCAGGATCTCGTGCTTGGGATGCGCGTCGTGGCCGGAGTGGGTCTCGTGCTTGGCGTCGGGCTCGGGTTGAGGGTGCATGGTGTACTCCTTGAATTGGGATGCAGTTCGATTGCGCGGCACAGCCGCGGCTGTCAGACGCCGGAGCGGGCGGCCTCTTTCCGTACGAGCATACAACGCGCACCGGCGGTGAAGCAAAGTCAGTTTAGGGCTAGACTGGGGTGGGTGAGCGTGGTGCGGCCTGGCGTTGCAACGGGCCCGGCGGGCAGCGAGTCAACGCCGGCGCCGGCTGCGGACCCAGGGCCGGGCCGCGATGCCCCATAGACTATGAAGATTGCGACCTGGAACATCAACTCGGTGCGCCGACGGCTGGCGCTAGTTCTGGACTGGCTGGCGTCGAACCAGCCGGACGTGCTGTGCCTCCAGGAAACCAAGGTGCAGGACAGCGACTTCCCGGTGGCTGCCTTCCGCGAGGCCGGATACCACGCCGCCTATCGCGGCATGAAGGGCTACAATGGCGTGGCCACCCTCAGCCGCCGGGAGCCCGAATCGGTGATGCACGGATTTGGCGAGGGGCCCGACAGCGAAGATGTCCGCATCGTCAAGACCGTGGTGGGCGGTATTGCCATCGTCAACACTTATGTTCCGCAGGGATTCCGGATCGGCACCGACAAGTACGTGTTCAAGCTGGAATGGTTTCACCGGGTGCGGCGCTATTTCGCGGAGCAACTGGATCGCACCGCGCCGGCCGTGTGGCTGGGCGATTTGAACGTGGCGCCGGAACCCATCGATGTGTACCACCCGGATCGCCGCGTCAACGATCCGGACTTTCACATCGACGCCCGCGAAGCTTATAAGCTCGCGGCCGGATGGGGATTTACGGACGTGTTTCGGCGGCTGCATCCGGACCGCGTGCAGTATACCTATTGGGACTACTACCGCAACGCTTTTGAGCACAATTGGGGATGGCGCATCGATCACATTCTGGTGACTGATCCGTTGGCCGCCGCCTGCCGCGCGTGCGAGGTGGACCTGGACAGCCGCCGCGCGCCGGCAGCCTCCGACCACGCGGTGGTGTGGGCGGAGTTCGAGGAATGACGGCGGGCGAGTGGCTGGCGGCGCAAAAGCGCCGGTTCGCGGACCGCGTGCGGAGCCCGGTTTCCGAACCGGCTAGGCCCCCGACCGCATGATTCGCTTCCCTGAAGACGCGCCTGTCACACCATGATGCGTGATGCATTGGTGGGACAGGCCTTCAGCCTGTCCAGGGCAGGCTGAAGGCTTGCCCCACCAAGCGGAAGAACTAAATCACGCGGTCGAAGACCTAATGCACGCCCGCGGCTTCCTCAATCGGCTGGAAGGGGCTGATGAGGTTGTTGTGGCCGTCGAAATCGAAATCGATGGCGGCCTCGATCTCCAACAGGGGATTGGCCTCGATCTGCGCGCGGAGGTTCTCGGAGAGCGCCAGGCGGCCCAGTTCCATGGTGTTGCGGATCCAGCCGTAGGTCACGGCGGCGGGGTCGAGCTTGCCCACGGTGGGCGAGATGCGCTCCAGGCACTCGCGGTCGGTCGCGAAATGGATCGGCGTGCGAACCGCGGCAGGGGTGTTGGCGGTCAGGGAATTGATGATGGTGGGGGTCCAGTCGGTGCGGTTCACCAGCCGGTCGGTGACGATGTCGGCCATGCCCAGGCCCACGGCGCTGTTGTAGGTCAGTTCGCTCAGGTCGCGGATGAAAATGCGCTGGAAGCGGGGGATGCCCGGCCACGGGTTGTATTCCCCGTTGACCCCGCGGTTCACCACCTTGGTATCCATTCCCGCGCCGCTGATGTTCTTGCCGATTTCGTCCAGCACCAGGATGTCGAGATCCGCGGGGATGCGCGCCATCCAGGATTTCACCAGGGCCAGGTTTTCCTCCTCGCGCTGCTCCATGGCTTCCACGGGAACGGCGTCCAGCTTGCCGGTGTTGTGCCAGGCGTCCTCGAGGATCGCCAGGCCGCCCAGGATCTTGCCGGATGCCAGCACCTGCCGCGCCACCGAACGGATCACGTGCTCCAGGCCGAGGCTGTAAGCATAGGCATGGTAGCGTTGCGCCCCGGCGAACTTGCCGAGGCCGATGGCCATCATCTTCAACAGGCCGCTCTCGATTTTGCCGGCGAAATCGGTGTGCCACTTCACGCGCCCCACCAGCATGACGCCGTCCGATTCGTAGGCGCGGCGGTCCATAAAGGCCTCGATGCCGTCGGCGGTTTTGCCCAGCGAGACAACCTCGAGCTGGCTGACCATGGGGCAGCCCATGCTGGCCTCGGTAATGCCGTAATGCGCCAGCACGTCGGCCTGTCCGGCGGCGGAGGCGGCTCCGTGGCTGCCCATGGCCGGAAACAGGAACGGCTGCATGCCGTGGTCTTTCCAGTACTCCACCACGCTGCGCACGATGGTGGCGATCTGGTGGATGCCGCGGCTGCCCACCCCGATGGCGACCTTCGATCCGGGCTTCAGGCGGGCGGCGAAGGCCGAGGCGGAAAGCTGTTTGCGGACTTCGGCGGCGACATCCGGAATGCGGCGGTCGGGAAACTTCTGGTGGACGAGCAGGAGGCGCGGGAATGGCATGACCTTCATTTTAGCCTCTGAGGGGCGATTTTGGGACAGGCACCGGGAGCCCACCCGGCTGAAACCTACTACACAAATAGAAATGCCCACCCCCAACGGGATGGGCATTCGATCCCCGGTTTTACCAGGGTGATGTTCGATGGGAGAATCAGTTTCGACGGAATCGCAACCGTCAAAAACTTTTGTAGTTGGATCTTATTTCCCATCGCCTTTCAAGTCAAGGAAAAATCCAGTCGAAAATTTGTGGCCGTAACCCACTCTGCGGGGGGAACTTGCACGAGCGGCGGTTTTTCGGCCCGCGGCCGGGAGGGGTTCCAAAGGGCTATTCGAGGCCCCAGATTTCAGTCTAAGCCACACAAAATTAGCAGGTTAGAAAATCGGCATCAGCGGTTTTCCAGGTGCAAAACGATCATTTCCTCGGGTTCGGGACCCTTTCTTCCGCGCCGCCAGGCGCCCCGCAAACCGCCGAAAACCAGCCCCGAAACAGCCGCGAACGCCACCAGTATCCCGATGAGAATGCAAATATTTAGGAGCAGGTCGCCCATGTTGTCCCGGCGCGTCGGTACATACTCGTCGCGGGTCACGGTGGCCTGATAGCGAATGCCATCCAGGAGCCTCTCCGCAAAGTCGGGATCGGGTGAATTCTGGATGACCGCGACGAGCGGTCCGCTGCGTTTTACTACAGTTCCGGGAATCTTGGCGAACTCGTTGACCTGCTGCATGGCGATTTGCGGCGTTGGATAATTAAACACAGCCATGGTGAGATCGCCTTTGGTGGTGTGGAAAATGCCGGTTTGAGCCTCGGCGCCCATGTGGAATGCCGCTACAGACGGGGGAATCCCCGGATCGAAGCGCTGCAAACCCACAGGCCCCACCAGGTATCGCTGGCTGTTGGCCGTGAGCGAATCGGACGGCAGATAACCGGGCAGGATCGGCAGAGGGGTGGGGTCCACATTGTGCAAGGACCCGGTGACGGCGGCGAGTTCCTCGGCGGTGGGCTTATACCCCTGGAACCAGAGCACATAATTGCCATCCTGGAGGAGCAGGGAATCGGCCGTCCCGGCAGCCTCGGGGGCGGCTTGGGAGGCGGTCGCCTGGGGCGGACGCTGCCAATCGAAGACTCCCAGCGCACCGGTGCTGTCGGCGAGCTGGTAAGCGGTGACGGTGAACCGCGAGGCGCCTTTTTGGTAGGTGGCGGTTTCGGAATCCTTCAGCCCGTATTCATCCCACAGCGGGCGGTCGCTGAGCGCGGGCCGGGAGGTAGCGGTGCGGTGGGCATCGCCGATGGTTTCGGGCAGGATTGCGGCCGCCAGCACGGCAGGCAGGAACAGGATAGCCAGAAGTTTGGGCATCCTCTCTATTAGACGACATCGGGCGGCTCGCGGTGCCAGGCGGATTTCGGCACAGGCCGTCCGGGCTTCGCCGCGGTCCGCGCGCCGGACGGAGCGGCCGCGCCGCCCGGGCAGCGAACCTTCGGCTAAGTCTTTTTCTGTCCGTCCGTCTTTCCCGATGAGAGAGTAAAATAGGAATTGCGGTAGCCCAGGCCCATCGGGCGCCCCCACTGGGCGCCTTTTTACGGCGCCCCGAGTCCCTTCATGATTGTCGATACCATACTGGCGAAAGTTTTCGGCACCAAAACCGAGCGCGAGATCAAGGGTATGCTGCCCACGGTGGCGGCCATCGCAGAGCTGGAGCCGGCCATGCAACAGCTTTCCGATATCGATCTGGCCGCTAAAACCATCGAATTCAAGGAACGCCTCGCGCAGGGCGATACGCTCGACGACCTGCTGGTCCCGGCCTTTGCGGTAGTCCGCGAAGCCGGCCGCCGGGTGCTCAACATGCGGCATTTCGATGTCCAGTTGATCGGCGGCATGGTGCTGCACCACGGCAAAATCGCCGAGATGAAAACCGGTGAAGGCAAAACCCTGGTGGCCACCCTGCCGTGCTATCTGAACGCCCTGGCGGGCAAAGGCGTGCACGTGGTCACGGTCAACGATTACCTGGCCAAGCGCGACTCGGAATGGATGGGCAGGCTGTACAAATCGCTGGGCCTGAAGGTGGGGGTGATCGTCCACGACCTGGACGATAACGAGCGCAAGGAGGCCTACGGCGCCGATATCACCTACGGCACCAACAACGAGTTCGGTTTCGACTACCTCCGGGACAACATGAAGTTCCGCCTGGAGGATTGCGTGCAGCGCGAGCACCACTATGCCATCGTGGACGAAGTGGACTCGATCCTGATTGACGAAGCCCGCACGCCGCTGATTATTTCCGGTCCCAGCGAAGAATCCACGGACAAGTATTACAAGGCCAACCGGATCATTCCCAAGCTGGTGCGCGGCGAAGTGATCGAGGGCCGCGAGCCGGGGGAGCAGTACACCACCGGCGATTACACCATCGACGAAAAGCACCGCGCCGTGGCGCTCACCGAAGAGGGCTTCGACAAAGCCGCCAAGCTGCTGGGGCTGGCGGATATCTACAGCCTGGAGACGATTGAGTGGAAGCACCACGTGGAAGCGGCCCTGAAGGCCCACGTGCTCTACGTGCGCGACCGGGAATACGTGGTGAAGGACGGCGAGGAAGGCCCCGAAGTCATCATCGTGGACGAGTTCACCGGGCGGCTGATGCCGGGACGGCGCTGGTCCGACGGGCTGCACCAGGCGGTGGAGGCCAAGGAAGGCGTCAAGATCCAGCGCGAGAACCAGACCCTGGCCACCATCACGTTCCAGAATTACTTCCGCATGTACAAGAAGCTGGCCGGAATGACCGGTACGGCGGAAACCGAAGCGGCCGAGTTCCAGAAGATTTACAACCTGGACGTCACCGTGGTTCCCACCAACCGGCCGCTGATCCGCAAAGAGAACCAGGACATCGTTTACCGCACCGAGGAGGAGAAGTTCCGCAACGCGGCCAAGGAGATCAAAACGCTCAACGAGCGCGGGCAGCCGGTGCTGGTGGGCACCATTTCGGTGGAGAAATCGGAGAAGCTGTCCAGCCGGCTGAAGCGCATGGGGGTGAAGCACGAAGTCCTGAACGCCAAGAATCACGAGCGCGAAGCTTCCATCGTGGCGCAGGCGGGGCGCAAGGGCGCGGTGACGGTATCGACCAACATGGCCGGGCGCGGCACGGACATTCTGCTGGGCGGCAACCCGGAATTCATGGCCAAGGACGCCTGCCTGAAGGAGAAGGTGGCGGAGCGTCTGCCTCCCGAAGAAGCCAAATACATCGCCGACGCGCATTTTCAATACTTCACGCACCACGACCAGTTCTACCGGGTGCGGCGCGACAAGTGGGACGAGATCTACAGCGGGTTCAAGGCCGAAACCGACGTGGAGCACGACGAGGTGACGGCGCTGGGCGGGCTGCACATCGTAGCCACCGAGCGGCACGAATCGCGGCGCATCGATAACCAGCTTCGCGGGCGCGCCGGCCGCCAGGGCGATCCCGGCAGCTCGCGCTTTTTCCTCTCGCTGCAGGACGACCTGCTGCGCATTTTCGGCGGCGAGCGGATGCAAAACCTGATGCTGCGGCTGGGCATGGAAGAGGATGTGCCGATCGAGTCGAAACTCATCACCCGGCGCATCGCCAAGGCCCAGGAAGCCGTCGAAATGCAGAACTTCGAGGCCCGCAAACACCTCCTGGAATACGACGACGTCAACAACGCCCAGCGCAAGAAGATCTACTCCGACCGCCGCCAGCTCCTCGAGGGCGTGGACCAGAAAGAGCGCGTCATGGACATGGTGCGCGGCATCATCGATCAATACGTCGATATGCGCTGCCCGGAGGAGAAGCACCCCGACCTGTGGGATCTGCACACGCTGCGCAACGACGTGCTGACCCTCTTCGGCGCGCGCATCGATCCTGCCGACCTGGGGAACCTGACCCGCATCGAGCTGACGGACCGGATCGTGGAGCGCCTCAAGCAGAAGTACCAGGAGAAGGAAGACCTGGTGGGGTCGGACGTGATGCGGCAGACCGAGCGCATCGTGATGCTGCAGGTGATCGACAACCAGTGGAAGGACCACCTGTTGTCGATGGACGAGCTGAAGCAGGGGATCGGCAACCGCGCCTACGGGCAGAAGGATCCGCTGGTCGAGTACAAGAAGGAATCCTACGAGCTGTTCACGGCCATGATGGACCGCATCGAGGACGACACGGTCCGCTACCTCTTCTTCCTGCAGGTGACCACCAGCTCTTCACCGGTGCTGCCCTTCCCGACGGAGGAAGAGGAGGAAGAGGAGGAGCCGGAGCAGGCGCCTAATGCGGGGAGGAACGGTCCCGCGCCGAGAGTTGGAGCTGCGAATTTCCAGCCGGGCGAGCAGGATCGCACCGCCGCGAAGAGCACCATGGAGGACTTCACGCGCAATATACAGCGCAAGAAGGAGCGGGAGCTGGCGGAGCTGCAATTTGTGGGCGGCGATGGATCGAGCGCGCCCAAGCAGGTGGTGGCGGGGCAGAAAGTGGGGCGCAACGACCCATGCCCCTGCGGCAGCGGCAAGAAATATAAGAAGTGCCACGGGGCCTGATTCACGGCCGCTAGGTCTTCGGCCGCGTGATTCGCTTCCCTGAAGACGCGCCTGTCACCCCATGATGCGTGAGGCATTGGTGGGACAGGCCTTCAGCCTGTCCAGGGCAGGCTGAAGGCCTGCCCCACCAAGCAGAAGAACTAAATCACGCGGTCGCAGACCTAGT
>JASHSS010000063.1 GCA_030038565.1 Bryobacteraceae bacterium
CCGAACTCGATGTCGCCATTCGCATCCACCACGCTCCCCACCAATGGCCGCGGCGCCCCGATTCCCGAATTCCCCTGCGGCGTTCCCCCGATTCCCGTCGCCGATTGCCCATTGCTGTCCGCGTACCATGCGTCGTCGTGGATCTGCGCCGTGATTGTAGTAATCCTGTTATTGATCCCCGGGGCGATCTTCAGTATCCGGAACGGCTGCCGCTCAAAACCCTCTTTCAGGTAAGTGACCGTGATCAAATCCCCTGGCCGCACTCCGAACGCCTGTACGCTGGTCTCGAATTCGATGTATGTGTTACCCTGCACCGATTTGTCCAGGTTCACCTTCAACATCCGCCCTGCCTGGTCGAAGTTCGGAATCCCGATCGCCGCCAGCGTGGTCGTGACCTCCTGCCCGCACAGCGCCACATCGTCCGCATCTACCAGCGTGTAACTGTCCTGCTGATACTGGTTCAACGCATCCTGGAATTCCACCACGAACTGGTTGGGTGTGTCCGCGATGCTCCGGCAAAACACCCGAACGCTGGGTTCGCCGCTCGGCTTCCGCAGAATCCCGGAAATCCCCGTGCTGCCGTCCCCGAACTCATAGCTCGGCCATCCCCCGTTTAATGGTTCCGTACTGTTCGACCAGGCTGCCTCCGTAGGCGCCTCCTCGGCGATACTATTCTCCACGCGCAATTGCACCAGCCCGCCCGCCTCATACGTCATCAGCAGCCGCGATGAGTTGCGTACACCGCGCACCAGGTCTCCCGCGCTCCTCTGCTTCTGCAACGTGAAATTGCACTGGAAGCGCGCCAATGTGATCGGGTTCGAATTCAAGTCCAGCGTGTTAATCTGCTGATCGCAGTACGCCGCCGCCGCCGCGAAGCTCGCTATGTCGATCTCCGCAGTGCTCCACCCCATCCGCCGCAGCAGGTCCAGGAGAATCCATGCCGGATTGTTCGTGAACTCCGCGCCCGTTTCCGTTCCGTCCGAAGCGTAAGTCGGCAGGATCAATCCCTGCGCCAGCACCTTCACTTCCGGCAGCGACGTCCCGTTGTTCAGCGCGCTCGGCACCACCACCGAAAGGTACGCCATGCTACCGTACGGATCGCCCGCCGGCTGCCCGCTCCCATCGGTGAAGTTCATGTCGAACGCGCCCGTGCGCGTCCCCAGCGTGATCACGTTATACCAGCCGGTTCCGGTCATGTTGGTCCCGGACACTCCCACCGGTATCGCCACGTCGTTCACCAGCACCGTAATCACGCCTTGCATCTGGCCGATTCCCAGCAGCACCTCCATCCGCGTCAGGTTGCCGTCGTTGCGTGCGAATACCACTGGCGGGTTGTACCAGGCCGTCCCGTACACCATCGGAACAAAATCGTTGTACTGCGCCGCATTCACCGATACCGCCGATGTCGTATTGCTGCCCGCCCCGTAACTTCGCACCGAAATCGCCGGCGGCACGAACTCAATTCCTCCGAAGTTCGACCACATCCCCCGCGCCTGGCAATCGCTCCGCGTATAACCGCACGAAGTGTAGGGCGCCCCATTATTCAAATTCCCCGTGCCCCCGCTCTCCCCCGCCGAGTATCCGCACGGGTAATACTGCGAGTACTGCCCGTTCGCCCCCCCGTCGATCGCCTCCACCCGCTGCCCCTCGGTCGCCGGAAAGTCCCATGGGCACAGCCGCTGAATCCTCACCTGCGGCATCAGGAGTCTCTGCAAATTCATGCGATTCGTCGCCGTGATCCGGAACGTCGCCTGCCGGATCTCGTCCGGCGGATTGCAGATCCCCTGGAAAATCACGGCCGTGTCCGTCGCCGGCGCATGGTTGGGCAGATCGTAAAACAGAAAACTTACCGTCAGCGCAGCGCCCTTCCAACCGGTCTGTTGCTCGATCTCCGAAAAGTGCGAATCCGCATTCGCCAGCACCAGCGAAATCCTCGGGATTCCATCCACCCCTTGCTGCGAGGCCGTCTGCATCTCAAACACGTTCTGCTGCAAGACCCGCGCCGCGTAGCTGGTCCCCCCCACCGTCACCGCGTGCGTGCACCAGGAATCCGTCTGTCCGTTCGCCAGGGTGCAGTCGAACAGCAGCAGCGGTGTGTCCGTCACCGCCTGCTCCTTCACATTAAAGATTGTTGGCGTTGTTGACATTGATGATATTCACCGTGCATGCGTGTTGTCCCGGCCCCGTCGTCGTCACCGTCAGCGCGTCGCTCGCGAGGCGCGCATTCGTGTACACCCCGCCGGTCGTGCTCGACTTGTACTGCGATGCCCCTCCCTGCGCCTCCACTTGCATCCCGTACACGTACGCCGCCGCCCCCGCCGGCAGTTGGACCCCGAATGTGATCGAGCTTGCCGTAGCGTCCCCGGTCGTCGCGAAGGTCGCTCTGCTCCATGCCGTCGTCACCGCCTGCTCCACCTGCTGGCTCCCCGCCATCAGGGTCACGGTGCTCGCAACATCCCCTCGCAAATACACGCTCAGGCAGTATTGATATCCCCCCGGCCCCTGAATCGTCTGCGCGATGCTCTGTGCCCCCGCGCCGCTGTTGGCAAGCTTCCAGGCCAGGGTCCCGCCCGCCGGGTCCGCCGCATTCCCCGTCAGCGTCAGCAGTGGACCCGCCTGCCACACCGCGTTGGTCAACTGGTCGCTCCATGCCAGCAAATTCGCCGTCGGATCCAAAAACGTGAAACTGTTCAGCGATCCCTCCGCGGCTTCGAAAAACGTTTCCAGCGCTTCTCGTTCGCTGTCCGTCAATCCCGCGTAGCTCAGCGTCCATTGCGTGCTCGCCGCGTTCGGATCCGCCAGCCGGATGGCGCTTCCATCCAGCGCCGCGTTCACCACCGTGCGCTGCTGTTGCTGCTTCCCTATCGGAAACTGCGCCAGGCTCCCACTGCTAAGCTGCGGATACACCATCACCGGTTCTCCACCACCGTCAGCCGCGTCGCACCCAGCATCTCGCCCGAGTGCGTCAAATCCATCCCGTCGCTCGCCAGGCTGCAATTGTTATAGGTTTGCCCATCCCAGGGATCCGTGAAGAGAAACTGCGCGAATGCGCCCTGGTTCGCCAGAAAGAACGCTTCCAGAGCCGTCATCTCCCCATCGTCCAATTCGTCCAGCAGGATGTCCCAGCGGTGCAACGGACCCGCCGAGTCCCTGTACCGCTGCTCCGTCCCGTCCACAAACCGGACGCTCTGGTTCTGAAATCGCAGCGTCCGCTTCGCCGGATACTGCGCTACCGCCTTCGTCTTCAACGCTGGAAAGGTCGCCATTACAAGCTGCTCACCACGTCGTTCACCGGGTTCAGATTCAACATCGCGTCCCGCACCGCCGCCGCAATATCGCTGCTGCGGTCCATAAACGATCGCGCATCCATCGCCTGCACCTGCACCGTAATCTGCGATCCGCCGCCCATCCCGCCCGCGCCGCCTCCACCGCTCGTCACGGCCGTGCCCCCGCCGCTCCCCACCGATCCTCCCCCTCCGCTCACCGCCCGCGGCATCCCAGTCAGCCCGGTGTCCGCAGCCACGATGCCGTCGCTCGTTTCGGCCCCCTGAAAATTCACCGGATCCGGCATCGCATACCTCGTCAGCGGTTGCTGCGTCGATCCCCCGCCGCCGTCGAATAGCCCAACCAGCCCGCCAATCAACGGTATAATTCCTAGTCCGCTCTCCAGCACCGTCGAAGCGATCGACAACGCCGAAGTCCCGCCGCTCCCCCCGCTGCTCGTCGCGTTGCCGGCTACTTGCCCACTCGTCGTGAGCGTCTGCGGCGTATAGGGTATGGTTCCCATCTCCCCGGTCATCTGTTCGATCAGCCCCGCGCTGCTGCCCGCCGCCGTTTCTCCCGCGATCGCCGAGAACTCTTCAAGTAGCGTGTCTTCTGCCGTGTCCGCCATGTTTCATCTCTTTCGCCAGTGCCTTCTCCAAAATCAGGAAGGCTTCCACCTGCCGCGCCGTCAGTTCCTCCAGCTTCATCCCTCCCAAACGCCGCCGCACCAGAAACTCTTCCACCAATCCCGCGCTCTCGGCTGTGATATACGATTTCGGACAGGTCACCGTCGCCACATCCGCCCGCGCCCAAACCGGCCGCGCGCCAACGTGCTCTTCAGCGCCCATCCATCCGCAGCGCCGTTTCTCCTCCAGGCCGGATCTCCGGCACACGTCGCACTCCCAACCGGCCTGGTTGGAAAACTGAAAATGGAAGGCGACTAGCAGTTTTTTCGTTCCGCCTCGTCCAGCCCCGTCTCCCGCCGCACCAAGCCCAGAGCCTCCCGGAACAACTCCTCCGGACCCGCCGCCGCCAGCGTCTCCGCAGTGGCCTCCACTCCATCCACCCTTAATCCCGTAATCCCCTCGAGGCCCCAACTCACATACAGCCGGTCCATCTCCGCTCGCGCCAGCGCCGCATCCATTCGTTCCGCCGCCGATTCCCCCGCCGCCAGAAACTCCGCCCGCCGCGCCAACTCCCTCACCCGCGCCATCAATTCCGTCCGCCGCCCGAACGACATCTTCCAAACCCTGAACCGGACCCCAGCCACCTTCTGTGAATCCACCACCCGCGAGCTTGAATAATCCATACCCTCTCCAATCTCCTTAGCGGTACTTTGCGTCTTAGCGCCTTTGCGAGGACCGTCTTGGTTTCTATCCACCCTTCGCGGTCTTTCAACCGAAGGCCACCGCAATCTCGTTGTCCACCGTCCCGTGCGCGCGCGATGCCCGGAACTTCCACTGCAGCAGATTCCCGCTATCGTCGTACTCCGGCACTTCCGGCACCACGCTCTGCAAATACACCCCCATCACCTGTCCCTGCGTCACTCCCAACTGGAACATCACGCTGATCGCCGATTCCTGCCGCGCCGCCTGGTACAGCGATGCCGTCGCCGCATCGTCCATCCCGTACAGCGACAATGCCGCCGTCACCGTCCGCTGTCCCGGCGCCAGCGCCAGCGGCAGCCTCGACCCAAATTC
>JASHSS010000698.1 GCA_030038565.1 Bryobacteraceae bacterium
CTTGGCGGGGATCTTGAGTTCCCGCGAAATTCCCTGGATATCGAGATGCCGGCGCACTCTCTCGCCGCGCAAAGTCTCCCCAATGGACATCATAAAGACCGCTAGTTTGATGATACACCGAAGGATTCCATGGAACCGTGCGCGCCGGCACGGGGGATCGGACACCGGCAGGCGGGCTATGCGAACGGGTCGCGGACGTCCCCAGTACTCCGGTTACAGGCTCGGCCTCCGGACGCCCCGCGAATCCGATTACAATAAAAGGGAAATCCCTGGAGGGCAGCATGCGGCGGAGACATCGCGCCGCAATCGCTTATGGCGCGTATATTGGATGGCATCGATTCTCCCGAGCAGGTCAAGCAACTCCCGATAGCCGACCTGGAACGTCTGGCCGGCGAAATCCGCGAAGAACTGGTCACGGTGCTCTCGGCCAACGGCGGCCACCTCGGTCCCAACCTGGGGGTGGTGGAGCTGACCATCGCGCTGCACTACGTTTTCCAGACGCCCGCCGATCAGTTCGTCTTCGACGTCAGCCACCAGGCCTACGTCCACAAGTTGCTCACCGGGCGTCGCGGCCGGTTTTCGACCATCCGCACGCCGGGCGGCCTGAACGGGTTCATGCTGCGCACCGAAAGCCCCCACGATGCCTATGGCGCCGGGCACGCCGGCACGGCCCTTTCGGCGGCGCTGGGTATGGCGGTGGCGCGCGACAAGAGCGGCGGCAAGGAGCACGTGGTGGCCCTGGCCGGCGACGCCGCCTTCACCTGCGGGGTGACCTACGAAGCCCTCAACAACATCGCCCACCACACCAAGCGCCTGCTGGTGGTGCTGAACGACAACGAGTGGTCCATCGATAAGAATGTGGGCGCCATCGCGAGCTATTTGAATCGCATCGTCACCAGCCCGGCCTACGACGGGCTGCACGACCGCACGGCCAAATTCGTCGAGAGAATCGGCGGCAAGATGGCCCTCAAGATGGCCCGCCGCGCCGAGGAAGCCGCCAAAAGCATGCTCCTGCCCAGCGTCATCTTCGAAGAGCTCGGCCTGCGCTATTACGGCCCCATCGACGGCCACGATATCTCCACGCTCATCAAAACCTTCGAATTCCTCAAAAAACAGGATCGGCCGGTGCTGTTGCATGTGTTGACGGAGAAGGGCCGCGGCTTCGAGCCGGCCATCCGCAAGCAGAAGAAGTTTCACGGCCTGGGTCCTTACGATCCCGAAACCGGCGAGACCAAGCCCCTCAGCCAGCGCACCTACTCGGAAGTGTTCGCCGACACGCTCGTAAAACTGGCCGATTTCAACCCCAGGATCGTGGCCATCACCGCGGCCATGCCCAACGGCACCTGTCTGGACCGTTTCCAGACCTACCACAAAGACAAATATTTCGACGTGGGGATCGCCGAAGAGCACGCCGTGATTTTCGCGGCCGGCCTGGCGGTCCGCGGCTTCAAACCGTTCTGCGCCATCTATTCGACGTTCCTGCAGCGCGCTTTCGACCCGATCGTGCACGACGTCTGCCTGCAGAATCTGCCGGTGGTCTTCTCCATGGACCGCGGCGGTCTCTCGGCCGACGACGGCCCCACGCACCACGGCCTCTTCGACATCAGTTATCTGCGCGGCATTCCCAACCTCGTGCACATGGTGCCCAAAGACGAGGACGAGCTGGCCGATATGCTTTTCACGGCCATGCAGTGGGATGGGCCGATCGCCATTCGCTACCCGCGCGGCGTGGGTCCGGGCACTCCCGTCAAGGATGTGCCGCGGGCCATCCCCATCGGCAAAGCCGAACTGCTGGAGCACGGCGAAGACGACCGCGTGGCGATTTTCGCGTTGGGCGCTTTAGTCCCCATGGCGCGGGAGGTGGCCCGCAAGCTGGAGAGCCAGGGAATCTCCGCGGCCGTCATCAACGCCCGCTTCGCCAAACCCCTGGATGTGGAGATGCTGGAATTCTACGCCCGCACGGTGGACGCGATCCTGACTCTGGAGGATCACGTTCTGGCGGGCGGTTTCGGCAGCGCCGTTCTGGAGGAACTCAGCAACCTGGGGCTGGCGACACCGGTGGTGCGGATCGGCTGGCCCGACCGGTTCATCGAGCACGGCAAGGTGGAGGCCCTGCGCGCCAAGTACGGCGTCACCGCGGCGGCCGCGGTGGAAAAGTTGCGGCCTTACCTGGCCCGGACCGAAGGCGCGCGGCAAGCGATCTCCGCACCAACGCTTTAGCAATCCAATCGCCCCTTGACCGGCCGGGCAGGAGCCACGCCCGACGAAAGAGAGGCTCGCGCGGCACGGCGAGGCGCCGGGCGAGGTCCCCGATCGCATGATTCGCTTCCCTGAAGACGCGGCCTGTCACGACATGATGCGTGAGGCATTGGTGGGACAGGCCTTCAGCCTGTCCAGGGCAGGCTGAAGGCCTGTCCCACCAACTAGAACGATTGCAAGGCCGCCATCCGCCCGCTGATCGAGCCCGGGCGGTGCGTTTACAGTTAACCGGGCGGCTCGTACATCCAGCTTCCACCCAAGGAAGGCACGCCCTCCTGCGAGTGCGGCCAGGGCCGTGATCCCGCGCTGCCCGCTTCGACCGCCTCCGGCCCTCACCGGAAGCCGCGCGCGGGCGGCGAAAGCAGCGGGCGCCTTCTTCGGCCGCTGCCGTTTGGTACATTGGGCTGGCATATGAAACGCGGCTTGGCGGTAGACATTCCAGGATTCGGACGGCTGGAGCTGAAGTTTCTGGTGAGCGACTACACCGGCACGCTGGCGCGGGGAGGCAAGATCAGCGCGGCCGTCGAACGGCGCATCGTACGGCTGGCCGAAGATCTGGAGATTCACATCCTGACCGCCGACACCTTCGGCACGGTCCGGCGGGAGTTGGGGCTGTTGCCGGTGACGATACACCTCCTGGAGGAGCTGCGGCAGGACGTGCAGAAGATGCAGTTCGCAGCCGGCCTCGACCCGCAACGGGTCGCCGCTTTCGGCAACGGCAACAATGATCGCTTGCTTCTCCGTTCGGTGAAGGAGGGCGGCGGCCTGGCGGTAGCGGTGGACAATGGCGAAGGTTGCGCCGTGGAATCGCTTCAGAATGCCAATGTTTTCGTTACTGGCGCCGAAAATGCCCTGGACCTGTTGCTGGAGACCGCCCGCCTTAAGGCCACCTTGCGATTCTGACGCGCCTGGGACAGACCGGGAAGCCTGTCCCAGCACACTGCGGCACGTCACTTACCCAGAACAAACAGCCATCCTCGCCCAGGAATTCGGTCTGGGGGTTAGAGGCGGTCACTGCGGCAGGGCCGCACTCCAACCCCTTCTGCTTCCGGCGAAGCGGCAGACTCATCTGTGTGTTGACGCTACAACCAGATCTTATGCCGGTTACCTGGCGCTGACCATACTGCGCACGTGGTAGGTTTATGGAAAACGCGTAGGAGAACGCTCAGGCGCTCTCATACAGGCGCGTGAGCACGAACTCGCGATGCCCCAGCACTTCCGCGTTGGTGAGACGGCCGTTGACGGTCGCGAACATCGATTCCAGCACCAGGTCGCCGGCCTGGTCCATGTTGATTTCCCGGCGCAGCAGGCCGCTCACATCCACGTCGATGTGCTCCTTCATGGTGCGGACGGTACGCG
>JASHSS010000699.1 GCA_030038565.1 Bryobacteraceae bacterium
ATCGCGGGTATCCAGATGGACCAGCACAGTCAGCGCAGAACCCTGTGGGGTGTTGGAGAACAGGGGAGTGATGCGCGTGCCGATCCGGCCGGTTGAAAATGGGTCAGACATAGCGCGCGGCAGTTCGTCCTGGCGCTCGGTGGCGGCGCTCAGCAGCGGATCGGCGAGGGTTTCGGAGGCGGGGCGAGAGGAAAGAAGCTGGAAGCCGGACCGCAGTAGCGCGAGCTGCGGACGGCCCAAGCCCATTTCCGGCTCATGGTAGCCGATCCGGTAATAGCCGTCGGGACCGCTCACGGCTTGCGCCAGCGCCTGGGGGAGAGCGTTTTCGGCGGCCAGCAACTCGCCTCCGGTGGCGCGGGCCAAGCCGGCAATTCCTTTTTCGTCGAGGTGGGTATGCGCGATGGAAGGATCGATGCCGTAGACCGACACTTGCGCTCGACGGACTTCGGCAACCAGGCTATCGAGATCGGCAACCGGCTGGTCCGCGAGACCAAGCGAGAAGAGCACTACCGATTTGCGGCCGGGCAACGGGGAGAGGCCGGCGACGACCTGCCGGAGGGCCCCCATGGCCCCGGTATTGAAGGCGCCGGTGCGAGCCGCTCCCAAGGTGTAATAGGCCCGCCGCGGATTGTACTCAAGGCGCGCGATGGCCTTGCGGAGAGTCTCTTTCTCGCCGGTGAGCTGCTCCCAAGCACCCTCTCCGTGGCCGCTGCGCCAGACCGCCACGCGGTCATCCGGGTGGATTGTGCCGGCGAAGTTCTCGAGTGCCGCGCGCACGTCGCCGATGGCCTCCGCGGTGAGGCCGAGATCGTCCACCAGGAAGACTACGGTCCGGCGGGCGCGAGTGTCGATATACCGGCAGGTTGCGATCCTCACCGGCTTGGGAGCTTGGAACGCGAAATCCGCCGCGGTGAGATCCGGCGCGATACGTCTAGCGGCGTCCACCGCCAGGGCGTCGATTTCCGTAGTCCGTCCACCGCCGGGATGCGGAGAGCCGCCGGGCTGGGGACCTGGAGCGGAGAAGGGTTGGGCCAGGCCGGCGCAGGCGAGCAGGAGCAGAGAAGTAAGCCGTGGCATAAGCCTGTTAGGAATGTACCACCGGCCGGGTGCGGCGGGAAGCCGGGGACGCGGCGCGGTGACATTGAGTTCGCGACTAAGTTCGGTTAGCGTCCACTAACTAACTTCGGATGGCAACGAGGGCCAGTACTGCTATCTTGAGTTAGCGAACTCCGGTACGCCAATGGAATACGGCACCCGTGTTATCAAGATGCAAGCTTGTGGGGCAGCCGCGGAATCGGCTTTAATACCAGTGGAGGCCTGAAATGTTCCAGCGGGTGCGCTTGTTTTGGCGGGATGAAACGGGGCAGGATATCGTGGAGTATTCGCTGCTGATTACGTTCATTGCGATTGCTACGATGTGGATGGTGGGGAGCGGCCGGTCCACCGTGAATCAAATCTGGATTGGGGCTAACTCAACGATCAACAACGCCTCGCAATATGCCGGCAGTTAGAGGGTGAAGTTAGAGAACGTCGGCAAAGCCGCGTTTCATATGGCGGAAGAACAGGCCACCCGCAATGAACACGGCGCCGGCAAAACCGGCCACGACCACCAGGTCGCCAAAGTCCGGAACGCGGGAACTGAGCAGTAAGATCCGGTAAGCGCGAACCAGGTAATAGAGAGGGTTGGCCACCAGCAGCCCTCGGGCCCAGGAGGGAAACTGGCTGGAGGCCAGGAAGATGGGCGTGAGCCAGAACCAGAAGGTCAGCACGACCGTGAGAATCTGGGCGGTATCGCGGAGGAAAACCTGAAGGCTCGCCACAATCCATCCCAAGCCCACCGCGAGCAACCCGAGCACCAGCATGTAGACCGGGAGCAGGATCAGAAAAATGCTGATCTGGTTTACATAAACCGCGACTACGCCGATCATGAGGCCGAGGGCGAGCAAGTGGCTGGCGAGCGCGGAAAGGAATACCGCCACGGGGATCATCTCGGCCGGGAAGACGGTTTTGGTAATCAGGTTGGCCTGTTCCAGCAGGCTGGAGGCGGAACGCATCAGGGTTTCGTTGAAGAGCATCCAGGGGAGCATTCCGGCGAAGAGGAAAAGGGGATATTTATCGGTGACCTCGCCGGGGGGCACGGACTGCTTGAGGCACACACTAAAAATAAAGACCCAGCTGGCGAGCAGCACCAGCGGCTGAATCAATCCCCAGATCCAGCCCATAGCGGAGCCGACGAATCGCTGCTCGAAATCGCGCCGGACCAGTTGAAACAGCAGGCTGCGCCGGTCGATCAAATTGCGCAGAAAAAAAGTTCCGGGAATTTTTCTGGCCACGCTGGAACCATAATATCTTGTTTATCAATCACTTGCAATCTGCATTTTGGTGTTGACAAGGAGCCGCCCGGCTGTTAAAGTTTCAGTTTCGCCAATTTGCGTTGTCCCAAATAGCCCCACCAGCCCCGCGGTGTGCTAACACCTCGATTCCAAGGGCCGGCCGGAGAAGACTATGCAGCAAGAATATTTCGTAGTAGTGCTGGCGCACTCGCTACGCGGGAGGCTGCGCCGGATTCACATTCCCCACCAGGCGGTGTACGCCATTCTGTGCCTGGCGGCCCTGGGGTGCTTTTCGGTGGCCGGTTTCGTGGCCAGTTATGCGCGCATGGCATGGAAGGTGGCCAATTACAACGCCTTGCGCCGCGAAGCCGACGGCCTGCGGGCCCGCTACCAGTTCCTCCAGAGCGTGGTGAACCAGCGCAATGAGCAGTTGGCCAGCTTGCAGCTTTTCGCCAAGGAGGTGAGCGCGGCGTTCGACATCAAGGATAAGTTGGACGGTCCCGCGGATATTTCGGAAGGGAAGCTCGTCCCCAGCTTCGACGAGAGTATGGAAGATTACAACTACCTGCGGAATGTCAATATTCTTTCCCTTCCCAGCCGCCGTTCGTCGCGCTACTTTCAACCGGCCAATGGAGTCCCTGATATCTGGCCGGTGGATGGCGTGTTGATTGGCGGGTTTGGCATGCGCATGGACCCGTTCTCGGGTGAAGGCGCGTTCCATAAGGGCGTGGATATCCGGGCGGCCACCGGCACGCCGGTGCGGTCTACGGCCGATGGAATTGTGATCCATGCCGGATGGGATCTGGGCGGGTACGGGCGCCTGGTGGTGGTGGACCACGGGGGTGGGACGCAGACCTGGTACGCGCACCTCTCGCGGATCAACGTGACGGTTGGCGAGGAAGTCCGCCGCGGCGACCTGGTGGGCCTGGTGGGCAGCACCGGGCGGGTTACGGCGCCGCACCTGCACTACGAAGTGCACATCGACGGGGTGGTGCGTAACCCCTATACATTCCTGAGCGGGGCGACCGTGTATCACCCTCAGCCCAAGCTTCAATTCTGAAGCCAGCGGGCTTTCGAGAACCAGGGCACCAGGCAAGGACAATCAGGTATCGGTTTTGGGCTTCTCCTGCGCACCAGAGGCTTTCCCGCGCGAATGGCGTGTCATGAACTGCAAGAGGTCCTCCTCCGTGATTCGCCAGGTGGACCCCACGCGCAGGCCACGCAAACGGCCGGAAGAAAGCCAGTGATACACAGTTTGACGTTCGACTTTGACCTTGCGGGCTACCTCTTCCGGCGTGTACAAAGTCGGCAGCGCCATAACTCCGGCTCTTCCAAGCTGATTGGATGCGTTTTTGGGGTGGCGGGTTTCGGTGTCCCCGGCCGGCGCACGCAGATCCGCCGGTTGCGAGGGAGCGAAAAGGGGTTGACCAGCCGGGCAACCGACCCATGATGAGCCAATGATGGGGGCGGCCCATAGCCACCGCGAGCCGGCGGGAGTTATACTCAGCCGCATGAACCGGCGATACTTTTTAGGTTCCGCTCTTTCGGCGGGCGCGCTCCTTCGATCGAGCGGCGCCGCCAGCCCCAATGACACGGTGCGCGTCGCCTGCGTGGGCCTGCACGGCCGCGGCCGGGACCATATCCGGGCCTACGGCCAGATGGCCAACGTGGAGATTGCCGCCCTGTGCGACGTGGATGAATCGGTACTGAACGCGCGCGTGGCCGACCTGGAACAGACCGGCAAGAAGCGTCCGGCGGCCTATGCGGACCTTCGCAAGCTGCTGGAAGACAAAGACATTGATGCGATTTCGATCGCCACTCCCAACCATCACCACACGCTGCAGACGATCTGGGCGTGCCAGGCCGGCAAGGACGTATACGTGGAGAAGCCCTGCTCGCACGATATGTTCGAGGCCCGCCAGGTCGCGGCTGCCGCCGGGAAATACAATCGCCTGGTGCAACATGGCACCCAGCAGCGCTCCTCGGCCGGGCGGGAAGTGGTGCAGAAGATTAACGAGGGGCTAATCGGCGATATCTACATGGCCCGCGGCCTGTGCTTTAAACGCCGCAATACCATCGGCCGGAAGCCGGTGGAACCCGTTCCGGCCGGAGTACACTACGACCTGTGGCTGGGTCCCGCGCCGCTGCACGAATTCACGGCCAACCGGTTTCACTACAACTGGCACTGGTTCTGGGATTACGGCAACGGAGACCTGGGCAACCAGGGCATCCACCAGGTGGACATGGCGCGCTGGGCGCTGGGGGTGAAATATCCTACCAAAATCAGCGCCATCGGCGGCCACTTCATGTTCGACGACGACCAGGAAACGCCCAACACCCTCACCGCGACTTACGAATTCGACCAGGCCGGCGTGAAGAAGATGATGGTTTTCGAAGTGCGGCATTGGATCACCAACCACGAGGCCGGCCTGGATGAACCCAAGCCGGGAAATACGGTGGGCACGGTGATTTACGGGTCGAAGGGCTACATCGCAGTTTCGGAGGAGGACAAGAGTAAGTACACCAGCTTTCTCGGCAGCGATCAGACGCCCGGACCCGCGGCCCACATCGTGGGCAACCACTGGGCCAATTTCATCGAGGCTGTGCGCAGCCGGAAGCCTTCAGACCTGAACGCGCCCATCGAAGAGGGGGCCATCTCGACCACGCTGGTGCACCTGGCGAACATCTCTTATCGCCTGGGGCGCACGCTGCACTTCGACGCCGCCACTTACTCCTGCACGGGCGACAGCGAAGCCAACCGCATGTTCAGGCGCAA
>JASHSS010000700.1 GCA_030038565.1 Bryobacteraceae bacterium
TCGCGGTCGCCGATGAATTGGCGGTGGACCACGCGGGCGCCGGAGGCGTCGGCGAGGCCGACGTACACGGCGCCCACGGGGGCCGCTTCGCCACCGGAATCCGGGCCGGCCACTCCGGTGACCGAGAGCGCGTAGGTGGCGCCGGTGCGCCGCAGCGCGCCCAAGGCCATGGCCTCGGCGGTCTCGCGGCTGACCGCGCCGTGTTGTTCGAGGGCTTCGGGAGTGACGCCCAGCAACGCGACCTTCATGGCGTTGCTGTAGGTCAGGAATCCGCCCAGGAAGTAATCCGAGCTGCCGGGGGTGGTGGTGAAGCGCGCGCCCAGGAGTCCGCCGGTGCAGCTTTCGGCCACCGCGACGGTGGCGCGCGCCTGGCGCAGCATCTGGCCCACCACCATTTCCAGAGGATCGCCATTGCGCGAGTAGAGGAAATCGCCCAGCAGGGCTTGGATGGGGCCGCCCACTTCGGCCAGCAGGGCATCGGCTTCGGCCAGGGTGGCGGAGCGCGCCCGCAGATGGACCTGCAAATCGCCGTTGGCGGCCAGGATGGTGGTGGCGGGATTGGAGTACTTCTTGTAGACCGGGGCGATCAACTGGTCGAGATCGGATTCCGCCATTCCGGTGACCCGGAGAAACAGGGTGCGGATGGCGAGCGGCGGCACGATCCGTTCGAGGCGCGCCAGGCACTGGCGCTCGAACATGGATTTGAGCTCGTGGGGCGGTCCCGGCAATAGAACGACCACACCGCCGGACTCCTCCACCCACTGGCCGGGCGCGGTGCCGCGATCGTTCGGGAGGATGGCCGCTCCCTCAATGACGAAGGCCTGGCGCTTGTTGATCTCGGCCATTTTGCGGCGCATGCGGGCGAAGCGCTCGGCCAGGCCATCGGCGATTTCGGGGTGGAAGACGAGCTTACGGTCGAGCGCCTGGGCGACGGCTTCGCGGGTGACATCGTCTTCGGTGGGGCCGAGGCCGCCGGAAAGGATCACCAGGCCGGAGCCCGCGAGGGCCCGGCGCACGGCATCCGCCAGACGATCGCGGTCGTCGCCGATGATGCATTTGGCCACCACCTCCACGCCCATGCGGTTGAGTTCGCCGGTGAGATACAGGGAGTTGGTGTCCACCCGCGCGGGGGTGAGCAATTCCGACCCGACCGCGATGATCTCGGCATTCATCCGACGAGCGGGCGGCCCTTGATTCCCACATCCACGCGATGGAGAGCGTTGGTGGTGGCTACGATCATGGCTCGGGAGGGGGCGAAGGCTAACCCCACAATGCCCGGGCCGGAGAGGAACAGATCGGCGCGGCGGTCGGGATAGATCCGCACCACGCCCTTCCGCCCGGCGAGCGAAGAGGCCACGTACAAGCGGCCTTCTTCATCGAAAGCCATGCCCTGAGGGCGGCCGAGCCCGCGATAGAACACCTCCACTTCACCCTCGTGGGAGATGCGGTAAACGGAATCGAAACTGGAGGTGGTGGGGCCGGTGACGTAGAGGTAGCCCTCCGGCCCGAACGCCAGGTGATACGCGGCGATGGAGGGTTCCAGGGTGGCGAAGACGAAAATCTGGCGGTTGGGGCTGATTTTGAAGATGGTGCCGCTGCGGTCGCCCACGTATAAGTTATGGTCGCGATCGAAGGCGATGCCGGTGGCCACACCCATGCCTTCGACGAACACCGACAGATTGCCGTTGGGCGTAGCCTGGTACACCATGCCGTCGTAGCGGCTGGAGATGTAGAGCGTGCCTTCGGCATCGAAGGCCAGGCCGGTAGCGTTCATGAGCTCGTTGATGAAGGGCTTGAGGTTGAAGTTCAGATCCACCTTGTAGACCGCCACGGGCACTTTCTGGCCGCGCGAGCCGCTGAAGGTGGTGTAGATGTTGCCCATGGAATCGATGGCCGGATTGGCCACCGGATGGAGGCTTTCGGCCACCAGGATGCCGATATCGCAGGCCCACGAGTCGCTGGCCTGATCGCCGGTGGCGATGATCAGTTCACCGGCCGTGGCGCCTTCCGGAACGCGGGCGATGACCAGGGAATCGGAACCGATGATGACGGGCGCGCCGACATCCCCGATGGTCACGCGCGGGCGGTCCGCGCGGGCGAAGCCCTTGCCGCGGATCTGCAGTTCGCCGCCCGCGATTGCGGCGGGAGGCGTGACCTGAGAAATTTGTGGCTTGTGTTCGGGGGGTTTCCGCAGAGCCATAGTCAACCAAGATTGTACCAGCCCCGTGGAGGCGCACCCCCGGCAAGGCCGCGGGCGCCGCGCAGGCAAGGTGGGGCGCGCGGGCCGGGGAAACGCCGGGATCGGCCGCCTGAGCGCCAGCCAGGAGGTTATCATGGACTGGTGCTACAACAAGGCAGCCTGGCAGAAAAGTTTTCGCGGTTCACGGATCGCTGGCGGCCCAAGGTGATCGCCGGATTGAACGGCCAGGAGGTGAAGATCGTGAAGTTGGAGGGGGAATTTCCCTGGCACCGGCACGAGAAGGAGGACGAGTTCTTCCTGGTGTGGCGCGGGCGGATGCGGGTGGAATTCCGGGACGGCGCGGCGGAGTTGGGACCCGGCGAATACCTGGTGGTGCCCAGGGGAGTGGAGCACCGCACAACGGCGGAGGCGGAGGCCGAGATCCTGACTTTTGAACCCGCCGGGGTTCGCAACACGGGCGACGTGGCCGACGAGGTGTTTACCGCGCCGGACGGTGTTTCGATCTGAGCGTGCCCGGACGGCGCTATGGCCATTGACCCCTCCGCGCAAATCGCTCCGACCGCCCGCATTCACCCGGATGCGGCTATCGGAGGGGGTGTCCGCATCGGCGAATTCTGCGTGGTGGAGGGCGACGTCTCGATCGGCGCGGGATGCCGGCTGGAACCGTATGTATACGTGAAGCGGTGGACCACGCTGGGCGAAGAGAACGAAATTTCGGCCGGGACGGTGCTGGGGACAGATCCACTGGACAAGAATTTCAGCGGGGAGCGCAGCTATTTGCGGATCGGGAATCGCAACAAGATCCGCGAGCACTATACGATTTCGCGCGGCACCGAGCCGGAATCGGAGACGCGGGTGGGCGACTCGAACTACATCATGACTTCGGGGCACATCGCGCACAACTGCCTGATCGGCAGCCAGACGGTGATTGCGAGCTGCGCGCTGGTGGCGGGGTACGTGGAAGTGGAGGACCAGGCGTTCATTTCGGGCGGCGTGGTGATCCACCAGTATTCCAAGATCGGGCGGCTGGCGATGATCGGGGGGAACACGCGCATCAACAGCGACGTGCCGCCGTTTTTCCTGTACGCCGGGCACGATGTGGTGGCCAAGGGGCTGAACCTGGTGGGATTGAAGCGCGCGGGCTACAAGCTGGCGGACATCAGCGTGCTGAAACGTGCGTACCAGATTCTGTATCGCTCGGGGCTGAAGCTGGCGGACGCGCTGGCGCGAATCGAAGCCGAGATCCCCACGCCGGAGACAGCGCACCTGGTGGAATTCATACGGAGGAGCGAACGGGGGATTTGCCGGGAGTGAGGGAGGGCGGGGGCGATGGGACACGCCGCGCCGCCAGAGTTGACTGGCGCTCTTGCAACGATCCGGCATTTTCGAGCATCGTAGTTTTATATGGACTCGGACCGCCCGGCTACCCGGCCCACCGTACTGACCATTGATGACGATCCCGAAGTGCTCAAGGCCATCGAGCGAGACCTGCGGCACAGGTACGCCAAGTCCTACCGGATCCTGTCCGCCAATTCCGGGCAGGCCGCGCTCGATTTGCTGGATCGGCTGCGGGAGCGCGGCGAGCCGGTAGCGCTGCTGCTGGCGGACCACCGGATGCCGCAGATGACCGGGATCGAGTTTCTCTCGCGCGCCGTGGAACGCCTGCCGGAGGCCAAGCGCGTACTGCTCACCGCTTACGCCGATACCGACGCCGCCATCCGCGCCATCAACGACGTCAAGCTGCACTACTACCTGCTCAAGCCGTGGGATCCACCCGATCAGCATCTCTACCCGGTGCTGGACGATCTGCTGGAAGACTGGAAGGCCGCCTACCGTCCATCCTTCGAAGGGATCCGCGTATTGGGTACGCGCTGGTCGCCGCGCTCGTACGAGCTTCGCGAATTCCTGGCGCGCAACCAGGTGCCGTATCGCTTCCTTGACGTGGAAACGGCGCATCAGGATAAGGAAGTCCGCCAGGCGCTCGATCTGGTTGGCGCCGACGAACAGCGTCTGCCGGTGGTCCTGTTTTCGGATGGCGCGCGCCTGCCCGATCCATCGCAGGCTCAATTGGCTGCGGGACTGAACCTGCGCACGCGGCCCGGTGCGAAATCGTACGATCTGATCATTGTGGGCGGCGGTCCGGCGGGACTCGCCGCGGCTGTGTATGGCGCATCCGAAGGCCTGCGCACGGTGATTGTGGAGCGCGAGGCGCCCGGCGGCCAGGCAGCCCTGAGCGCACGGATTGAGAATTATCTTGGTTTTCCCTCAGGCCTGAGCGGCAACGACCTGGCGCGCCGCGCGGTGGTGCAGGCGACCCGGTTCGGGGCCGAGATTCTGGCGCCTCAGGAAGCCACGGGCTTGCGGACTCACGACAACTACCGCATCGTACGCCTCGCCGACGGCTGCGAAATCTCTTCGCAGGCGCTGCTCATCGCCACCGGCGTGCAGTGGCGCACCCTCGACGTGCCAGGCATGGACCGTCTGACCGGCGCGGGCGTCTATTACGGCGCCGGATCGACCGAGGCTCGCTCCTGCGGCGATGACGAAGTCTATATCGTGGGCGGCGCCAACTCCGCGGGTCAGGCCGCGCTGAACTTTTCCCGTTATTCGCCGCGCGTAATTCTGCTGGTGCGCGGGGAATCGCTCGAATCCTCCATGTCCAAGTACCTGATAGACGAAATCGGCCGTACGCCGAACATCGAAGTGCAATACCAGACTCAGGTCCTCGAGGTACACGGCGAGGAGCGGCTGGAGTCCATCACGGTGGATTGCCGGCGCAGCGGCTCGCGGGAACGGATCAAGGCCCGCGCCATGTTCGTCTTCATCGGCGCGCAGCCGCGCACCGATTGGCTCAAGGACTTCGTGGATCGCGACGCGCGCGGCTTCATCCTCACCGGTCCCGATCTGCTGCGCGACGGCAAACCGCCGAAATATTGGCCGCTGGAGCGCGATCCCGGCCTGCTGGAGACCAGTCTGCCGGGGGTGTTCGCCGTGGGCGACGTGCGTCACGGATCGGTGAAACGGGTGGCATCCGGAGTGGGCGAAGGGTCGGTGGCCATTCAATTCGTGCACCAATATCTGAGCAGGGTTTAATATGACGCTGGCCGAGGAACTGCGCACCGTACCGGAGTTCGCCGATCTGCCGGCGGACGGCCTGGAGTGGCTGGCTTCGCAGATGACGGCCGTTGAACTGGAGCCCGGGGCGGTTGGCGTCCAGGCCGGGGAGCCGGCGGACCGGATGATCGTGCTTCTGGAAGGCGAGATCCGTTCGCAACCCAGCAACTCCGATCTGCCCGCGTGGTCCGTCCAGGCGCCCGCCGTCACGGGGATGCTGCCGTACTCGCGCATGAAGGTCTTTCCATCCACCGGGCGCGCCGTGGTGCATACGCGGGCCGCTTACCTTCCGGCCGGCCGGTTCCAGGAGATGCTCGATCGCCTTCCCATGCTGCAGCCCCGCCTGGTGAGCGTCCTGACCGACCGCGTTCGCCGCTCCACCCAGATGCAGGTGCAGACGGAGAAGTTGGCGGCGTTGGGGAAGATCTCGGCCGGGCTGGCGCACGAGCTCAACAACCCGGCAGCGGCCGCACAGCGTGCGGCGGGGACCTTGCGGGAAGCGTTCCAAAGCATTCGCGAAGCCGCCGCGCGGCTGAACGCGCACGAACTATCGGTCCAGCAGCGCGCCGCCATTCCGGTGCTCGAAAATGACCTATTGCAGCGCGCGGGCGCGCCGCTCGATTCCCTCGAACGCAGCGACTGCGAGGATCGGGTCGCTGCGGGGCTGGAGCGCCACGGCGTGGAGCGCGCCTGGGAGTTGGCGCCGGTGCTGGTAAGCGCCGGTTGCGACACCGCCTGGCTGGATGACATCGCCGTTCAATTCCCGCAGGACGCGCTGACGGACCTGCTCGCCCGCATCGCCGCCTCCCTCACCATCGGCAGCCTGCTGGCGGAAATCGAGCACTCCACCATCCGCATCACCGAGCTGGTCCGCGCCATCAAAGAATACACCTACATGGACCAGGGATCGGAGCAGGAAGTGGATATCCACCACGGCCTGGAAAACACGCTCATCATGCTACGCTACCGTCTCAAACACGGCGTGGAGGTGAAGCTGGATTTCGACCGCAGCCTGCCGCGCGTCTGCGCGCGCGGCAGCGAGCTGAACCAGGTATGGACGAACCTGATCGATAACGCCATCGACGCCATGGACGGCAAAGGCGAGCTGCGCATCCGCACGGCCCGCGAGCTGGAACATGTCGTGGTTGAGATCGCCGACAACGGCCCCGGCATTCCTCAGGAGATTCGCGATCACATCTTCGAGCCGTTTTTCACCACCAAGGGGGTCGGGAACGGCACCGGCCTGGGCCTGGAAACAGCCCGCCGGATCGTGCGGGAGCACGGCGGCGAAATCGGAGTCGAATCGGTCCCGGGGTCGACGCGCTTTCAGGTCCGCCTGCCTATTGACGGCTAAGCGAGCCTCTCCCAGGCTTCCGCGCCGCCCCGCACCGGGCGCACGCGCGTGACTCCCTGAGCCTTCAAGAGCAGCGCCACACGGGCGCTGGTAGCTTCGTTGGGTCAACTGCAGAACAGAATAATGTCGCGGTCGCGGGGCAACTCCCGCCCGCGCGCGGCGAGTTCTTCGGGCGCCATGCGGAGGGCTCCCGGAATGGCGTGCGACTCCAGCGGCAGGCGGGCGCGAAGGTCCACCATGAAAAGGCTCTCGCCCGCCTTCAGCCGGTCGCGCAGCTCTTCGGGCGCGATGCGCGCCACCGCCAGCTTGCGCAGAAAACGGCGGCGCTGCAGGAGCTTCCAGCCGATCCAACCAGCCGCCAATCCGAGCACGAGCACCAGCAGCCCCGACCCCATACGCGAGGCATACGCAAACACGTCCTCCAACTGGTCGCTGAAGACGTATCCGGCGGTCAGAAATGAGCCGCTCCAGGCGCACGCGCCGGCGGCATCGTATAGCAGAAACCGCCAATAGGCGGTTCGGGAGCCGCCTGCCATGGGCGCCGCGACGGTATTCATCCCCGGAACGAACTTGGCGATCAGCAGGCTGTCCAAACCGTACTTTACGAAAGCATCTTCGGTGCGGCGCACGCACGAATCCGGCTCCAGGGAAATGCGGCAGACCAGGCGCAGGATGCGCCCGCCGCGGCGCCGTCCGAGCAGAAACCAGGCCGTATCGGCGATCAGCGCGGCGCCCACCGAACAGGCCAGCGCCGGCGCCACGTGTAATTTTCCCGCGCGGACGAGCGCTCCGGCGGCGAGCAGCAGGGGCGCCGAAGGCACCGGCACGGCGCTTTGCTCGGCCAGCACCCACCCGAAGATCAGGGCATAACCATGGCGTTCGACAAAAGCGATGGTCTCGGCGACCGCGCTGTGCGAGGCGTTCACAGAGTCCAAACGGCATGGCCCTTGCGGTAAAACGAGAGCTGGCCGCCCTCGCTGATCATCAGCACTTCGCCAAACTGCGATGCGCCGATGGCCGCCGCGGTCCGTCCGCCTTCGCCGATTTCTTCATCGTCATCCACCGCCGGGTTGTGCCGGAGAATGGCGCCAAAAGCCAGCAGGTTAGAATCGCGGTTTAGCACCACGCTGCCGTCGATCTGCGCAATGCTCTCCAGAACGGCGGTCGAAAGAGCCGTGGCTTGCGCGCCTCGCAGCAGGTAATGGAGCTGGTTTTTGGCGCCGGTCCGCGCGCGGCGATCGGTTTCGAGCAGATCGGAGTCGTTCACCAGCAGCCCGGTGTCGGCGTGATTTTCGAGCACCACAAACATGCCTCCGCGGCGGTGTTCGGCCAGGTTCAGCGCGGCAATGAACAGGCGCTCGGCCAGCTCCGGACGCCCGATCGCCTCCTGCCACGCCCGGTACTTTTCCACCGCGTCGGTCAGGTGCCAGCGCCCGTCGAAGAAGCTGAACAACTGCACGCCGTCGCCAAAAATCTTGATCTCGCCGTTAGGCGTCAATACCAGGCAGATGTGGCCGCCGCAAAGAGTGGCCTGGCTGTGGGTGCGGTAGCGGCGCGCGGTAGGGACCGGCAGCTCCATATCGGCGTACGGGCGCGCCCACTCCTGCACATCCACCAACTCCACCATGTAGCCGTTACCATCCACCAGGGCGAGCGTCCGCAAGCCGTCGCAGATGCGGTGAAAACTGCGGATGGAGGTTAACTCGCTCGAATACGGCAAGGCTTCCGCCGGCCAGGGCGGCAAGGAATGGCAGGAATCCGGCATCGAGCCGAACAGCAGCGCGCCGGTGGAGATGCGCTTGTCTTCGTAGGAACTGAGCGCGCTGATCCGCAGGACTTCAATTGCCTCCGAGACGCGATCGGGCAGCTCGGCCGCGCTGTGCGCATCGCGGTAAACCCTGCCTTCGAGGAAAGCGGAAACATAGCGGTCCTCGATGACACCGCCGAAGCTGGGCAGGTTCCGCGAATCCGGCTCGCTCTCGAACAGCATCTCATGCCGCACGCCCAGGAACCGGCCGATGGTGCGGACCATTTTCTTTTCGTGCTCGGTGAGCTCGCGGTGGTTGGTGAGAGCATACCGGTCTTTCAGCCAGTCAAACAGCAGCCCGCCCGGAGGAGCCGGTTGGAAGACGATGTCCAGGGTGTGCTGCGGAGCGGGACCTACGATCTCGAGCCGGCTGGGCGACAGGAAATACTGAATGCCCCGGGTGAGAAGTTGTTGGTACAAGGCCTGCAACGCCGGCGCAGTCTTCTTAGTCACTGATGCAATCATACCGCGGGAGGTTAGCGCCGCCGCCACTGGAGTGGTACGACAAAGTGATTTTCGAAGGAGGCGCGGAGAAAGGCGAGAGCGACTCTCGCCAAGCCGCCAAGGACCGCCAAGGGCCGGTGGCACGGTACGTGCTCCGGGGGTAAGCTTAAGACCGAACGCCTGGTTCTCAGGCTTAAGAAACGATCTGGGCGAAGCCTTTGGCAAAAGCGACCGGATCGACAGGCCCACCGCCGCAATTGAAGACCATACCGTCAATCGGCATGGTCACGAGACTGGAAAACAGGTCTTCGCCGCTAAAGATCCTCTCCACGACTTGTTCCGGGGCCGCGGCGGCCCGGACCTGGGGAAGAAATCCGGCAATCGTGTCCTCGGACGTAAATATGGCGGCCAACTTGCGCCCTTTCTCGTCGGGAGCGAGCATCAAACGCATACTTTGGCCGTGGACGCCCACCGCTACCCAATACGAAGCATAGTTCCTGACCAGCTTCAGCGCTCCCTCAGGAGCGGAACCCTGGCGCAGTGCGGTCAAGGCCTGTTCCACTTCAATCGCCGCGGCCATTCTGCGCAGCAGATCAAACTGTCCCTTGGCGTGAGTTATACGTCACTTAAGGCATGAAGTGGCAGCGTGTGAAAGCATAACGTGGCCGGCGGTGGGGGAGAAACTATTTAAAATCAACAACGCGGTTTTCAACCGGTGCCACGCGAGTTTAAGCACATAGTGGCCGAGGGTGCAAAATGAACGCATAAAGCGGCCGCCAAGCCAATCGCAAGCAGCCCGCCGACGACGAATAGCGGCAGCCGGCGCTTCCGCACAGGCTCATCTTTAGGGCGATCGCAGATCTCTGGCCCTGGATATGCACGGTTGCGTAGGTTATCAATAGATGATAACCTAAATGACGATGAGCTGGCGGGATCGAGACCCGGGCGCAGAGAGGCTGCTGGATCTCGACGGCCAAGTGGTCGTCGTTGACGCAAAGGGTGGATACTGGTTCGGTTCTCGGTCAACCGAATAGCCTCTACACCGGAGCGGCCGCATGGACTGAAGTATTCATTGACACTGCACGGCCCGGACGGCAACCGGCTGATTGGATTTGACAATGCTCATTCCGTCCGTGAGTCGCGCGG
>JASHSS010000701.1 GCA_030038565.1 Bryobacteraceae bacterium
GGTCCTCTTCTTGCCAGTCACCTGACCTGGTTCTTCCCAGGCCTTTTCCTTCTGTGCTCACGACCATGCCTTTTGACCACAGCCGCCGAAGGTGGTTTGGAACCTGCTCCTGCCAGCCGGTTCCGAGGGGCCTCCCCTCATCGATCAAACAGTTACACACATTGGGCCCTCCTCGGCCCTTTGCGCTCGTGGCGCACAATCATCCGCGTATCGAACCAGGACTCCCAGTTGGCCACACCGCGCCGCCCAGATCCTGTCCAATTTGTTCAGGTAGATGTTCGCCAACAGCGGCGAGATCACTCCGCCTTGCGGTGTTCCCGCTAGCGTCTCCCTCACCGTGCCGTCTTCCATCACTCCCGCTTCCAACCATTGCCGGATTAACTTCAATACCCTTCGATCCGAGATCCGCTCCTTCACCAACTCCATCAGGGTCTCCCTCCGGATGTTGTCAAAGTAGCCTTGAATGTCCGCATCGACCACGAAGTTGTGCCCCCGGTTGCCCGCTACGCGTATCGCTTCCAGGGCCTGGGTCGCGCTCCTCTTCGGCCGGAATCCATAACTACACTCCTGAAAGTCCGCCTCAAAGATCGGCTCGATCACCAGCTTCGTCGCCATCTGCGTCACCCGATCCCGCACCGTCGGAATCCCCAATGGCCGCTGCTTCCCACCACCTTTCGGTATGTACCGCCGCTTCACCGGGGAAGGACGATATCGGCCTGCCCGCAACGCCGCCTGAATCTCCGCCAGAAACTTTTCCACGCCGTACTGCTCGATGGCCTGAATCGTCTCCGCATCCACTCCTGCCGCGCCGCGGTTGCTGCGCACTCGCTTCCATGCTTCCCGCAGAACGTCACTTCTGTAGATCCGGTCGTACAACGCATGGAACCGCCGTGTCCTGCTCCGCTTGGCACACACATATAGCTGGCGTTGGAGTTGTCGTACTTTATCGATGGGGGTGTTGGCCGTCTCCGGCATGCCCTCGCACTTACCTCCTCACCAGCTCGATCAAAGCAAGGCCCCTTCCCTCCAGCGCGTTGTCTTCCACGCCTTCTCCGGTACTATGGACCTCTCGGACTCCCTCCCGGCTCCGCGTGTTTTCAGCCTTCCGGCCTTATACCCACGGCCTTTGCCTGACTTAGCTGCCGGGTAGGGTCTCTCCTGTTCCGTCGTCCTTCTCTGAAAACGTGCCATCGCCCATACCCCGGAGAGGTCCAGCAGCGGCTCCAGGCTCCCCTGCTGTCTGTTGCCTTCGCCGTGACATGACCGGCTCGGCCCTCCCAAACACCTTTCGGCTGATAATCTGTCGAGGCTGCAGCGTTCACCGTGCCTTACGGCCCGCTTCCTTGCTCCCTGCTTTTTCACAGGCTCTTGACATCCCGCTTTGACTGCGAGGATCTCTCCTCCAGCCAGGGATCTGCTACCGGGCGCTCTGGCGCTTACCCGGACGGGTCTTTCACCCGCTAGAAGAACGCGTCTTTCAGGACGCACCATGTATATGATGTATACCACAAGCCGTATACGGCGTAAACATCCTTCGGGACATCAACAGTAAATAATCGAACTCGAGCCGTATCGTCGCGCAGTCCCGGCGGCGCTATCGCCAAGCCCGGGCATTGCCACTAGGCGGAGGCGTTCATTGCATTCGTCGCCCCTCCCGCCGGGATCGCGGCCGGCAGCAGATCGCTCGAGCCGTGGTCGCCACCAAGCGACGCGTCCATTTTCCGGCCATTCGTATTGGGAAAAGCGCCGCCACGTACCCGGGGGACCCCGTGCCTGCGGCCGGCACGATTGCCCGACCCGGGGATCGCGCCGTACCCGCCAGCCGGCGAAGAACGTCGGGTGGCGCGTTCGCAGCGTGCTCGCCGCGGTTCGCACCGTTGGTGCCCCCGCCGGGGCTGCATGGGCCGGCAGCGCGGGCGCCCGAACTCTGGATCGCCAGTGGGCGTGTCCAATCCTCCGGCCGGTTTCCCTAACCCGGCGAGCCAGTTGGTGACCGCCCGAAAGGACCGCCGCTGCATGCGGCGACTCTCCCACCGTGGCCGCGCCCGGACCTTAGGCGGCGCGTTCTTCGACGTGGTCATCGCGGCTCGCTGCGCTGCTGCTTTCGTCGGCCGGGCCGCGCGGGCCGACGGGGCGCCCGGTCGTGGGTCCCAGCCGGCGAATCCATTGTCCCGTCGGCTTTCGGCGAACCGCCACGCTGCCGGCGACCCTCACCTCGCGCCCGCGCCTCCTTCGCGCGCGCGTAGAGCGGGTAAAGTTTGGTCGCAACGGCCCATCCTGCGCCGTGTTGGCGGAAGTGTAGTTGGAAACGCGGACTCGTGGGTCTTAGGAAGGTGACCATGCTTAAGGTGTTCCGCGGTTCTCTACCTCTTGCGGCCGCCCTGACTCTCTCATTTGAGTTGATGCTGCCACCGGTTCCTGGCGTCGCAGACAACGGTGATTTCGGCAAGCTGCTGGGCCGGTTCCGACTAGGCTCGGGGCAAACTTTCGTGTACGCCAACACGAAGCTCCGGTTTGAGGACCGTTTCGGTTATCACTCCGGTTTCAATTCCTCGGAACTTCTGTTTATTTGGCCGGCGCTGGCTCTCAACAGGCTGGTCTCGCGCGACGGCAGCTTCGACATCCGAGTGATGGGCGCGGTCCATACTTCCGTCTTTGTAGTAGGTATGTGGCTGTTGACGGGTGTTCTGGAGAACATTGTGTTGGGAGTGATGGCGCTGCTGCTCTTCTCTGACTTCATGTATGTGGGCTACTTCCACTCCTTTTACATGGACTCAGCTGCATTCCTTTTCATGCTGCTGTCTGGAGTCTTTTATCTACGCGCGATACGTCGGGAGCGGTGGGCCGATTCTGCCGGCTTGCTCGTGTGCCTGATTTTGGCCACCACTGCTTCGCCGCATTATGCGATTGTGGGAATCGCGGGCGCGGAGTTGTTCTGGGTAAGCCGGCAGGCGCTGTGCGGCGGGCGGAAAACGGTGGCTGGCGCTACGGCCGCCGTACTTATAGCGGCGTCGCTTGTCTCGGTGCGGTATCTGGCACCAGAGGAATATTCCGCACTGGCTTCGTACAACGTAATTTTCAGTCAGATTTTGCCGAATACCCGGCAGCCGGACCAGGCGCTGACCGAGTTGGGGCTGGACGTTTCGTACCGGCACTGGATCGGCACCGAGGCGTATACGCCGGGCGTTCCAATGCACGATCCGGGGTTTCCTAGCCTGTTCCAGCAGATGACCGGATATCCACGGATCGTGCGGTTCTATGTAAAGCACCCAGGCGACGCGTGGCGGGCGTTGCGGATGTTGCTGGATGTTGCCGGGGCATTTCGGTCTCCATTAGGCAATTTCGATTCCGGCTCGGGAAAGCCGCCGGCCGCGCACTACTGGGGATTTCAATTGGTGAGCGGCACGAAGCGGCGGCTGTTCGCGGGACATGGTGGGCGGCTGTTGGTGTACTGCGCGGCACTGGCTCTGGCGACGCCACTTTTGCTGGGCCGCAGCGCAAGGCAATTGCCGAGAGGATCGGTCGCAGGAGCGGAGATGCTGGCAGTAACAGCTATCGTATGTTTGGTGTTCTCTTCATTGGCGGATGTATACGACCAGTTCCGTCACCAAGTGGTCTCCTTTGCTTTGTTCGACATGCTGCTATTAACGGCCATTGCGGCGGGGTTGCGCAGACGACCACGACTTAGTACAGCAATTCATAAATACGCTAACGTATA
>JASHSS010000702.1 GCA_030038565.1 Bryobacteraceae bacterium
GCCGGGGTTGGCGAGGGCCGGCAGCAGATCGTGGTAATCCACCGGAGAATCCGGCCGCTCCAGCCACAGGATCCAGCGGGCGTCGCTGCGGCGGGCGAAGTCTTCCAGACGCTCGCCCTCCCACACCGCACGGGTCTGGCGGAACAATGCCACGCCGTTGGAGTGCGGAGGCGGGGCGGGGCACTCTAATCGCAATGCCCGGCCGCGATTCAGGTGCTGAAAAATCCAACGATGCGGATTGCCGCTCAGACGCAGCAGCCATGCGGCGGCCACCAACAGGATGCCGCCGGCCTCATCCTTCACCCGGCGCACGGGGCCCGATCGCCAGATGTGGTAGGAGATGAGGCGCCAGTAGCCGCGGGCGAGATCGCGCGAGCGGTAGGCCAGGGAGTGCAGGCGATCGCGGACCCGGCGGGCGATGTGCGCGGCGAGCGGGCGCGGCATACCGGCGAAGAAGTCGCCATGCTCATTCAGCAGCAGGGCGCGGAAAGGCGGGATGAGAAAGGGCGCCAGCTTGAGCAGGACACCGGCCGATTCCCCGGTCCAGGGGGCGATGCTCAGGGCTACCCAACGAGACCACAATTGGCGCTGGGCGGCGATCAGCAGTTTCAGGGGATGGGGAGCGACGGTGACCCGTTCGCAGAGGGCGGCGGTCTGGGCGAGGGGCGGTTGGGTGGCGAAGAGCCACACGGGGACGTCGCCCGCGCCCTGCGCCAGATGGACCACGGCGCGATGGCACGAGGACGGATCGGAGCCGAAGACCGCGGCTACCTTGCGGTCGCCCTTCCCGCATAAGCGCAGCAGCAGACGGAGCAACCTCACCGGGAGCTACGCTCCGGGCGGGCTCCGGTAGCAGGTGAAGCAGCCCCAGCGGCGCGGACTCGGAAATGGCAGTCTTTTAGCGTAAGCGCCGTTCCTGTCGTGGTAGGTGCCGACCCGAAACGCTGCGCAGGCGGGCAGGTTTTCAGGTGGAAGGAGCGATAGCAGCCCAACTACTCGATGCCCATTACCATATCATCTTTCTGTGAAAGTTCATACAGTTTTGTGCGCCGGGACGAAACTAAATGGAACTTTTGTGCAACTGGGGCGAACGAAGGGGGCGACCGGCGATCAGGCAACTTCGCTGGAGCGGGGCGGCAGGGGCGCTTCTTGCGGGTTGGGAACGTCGTCGCTGCGCGTCCAGCCCTGGGTGGGCTGGCAAACGCGTTGGATCTGCCATTCGGAGCCCTGTGGGATGAGGGGTCCGTTGAACTTCAGACCGACAGCATATCTGCCGTCTTTGCGGCGGGTGCAATGGCGGACTTCCGCAAAACCGCCCAACTGGACATCCGGCAGCTTAAGGAACACGATTGTCCCGACCTCCCAATCCTCCGGGGACAACATGCGGGCGCCGTCCTCGTGAAGGTCAACGCCAACCACCGGGGTAACCCGACTGGTTTTTTGAATTTCGGCTTCGAAGCGGAGGCGTTTCCGAGGGGTGGCTCGGCGCTCACCGGAGGGAGGAGGTCCCTGAACCTGGCCAAACCGGGACCGAAGCCATTCCAAAGGAGCCCGAAATGAAGAGCGTGCGCCCATCTGCATCTATTGTGACGCTAAAGGACCTTAGGCAGTATCGTGCTACGGGTACCTGTGGATCTAGCGGCAGGAGGGTTTGGGACTAGTATTTTTGGCGCGTTAGGGCAGGGTAGGAAATGCGCTTTCGGGACGATTCCGGTTCGCACCGCCCGGATCTGCCGCGGTGCGCTACCATAACGGCTTATGTTCGGCGCAATTGAAGCCGGGGGTACCAAGTTCGTGTGCGCCATTGGCACAGGGCCCGGCGATCTGGAATCCGGGCAGATCCCCACGACCTCGCCCGAGGAGACCCTGGCGGCGGCAGCGGCCTTTTTTCGGCCGTACCTGGGGGAACTGGAGGCTCTGGGGATCGCCTCGTTCGGACCGGTGGATCTGGATACGGATTCGCCGACGTGGGGCCATATCACTTCCACTCCGAAGCTGCCCTGGCGCAACTGCGACCTGGCGGGATGGCTGGGCCGGGCATTGGGGGTTCCGGTGGGCTTCGATACGGATGTAAACGGCGCCGCACTGGGGGAGGCCCGTTGGGGCGCGGGGCGGGGGTTCTCGGACTTCCTGTACCTGACGGTGGGCACGGGGATCGGCGGCGGCGCGATGGTAGGAGGGCGGATCCTGCACGGCTTCACGCACCCGGAAATGGGTCATATCCAGATTCCCCACGAGCCGAACGACCCGTATCCGGGCGGCTGTCCGTACCACACCGGGTGCCTGGAGGGGGTGGCTTGCGGTCCGGCGATCCGGGAACGCTGGGGGCTGGCGGCGACCGAATTGCCCGCCGAACATCCGGCGTGGGCGCTGGAAGCGCGCTACCTGGCGCTGGGGGTGGCCAACTGGATGTTCACGCTCTCGCCGCGGCGGGTGATTCTGGGCGGGGGCGTGATGCAACAGAGCCAGTTGTTTCCGCTGATCGAAAAGGAACTGCACCGCATCCTCAACGGCTACATCACGGTGCCGCCGGCTTTTCTGGCGCCGCCGGTGCTCGGACAAAGGGCCGGCGTGCTGGGCGCGCTGGTGCTGGCGGAGCAGGCGCGCCGGGTTGCGTAGAGAGGGAAGAGCGCCAAGGCGCAAAGTAACCCCGAGAAGATTTCCGGGGAAGCTTGTGGGGGCGAGTTAGCGGTTGAACTTTTTGGCGGGCATCTCCAGGCAGGCTTTGAACAAATCGATGTAACGGAAGTAGCAACGGTGGCAGCGGCGGACGGGCAAACCGATGGCCCGCAGAAGGCGCTCCAGACGGTTGCGCGGGCGGGAGACGCGAACCTTGGAACAACGGCAGCGAGGGCATCTGCCGTCGGCCATGAGGTCCTCCTCCTCACCGGGGCCGGATTGGGAATCGGCGGAATCCTCGTCATCGTCGGCATCGTCGGCGAGGGCCACCGCTTTTTCGCCTGGGGCGGTTGACGGAGCGGGTTTGGGGGCCTCCGGGGGATGAGCGGCGGATTTTTCGGCCTCCACCCATTGGCGGGTTTGCACGCTGAGCAGGCGCAATTCGGTGAGCACCCTCTGCATGCTGGGGGCGTTCTCGGGGACCGCGGTGACACAGCGTTCCGCGAGGCGCACGGCAGCCGAATAGACCGCGCCCGGACCTTTGCGGGGAGGCGGCTGAAGAGGCGTGGACAGCAGGGCCT
>JASHSS010000703.1 GCA_030038565.1 Bryobacteraceae bacterium
CATGGAGGTTCTGGAGGGCATTAACCACATGACCCGGCAGGCGCCACCGGAATAAGCCTTCGAACGGGCAGGAATAAAGGTGCAAATCCTGTTCCCCTTGCACTTCGACAGCAATGGCGCTAAACTGCTTCTGTAGAAGCGAAAAGGGAACCGCATGAAGGAACGCCTGGATCTGCCGCAAGGCACGCTGGACCTGCTGATTCTGAAAACCCTGGCCCTGGAACCGCTGCACGGGTGGGCCATTTCCGAGCGGCTCCAGCAGATTTCCGGCGATGCCCTGCAAGTGCAGCAAGGCTCGCTCTATCCCGCGCTGCACCGGCTGGAGCGGCGCGGCTGGATTGCGGCCGAATGGGCCGCCACCGAAAACAATCGCCGCGCCAAGTACTACGAGCTGACCCGCCAGGGCCGCAAACAGCTCGCCCAGGAGACCGCCGCCTGGCGCAAGTTGACCGCCGCCGTCGACACCGTTCTGGATATGGCTTAGGCGCCATGGCCTGAAAGGAGCTCCCATGCTCTCGGATTTGCGCTACCGCCTTCGGGCTCTTTTTTCCCGCCGCGCCGTGGACGGGGAAATGGATGAGGAACTGCGCTTCCACCTGGAGCGTCAGACCGCCCAATATCTCCAGCGCGGCTTCGCGCCCGAGGAAGCCGCCCGCCGCGCCCGCCTGGATTTCGGTGGCCCGCAGCAGATCCGTGAGGAATGCCGCGACGCGCGCGGCCTGGGTTGGCTGGAGAGCCTGGGGCAGGACTTGCGCTACGCCGTGCGCACACTGCGCCAGAGACCCGTGTTCGCCGCGGTGGCGGTGTTATCGCTGGCCCTGGGCATCGGAGCCAACACCGCCATTTTCAGCGTGGTGGATGCGCTCTTCCTGAAGCCGCTGCCGGTGCGCGACCCGGCCCGCCTGGTGATCCTGGGTCAAACCGAGGATGACGATACTTCCACTTACGCGCTGTGGCAGCAAATCCGGGCCCGGCAGGATGTCTTCTCCGACACCTTTGCTTACTCCTCGACCGAGTTTGACCTGGCTGCCGGCGGCGAAAAGCAACCGGTACACGGGCTTTACGTGAGCGGCGGATACTTCGCCGGACTGGGAATTGCGGCCAGCCTGGGCCGGACATTGATGCCGGCGGACGATCGCCGCGGAGGCCCCCCGGTCGCCGTGCTCAGCTACAATTTCTGGCAAAGCCGCTACGCGGGCGCGGGGAACGTCGCCGGCAGAGTGATCCGCCTCGACGATCATCCCTTCCAGATCGTCGGGGTCGCCGCGCCCGGCTTCTTCGGAATGGATGTGGGCGATCGTTTCGATGTGGCCATTCCCCTGAATGCCGAAGCCCTGATGCACTCCGAGCGCCCCTGGATGGACCAGCAATTCTCCTGGTGGCTGAGTGTGGTGGGACGCCTCCAGCCGGATGTGGGGCTGGTCCGCGCCGCCGCGCGCCTGAACCTGCTCGGCCCGGCGCTGTTTCAGGCCGCTGTTCCGGACAGCACGCACACCCCGGGAAAGCCATATTTCGTGCTCCATCCGGCCGCCAACGGCCTCTCGGACCTGCGCCAGTACAAGGACGCGGCCACCCTGCTGATGATCATGGTCGCACTGGTGCTGCTGATCGCCTGCGCCAATCTGGCCAACCTGCTGCTGGCGCGCGCCGGGGCACGCAGCCGGGAAGTGGCCGTGCGCCTGGCTCTGGGCGCTTCGCGCGCGCGCCTGGTGCGCCAGTTCCTCACTGAAAGCCTGTTGCTTTCGCTCTCGGGCGCGGCGTTCGGCGTGGCGTTCGCGCGATTCGCCAGCCGCCTGCTGGTGGTGTGGATCTCGTCCTCGCGCAACGCCCGTTTTCTGGACCTTTCGCCGGATCTGCGCATGCTCGGCTTTACCGCCGGCCTGGCAGTGGCCACGGGACTTCTGTTCGGCCTCGCTCCCGCCCTCCGGGCCACCCAACTGGCGCCCCAGGCTGCCCTCAAGGAAGGCGCCCGCGGCCTCACCGATTCGCGCCACCGTTTAGGGCTCGGCCGGGCGCTGGTGGTGCTGCAGGTGGCGGTTTCTCTGATCCTGCTGATTGGCGCCGGTCTGTTCGCCGGCAGCCTGCGCCTGCTGCTCACCCAGGACACCGGCTTCCGCCGCGACAACGTATTGCTGGTGAATCCCGATCTGCGCGCCGCGCGGTATTCGCGCGAGCGTCAATCGGCCGTCGCCGCGGATCTGCTGGACCGCCTGCGGCAACTCCCCGGAGTCGAAGCTGCGGCGCGCTCGGTGGTCACGCCGATCAGCGGCCAAACCTGGCAGTGGAACGTCCAGGTGGATACGCCCGGCCAGGCCACGCGAGATATCCACGTCTTCTTCAACCTAGTGTCGCCGGAATTCTTCCGGACCATGGGCACGCCGCTGCTGGCGGGCCGCGATTTTACTTCCGCCGATACTGCGGGCGCGCCATGGGTCGCCATTCTCAATGAAGCCGCGCCAGCCAACTGTTTCCGGGCGGAAAACCGATCGGCCGGGTGTTTCGCGACCAACTCCAACTGGCTGGCAGAACCAAAACTCAGGTGCAGGTGCAGGTCGTGGGCGTGGTCAAAGACGCTAAGTATCGCCGCCTGCGCGATCAGCCGCCGCCCACCATTTATGTGCCGATCACCCAGAACCCGGCGCCTTTCCAGGTGAACGGCATTTACGAACTGCGTTTCACCGGCCCTCTCGCCGATCTGGCGGAGCGGGTCAAACAGGTTATCCGCGCTGCCGATCCGCGCATCGCCCTGGACTTTCAGCTTCTTTCGACGCAGATCGACGACTCGTTGTTGCGCGAGCGCCTGGTTGCCCGGCTGGCATCGTTTTTCGGAGTCCTGGCCCTGGTGCTCGCATCGATCGGCCTGTACGGAGTGGTGGCCTATGCCGCGGCGCGGCGGCGGGCCGAGATCGGCATTCGCATGGCCCTGGGCGCTACGCGTCGCGGCGTCATCTGGCTGGTTCTG
>JASHSS010000704.1 GCA_030038565.1 Bryobacteraceae bacterium
GCGGAGCTGATCCGGCGCGGCTACGAACAGGCCGGACGCTTCAGTTGGGAGGCAACCGCCCGCCAGGTGCTGGGGATTTACCAGGAAGCCGCGGCAGAGCGGTAGGAGGTCCACCGGCCTTGGCACCAGACTTGCTCTATCAGGGATAGCAGGTTGCGCGGAAGGACGGGCAGGCGGAAGGCGTGCCCGCCGGCGCAGCCCTGGAGGTCTCTTATGTCTTTGTTTGCCTGGATTGTGCTGGGTCTGCTGGCCGGGTTCATTGCCAGCCACCTGGTGAACCACCGCGGCGAGGGGATGGTTCTGGATGTGCTCCTGGGTATAGTTGGCGCCGTGATCGGCGGTTGGGCGGCGCACCTGGCCGGTTATGCCGGCGTCACGCGGCTCAACCTGTACGGCATTGTGGTTGCCACGGCCGGGGCGGTGGTTCTTCTGTTCGTGTATCACCTCATCCGCCGGAATGTGATCGGCCGGCGGATTCTGTGAGCCGGCGCACAACCGCCCGACGGCCCGGGCAGCGGAGAGTGCGCCGGTGGGATGCGAAAATAGAGCATGGCTTTTCCGTTCTCGGCCAGCGCGCTTGACGCCCGCACGCAATTATTTCCGATATTGACTCCCGAGCAGATCGATCGCATTCGTTCCTGCGGCCGGTTGCGAAATGTCCGGAAGGGCGAAGTTCTCTTCAAGCCCAACGACACGAATATCTCCTTTTTCGTGGTGCTCTCGGGAAAAATGGAAATCGTGCAGCCGGATATGGATGGCGGCGAGCGCCCCGTCACCACCCACGACGCCGGCGGGTTCACGGGCGAAATAACCATGATCTCGGGCCAGCGGTGCCTGGTGCTGGGGCGCGTGACGGAGGCCGGCGAGTTCCTGGAGCTCACCGGAGACGAGCTGCGATCGCTGGTCGCGCGGGATGCCGAACTGAGCGAGATCCTGCTGCGGGCGTTCATCCTGCGGCGGCTGGAGTTGATCCGGGGCGGCTACGGAAATGTGATCCTGATGGGTTCGCGCCACTCCGCCCGGACCTTGGAGCTGCGCGAGTTTCTGAGCCGCAACGCGTACCCCTACACGTATGTCGATCTGGACACCGATCGCGACGCACAAGCGCTGCTGGATCGCTTCCAGGTGCGGATCTCCGAGGTGCCAGTGGTGATCTGCAACCGGGGCGGCGTGCTGCGCAGCCCGTCGATCCAGAGCCTGGCCGACTGCCTGGGATTTAATACCGCCATCGAAGATACGCACCTGCGCGATGTCATCATCGTGGGGGCGGGGCCGGCCGGTCTGGCTGCGGCGGTCTACGCGGCTTCCGAAGGCCTGGATGTGCTGGTGATCGAGACCACCGCTCCCGGGGGGCAGGCGGGATCGAGTTCCAAGATCGAGAACTACCTGGGATTCCCCACCGGCATCTCGGGACAGGAACTGGCCGCGCGCGCCACCACCCAGGCGCAGAAGTTCGGCGCGAACATGATGATCGCCCGCAGCGTCGTGCGGCTGGATTGCGGCGCGTCGCGCTACGAGCTGGTGCTCGACAGCGGAGAGTCCCTGGGCGCCCGGGCGATTGTCATCGCCACCGGCGCGCAATACAACAAGCCCGCCATCGCCAACCTGGAGCGGTTCGAGGGCCAGGGGGTCTACTACGGCGCCACCTACATCGAGTCGCAATTGTGCGGCGAGGAAGAAGTTGCCGTGGTGGGAGGAGGAAATTCGGCCGGGCAGGCGGCCGTCTTCCTGTCGCAAACCTCGCGCAAGGTGCACATGCTGGTGCGCGGGGCGGAATTGGCCAGCAGCATGTCCCGCTACCTGATCCAGCGCATCACCGAGAACCCGCGCATCGAGCTGCATCTCCATAGCGAGATCACCGCGCTCGAAGGCGGCTCGCGCCTGGAACGCGTGGTGTGGCAGGACAGGCAAACCGGGGCGCTCTCCGCGGGCGCTGTCCGCCACGTGTTCATCATGACCGGAGCATCGCCCCGCACGGAATGGCTGCGCGGCTGCGTGGCGATGGATGAGCGGGGCTTCATCCTGACCGGGCGCGACCTGGAGGGTACGGCGCAGAGTGCGGCGCAAGGCCAGTACCGTCCATGGCCCCTGAACCGCGCGCCGCTGATGCTGGAGACCAGCCTGCCGTGCGTCTTCGCGGTGGGGGACGTCCGGGCCGGCAATGTGAAGCGCGTGGCCTCGGCCGTAGGCGAGGGGGCCATTAGCATCCACCTGGTGCATCGCGCTCTGGCGGAGGTATAGCAGGCTGCGAAATCGCCTGGCCCATCGTGGCGGGCGGGGCACTTTTCCCTGAGGGCTTGCCGCTACGGCGTGAAGGCGCCTGGGTCCGGAGGCGTATCCGGCCGATCGGTGTCACCCTAAAGTGACGCGGTGATTTCCCAGGAAGCGCCGCGCGCGCGCCGCCAGCCTGTGCGGCCAGTCCTTCTTCATGCAGGGCAACTCGACCAGCAGGAAGAAAGTGCAGCTCACGCCCGCTAATGCGAGAAAATACAGCGGGATCGCGCCGGGTCTGTTACCCATCGGCCTGGTGTTTACGATCCGAAGGAGCGGCCAGTGAAGCAGGTACAGTGTGTAGCACATCCCTCCAATCGAAGTGATCACGGGACTTCGGAACAGCCGGTGAAAAACGACCCCTCGGAACGCGCTGACATACAGGAGGAAGATCAAAAACGGAAAGAAGACCCAGCCGGCGCGGTCGGGCATCAGGAAGACCACCGGCCAAAATCCGGCCGAGAGGATGTCCCACCTCCAGTCCGGGGACGGCTGCTCGCGCCAGTCCACTACGTACAGGTCGGCCAACAAAAGGCCCATGAGGAAGAACTGCACCGCGAACAGAATCGAGAGTTTCGCCCGTGATGGAGCATCCCAGCAAAAGACTTGAATCACACCGCTGAAGAGGACCAGCAGAACCAGCACCGTCCTCCTCGCGGCCTTCCGTCGAATCCCAAAAAGAAGGGCGAAGACCGGCATCAGGCAGTAGAATTGGACCTCGACTTCCAGGGTCCATGCGACCCCATTGATGACGCTCTGGGCGCCGTAAATCTGGTTGTGCAGGTACAGAATACTGGCGCCAAGATGTGGCAGCAACTCGAGGGGCTTGCGATTCTCGGCGACGATCAGAACGGCGGCACATGCGAGCAGGCTGAGGATGTACGGCGGCTCCAACCTGGTCAATCGCCGCAAAAAGTAGGCCTTGATATTGACCGGCGCCGCTTTCGAGAAACGGTGCATTGCATAGGGAAGCGCCAACACGAAGCCGCTGATTACATAGAACAGGTTGACGCCGCGATAGCCGTGGGCAATGGCGTTGTGAAACGGAACGCCCGCACCCCCGCCCGGCAAAAACCCGCAGACGTGATATAGGACCACGGAAGTTATCGCCGCAAACCGGAAGCCGTCGATTTCCGGTATGAACCTCCCCGAACTGGTGACCCGTCGGAAGCGCGCCAAACATTCAGCCTAACGTACAGTGCAGCTTGCGTCCTGCAGTCGGGCAACCTGACCCCACACTACCCTTTTTCCGCAGCAGGCTAACGGGGAGCCAACCGGCGGGGCCGCTGCTTCGGTGCGATGGCCCGGATGATGAGCCGTCCCCGGCCCGTCGCGGGCAATGGCGAACTGGAGTGGTGAACGGCTGCCTGGATGAGGTCCTGCACTTCCGGGCGGGCCAGGGTCGCGGCGCTCTCCAGCCGGAGGAACCGGTTTTGATTTCCGCTGCCCTGGAGAAGCTGGTGCGGGTCGGGCAGCGCCGCGCCGTAGTAGAAGTTGAGATTCACGCCTTGGGCATTGGCGGCCAGCATCACGAAAGCATCCGCCGGACGTTCGGTGGTCGAGAAGCCGATGACGAAGAAATTGTAGTTATCGTAAACCAGCTCATGCGCGGCTGGAAATTGCCGCCGTAGCGCCGAGCGGGCCGCGCGCAGGATTTTCGCCACCCCCGGCTCCAGTTTGGCGATGAAGCCGGCGAGCTGTCTGGCGGGACTATCGGGCATGGGAGCACCGTGCCGCAGGCTGCCGAACCGGGGCCGGCTCTCCGCCAGGGACAGGCGCGGCCACCTTGCGCCGGCAAGCGGAGCCGCCCCCCACACTCGTGTTCGTGGCCATAGGCAGATTATGCACCGGCGAAGCGGGGCGCGGAGATGGTAACTTCCAAGGAAGGTGCAAATTCTGAATCTCTCCGAGATCCGGCGGGCGCTGGATGCCGGCGCGGTCCTCGGGCGCATGCGGGAGGCGCTGGTGGCGTGGTCCCGCGGGGAGTGCGCCATGCCCATGCCCATGCACCTGGGAATCGCGCCCGAAGACGCCGAGATCCACATTAAGTCCTGTTACCGGCGCGGCGGAAAGTACTTCGCGCTGAAGATTGCCAGCACCTTCCCGCGGAATCCGGAGCGCGGGCTGGCCACGGGCAACGGAATGGTGCTGCTGGCTTCGGCCGAGACCGGCGAACCGGCGGCCCTGCTGGCCGATGCCGGCTATCTGACGGATGTGCGCACCGCCGCCGTGGCGGCCATGATGGCGCGCGAACTGGGGCGGCGCGACCGCTCTCTGGGCATTCTGGGCGCCGGCGTACAGGCGCGGCTCCAGGCCGAATGGCATGCCGCGGTGCTGGACCTGGAGCGCTTGTGGATCTGGGGCCGGACGGCGGCGCGGGCCGAAGAATGTGCGCGCGATCTGCGCCAGACGCTGAACGGAGTCGAGGTGATGGTGGCGCCATCGCCCGCCGCGGTGGCCCGCGAGGCGCGCCTGATTGTCACCGCCACCACCGCCCGGGCGCCCCTGCTTGGCTCGGACGACGTGCGGCCCGGAACGCTGATTTCGGCGGTCGGGTCGGACAGCGTGGGCAAGCAGGAGCTGGATCCTGGGATTCTGCGCCGCGCGGACCGCCTCCTCGCGGATTCGCGGTCTCAATGTGAGAAACTGGGCGAACTGCAACATGCGCCGGACGAATGGGAGCGCGCGATGGAAATGGGCTCGTTTCTGGAATCCGGCGGCGGGCCCCAGGGGCGCCCCTCTGAATTGACCGTCTGCGACTTCACCGGGTTGGGAATCGAGGATCTGGAGATCGCCGAATGCTGCTATGAGAATCGGCGATAGCTGATACGACTATGAAAATCGACCAGTTTGAAATGGAGCGGATGCAATCGACGTGGGAAAACGTCGTCGAGATGGATCTCAGCGAAAGCGGCGTGCGGCCGGTTTCGCTGCGGGAGTTGGGGGAAATGGGGCTGGATCTGGAGACCATCCTGAACACTCCCCTGGGCTACAGCCAATCGAACGGCACCATCCCGCTGCGCGAAAGCCTGGCCGCCACTTATCCCGGCGCGACGCCGGACCATATCGAAGTGACCAACGGCACCTCGGAGGCCAATTACCTGCTAGCCCTGACCCTGATTCGCGCGGGCGATCAGGTGGCCTTCCAGGTCCCCAATTACATGCAGTACTGGGGATTGCCCAGGAGTTTGGGCGCCCAGGTGAAGACTTTCCGCCTGCTGATCGACCGCGATTGGGAGCCGGATTGGGAGGAGTTCGAGCGCGCCGTGAATCCGGGCACGCGGCTGGTCTATATCTCCAATCCCAACAACCCCAGCGGATCGGTGCTTTCGCCCGATGCCATGCGGCGCATGGTCCGGCGGTGCGACGAGGTGGGCGCGTACCTGCTGGCGGATGAAGTTTACCAGGGCGCGGAGATCGACGGCCCGCGTACCCCCAGCTTCTGGGGCATGAGCGACCGCGTGATCGTGACCAGCGGGCTTTCGAAAGCCTACGGCATTCCGGGCGTGCGCATCGGGTGGATCGCGGCGCCCCAAGCGGTGGCCGCGGAATGCTGGACCCAGCACGATTACCTGACCATCGGCCCCAATAAGATCTCCGACATGGTAGCCCGGGTGGCCGTGGAAAACCGCGAGAAACTCTACGCGCGCACCCGCGCCATCCTGCAGCACAACCTGCCGATCATGCGCGCATGGGCCGGGAGCTTTTCCGGGTTCCTGACGTTTCGCGAGCCGCGCGCGGGCGCCCTGTGCCTGATGCGGTATCGTTCCCCGACCCCCAGTTACCCTTTATGCGAGCGCATCCGCGTGAACCAGAGCGTGCTGATTGTACCCGGAGCGCACCTGGGCCTGGAAGGATTTCTGCGCGTGTGGCTGGGCGGGAAGCCGGAGTTTTTGCGCGAAGGCCTGCGGCGGATCGGGATCGAACTGGCGGGGGAGCGGGCGAGGGAGACGGCCGTTGGAACTTAAGCGTGAGCTGGGCCTCCGCGACATCAGCCTGTTCGCCATCAGTTGCATCGTAGGGTCGCGCTGGATCGCGGCGGCGGCCCACACCGGACCGGGCGCGGTGACGCTGTGGCTGCTGGGGGCGGTGTTCTTCCTGGTGCCGCTGGCCGTGGCGGTGGCCACCCTTTCGGCCAGGTATCCGGGCGCGGGCGGGCTTTACCTGTGGACCCGCGGCGATTACGGCGCGCTGCACGGCTTCCTCGCCTTCTGGGTCTACTGGATGGGGATCGCCTTCTGGTTCCCTTCGGCTGCCATCTTCTATATGAGCGCCGGCTTCTACACCCTGGGGCCGCGCTATCAGGCGCTGGCCGGCAACCGGTATTATGTGCTGGCGGCGGCGCTGGTGGCCATCTGGATCGCCCTGGGCAGCAACATGGTGGGGGTGCACATCGGGAAATGGACCGAGAACCTGGGCGCGGCGGCCACCTGGCTGCTCTGCGCGGTGTTCGTGGCCCTGGCGGCGGTTGCCTGGAACCGCGGCGGGCCGGCCACTCCGATGCATTTCCTGCCGCACTGGGATTGGAGCACGGTGAGCTTCTGGTCCACCATCGCCTACGCCATGAGCGGGATGGAACTGGCGGGCTTCATGAGCGGCGAGATCCGCGATCCGCTGCGCAACCTGCCGCGCGCCGGCTGGATCTCAGGGGCTTTCGCCACGGTGTTCTACGCCGGCGCTACGATTGCGCTGCTGGTGCTGCTGCGCCCGGAGAAGATCAGCGAGCTGAACGGCCTGGCGGAGGCCGGCGAAGCGGGCGCGAGGCTGGTAGGGATCGCGTGGCTTTCCCCAGCCATTGCGCTGCTGGTTCTGGCCAGCGCGGTGGGGCAGATCGGTGGGCTGGGGACGGGGGTTTCCCGGCTGCCCTTCGCCGCGGGCGTGGATCGCCTGCTGCCGAAGGCTTTCGGGCGCATCCATCCGCGCTGGGGCACGCCGTATATTTCGATCCTGACGCTGGGCGGGGTGGCGACCTTTCTGCTGGTGGCGATCCAGCTTGGCGACAGCCTTCGGGCGGCCTATGACGAGCTGGTTTCCCTGATGGTGATTGTGGGGTTCCTGCCGTTCGTTTACATTTTTGGAGGCGCCTGGAAAGCCGGTAAGCGGCTCAGCGCGCTGGCTGGAGGAGGCATCACGGCGCTGGCCATTGCGTGCGCGATCATGCCCACGGCCTCGGTTACGAAAGTGTGGCTGTTTGAGGGTAAGCTAGCGCTGGGCACGGCGGCCGTGATCGGTTCGGCGATGCTGGTTTACCGCAGGCACGCCAAAGGACGATAACAGTCCTACGCCTTGTCGGACTTCTCGGGCTCCACCGGGACTTTGATGGCGTCCTTGAAGCCTTTAATGCCTTCAGCCAGGCCCTTGCCTAATTCCGGCAGTTTCTTGGGGCCAAACATAATAATGGCAACCGCCAGAATAACCAGCAGGTGCCGGGGTTGGAGCAGATCTTCAAGCATAGGTTGTAATTGCCTCCTATCAGCTTAACACCCCGCGCGGCCCGGCGACGCGGTGGGGTACGGATTGGCGGATAATCGGGAGCCAATCGGGGGCTATCTTTCGATTGGACGGGCGCGGACCGGCCCACGCTCCCCCGAAACGCCTACGCTCCCCCGCCCAACAGCCGGTTCACCTGTTCCATCACGGCAAAGGCGTCGGCTACGTAGAGCACATCGGCTTTGCCGCGGGCCCAGCCGCAGTTGGGGTCGAGATTGATGGCGCGCCGCTCGGTGATGAACCGCCAGCCCACCACGTGCGGCTCCTCGCCGTGGCAGCAGGTGGAGAGGCCCTTGGGATGGCGCGGCGTGGATCCGGTCTGGCCGATCTGGTTGAGATGGCTCATGCAGGCGAGCACCGCCTGGCCTTCGCCGCTCAGATCCACCAGCGATTTGCTGCCGCCCAGGGACGCCTGGGAGGCGCGCAGGAACTCCAGGATCAACTGCTCGGCCCGCTCGGGATGGGGCACGCCATCGGGTTGCTTTTTGGTCCAGCCGGCGCCGGCGACGAATAGCAACCGGGCATCCGGGCGAATGGTCTGCTGGCCGGATTGCGGGGCGCGCCGGCCGGTCACGGTGGTGCGCGAAGAGGCTTTCACGGGGACACGTTCCACCGTGGCGGCGCCGCGCGTACCGCTCCACGCCGCCGAGCAGCCCGGATCGAGCAGCACAAACCACGGCCGCTGGGAGCGCGTGAGGACTCCTTCCATGCGCTGCCGGTAGAACCAGCGGGTCACCGCCGGAACCCCGTTGACCTCCGCGATGCGGGTGGCATGGGTATCGATGCGACCGTCGAGGCGCGCCGCCACTCCCGCCAGCGCGCGAGCCCAGCGCGAGGTGTGGGCCGCCAGAACCAGTCCGGCGCCGGCCGCCCGCGCGAGAGCTTCGGCAGCCGCGGCATCGGTGGCATATCGCGGCTGTTGAAATGCCTCGCCCTCCACCGCCAGGAAATGCCCCGCGCCGCAGCCCGCGATGCGATCCGCGGCGTCGGCTGCGGCCGCTCCCACCATGCCGACCGTCAATTCCCCACCCAACGAACAGGCGGCAGCCAGCGCCTCCAGGGCGGGCTTGGCCAGCGCGCCATCCGGCTCGGTGTGCGCCAGAAAGAGTATTTTCTCCATGTGATGCCTCCCTAAGAACTACGTTTCCTCACTACGCCTGCGGCCTCCGGCGCGGCCGGTGAACGGAATGCCCGAGAGCGGCCAGGCGAATCGCCCTCGCGTTTCGCGCACCTGGGGCGGGCGGCGTCGCCACACGGGAAACGAATCCCGGCTGCCCGCGGCCCTTCTCTGGTCGTGCCCGTGACGGCCCGCGAGGGGCTGTAAGAGGGCGTCCGGGCAGGCGAATCGCCTGCCCCACCTGGCCCACCGGCCCCACCAGCCACCTTCATTTCTCCGTAATCCAGGCGACGATTTCGCGCGCGATGTCTTCCGCCGGCATGTTCTTCTCGATGCGCGTTTCGCGACGTTGCGCGGGCAGAGCCACGGACTGGAAACAGACTCCCGCCCCCGATATCGCGG
>JASHSS010000705.1 GCA_030038565.1 Bryobacteraceae bacterium
TGAGAGCAGCGGTTCCAGCTTGTCCAACGTCGCTTCGCCGGCATGTTTCATGGAGCATCCCCTCCCTGCCCTCCGCCCGGGCTAGAGTATCTCCGCGACACCGTCGTACCCCAGGCCGATGCGCCGGCCTTCCACCAGAATCGGACGCTTGATCAGATTGGGGTGTTCCGACATGAGCCGCAGGGCCTCCTCGCGCGAAGGCGGCTTCTCCTTCATACCGCGCTCGCGATATAGCTCGTTGCGCGAGTTCAGAAACTGGCGGTAATCCCGCGCGCCGATCAATTGATCTAACTGCTCCACCGAAAGACCCCGGTTGAGATCGATTTCTTCGAAGCCCACACCCTTTTCGCGAAGCAAACTCTTCGCTTTGCGGCAACTGGTTCAAGTCGGTTTCAGATATAGCTTCATCACCGCCAGTTTAAAACGCGGGCGTCATCGGGCGGGAAGGGCGTACCGCGGAGGGCTGGAAGAGTGGGCTGCTAAGGGCGGGACAGGGCCGCCAGGGACGCCAACCTGGCCGCCGACCGGCCGTCCGGGGCGCGTCATAATGGTTGCATGGGTTTCGTTCCTTCTCAGGGCAGCCGCACAGCGCCGGCCGGATTTCTGTGGGCTGCCGCGTTGTTGGCCGGGTTGCTCTTGGGTTCGCCGGCGGACGCGCAAACCAACCCTCAATCGGGCGCTTCCTCCAGCGCCGACACCCGATCTGCGACCGCAGCCAGCGCCAAGGCCATGACCGACCACGGTGTCGACCTGCTGAATGCCCACAAGGACTACGAGGCCTTGGCCGTCTTCGGACGGGCTGCGGCCATTGGCGATGTGGATGCCATGATGTACCTCGGGGTAATGTACGGGTCGGGCCGCGGCGCGAACCTGGACTACGCTGCGGCCATGAGCTGGTTCCGCCAGGCAGCCGAGGCCGGCAACAATCAGGCCATGTGCAATATCGGCGTGCTGTACCTGGAGGGCCAAGGCACCCCCAAAAACTATAACGAAGCCATGGCTTGGTTCCGCAAGGCCGCTACCGCCGGCAACACGGAGGCCATGTTCAACGTGGGGGTGCTATACCGCGACGCGCTGGGAGTGCCGGTCAATTATGCCGAGGCCCTGCGTTGGTTCCACAGGGCCGCCGGGCAAGGAGACATCCCCGCCGCCAATGCCATCGGCGTAATGTACCAGCAGGGTCTGGGGGTAGCGGTGGATTACGCCGAGGCCATGAAGTGGTACCAACAAGCCGCCGACGCGGGCAGCGACGCGGCCCTCTACAACATCGGCGTGCTGTGGGAGGAGGGCCTCGGCGTCGCACAGGACATCTCTCAGGCCATCGCCTGGTATCACAAAGCCGCCGACCTCGGAAATGAGAAGGCCCGTGCGGCCCTGAAGAGTCTCGGCGACAAAGACTGATCGCCGGCCCGTGGCGCGCGTTCTCCCTATCCTGTCGGCCCTGTGGAAAGCCGTGCGGCGCGGCGGCAAGTCGGCCGGATCGTTCGCCTCCAACCACCTGTTCCTGCTGGGCGTGACACTGCTGTTCTTCAAAGACCCGGGCGGGTTCATCTCGCTGAGCGCTTTGATGGCGCTGGTGCTGTTCTTTCCGCTCAGTGCCGATCCGTTGCGCAAAGTTCCGACTATGCGGCTGGCCCTCTGGCCCCTGGGCCGGCGCGAGCGCGGCCTGTTGCGGATTCTATCCGTGTGGCTCAACCCGATCGCCTGGCTGCTGGCGCTGCTGGCTGTGCGCAAGGCGGTCACCTGGGAACTCTGGGCCTCCATCGCCGCCCTCTTCGCACTCGCATTCCTGGCGCCCGGCCGCCCGGCGAGTGGACGGCCAAGCCTGTTCCGCGCCATCCCGCACTTCCCCGGGTCCCTCGATCAACTCATCCGCAAGAACCTGCGCGAGTTCCTCGCCACCCTGGATTTTTACTGCGCCGTGTTGCTGGCCGGCGTCGGCTTCGGGTTAAGATGCGCTGCACGCCTGCCGGCCGAAGCGCTTCTTCCCATGAGCGTTGGGGTGATGCTGGCGCTTTCCACCTGCGCCGCAAATCTCTTTGGCCTGGAGGGCGAGCAAGGGATGACCCGCTATGGCCTTTTGCCGATTCCCGCATGGCAGGTGCTGGCGGCCAAGGACGCGGCGTTTCTCACGATTGCCGTGTTGCTCACCCTGCCCCTTTCGCCGTTGGCCGGCGTGGCCGCAGCGCTGACCAGCCTGGCATTCGGGCACTACGGTTCGACGAATCGCCGCCATCCGGACACGCGCTGGCGATTTTCCACCGGAGCGGGGATGGCCGGCGCATTGCTTCAGATGGTGGCCATGGCTTTGGCCGGTTCCGCCGCGGTCAACGGCAGCGCGCTTTTTCTGCTTCCCTGTGCGCTGGCGTATCTGTGGTCTACGTGGTATTTCGGACGTGCGCTGGCGGCGGACTAGTATGGCGCGATAGAAAAGGCCTTGCATTTCGCACCGCGTTGTCTCATACTTCCCATAAATGATTTATGGAAGACCCCGCGCACCGGCTACCGCCGCGGTGGCCGGAATCGGCCTTCCCCGGGAGAACTCTATGCTCGAAGTCCGCGCCCTGACAAAGCGCTATAACGGCATCCCCGCCATCGAGAACGTCAGCTTCGAAATTGCCCCCGGCGAGATCCTCGGCTATGTGGGACCCAACGGCGCGGGCAAGAGCACCACCGTCAAGATCATGATCGGCCTGCTCGAACCGAGCGAAGGCGAAATCTGGTTCGGCGGGCGCAGCATCCTCGACGATCTTCCCGGCTTCCAGAGCCGCCTGGGCTACGTCCCCGAAGAGCCGCAGCTTTATCCGTACCTTTCGGGCCACGAATATCTGCAGCTCGCGGGTCGCCTGCGAGGCATGCCGCGGCGCGAGCTGGAATCCAAAATCGGCGAGCTTCTGCACCTCTTCGGGCTGTGGGACGATCGCCACTGCGCGGTTTCCTCCTACTCCAAAGGCATGCGGCAGAAGATTCTGCTCTCCGCGGCGCTGGTGGGCAATCCGGAGGTACTGGTGCTCGATGAGCCCATGTCCGGCCTGGATGTGACCACCGCACTGGTGGTGCGCGAGTTGCTCCGCGAAATGGCCGATCGCGGACGGATCGTTTTCTACAGCTCGCACGTGCTCGAAGTGGTGGAAAAAATCTGTTCGCGAGTGCTCATCCTGCGCCAGGGCCGGGTGGCCGCGCACGATTCCATCGCCCATCTTCGGGAGCGCCTCCACCAGCCGTCGCTGGAGGCCATCTTCGCCGAACTGACCACCGGCCGCGATCCGCGGCAGGCGGCCTCCCGGATTCTGGAGGTAATCGGGGCATGAGCTGGCTGGAGGAAACCCGCGGGCGCCAATTCGAATTGCTGCGCCACTTCCTCGCGTCCATGTTCGATGGCGAATGGAATGGGTCGCAGGGGGCCAGCCAGGGAGCGCCTCGCGGCCAATGGCAATCCGCCGCTATAGGGCTGGTCGCCATGCTGCTCCCCGCCGGCCTGCTGTTCCTGCGCGAGGGTACCCTGAATGCCGATTACGCCGCCCGCTACCGGTATCTCTCGCGCCTGGCGTCTCCCGAGCCCTACCTGGCCACCGCCATGGCCGATCAACTCGCGCTGCTGGTGGCGGCCTTCGCCGTCACCGGGCTGATCGCGCTGCTCGAATGGCAGGCGCTGTTTCCCAGCACGCGCGATTACCTGGCGCTGGCCGGATTTCCGGTGCGCCCGCGGCAGATCTTCGTGGCGCGTTTTCTGGCGGTGCTGCTCTTCTCGACCGCGGTGGTGCTGGCCATGGTGCTGCTGCCCTCGCTTCTGGCGCCGCTGGAGTTCGCCGGCCGATGGCAGAAGAATCCGTCCTACCTGGTGAACGCCGCCGCGGAAGCGCTGGCCTGCGGGCTGGGCTGTTTTTTCCTGTTCTTCTCACTGGTGGCGCTGCAAGGCGTGCTGCTCAACGCCCTGCCGCGCCGGTGGTTCGCCGCGGCTTCGGCTTACGCGCAAGGCGCGCTCGTGGGCCTGTTGCTGCTGGCCGGCCTCTATAGTTGGTCGATCAAGAACTGGGGGAGGGAAACCATCGCGGCCCTACCCCGCTGGGGCGGCTGGGCCCCGCCCGTGTGGTTCGCCGGTTTGCATGAAACGCTACTGGGCGATCGCACCCCGTTCTACACCGCCATGGCACACCGGGCTGTGGCCGCGGTGTTCGCCTCGGCCGCGCTTTCGGCGCTGCTTTACCTGCTCAGTTACCGCCGCTACCGCAGCCTCCTGCTGGAATCGCCCGTCACGCTGGCGCCGCCCGCTAAACTGGCCTGGGGTCCCGGCGACCTGCTGCGCCTGCTCGCCCGCGACCCGCGCGCCCAAGCCGTCATCGAGTTCATGGCCCGGACCCTGGCGCGTAGCCGCACACACCGCGTGGTCTGGATGGCCTACCTCGGCGGCGCCGTCGCCATCATGCTGAACAGCTCCATCATCGACGGCCGCATCTTCGTGCGCACCCACGGAAGCTGGCGCCAGGCGGTCGGTTTCCTGGTGCTGTTCTGGCCGCTGGCCTGCACCATAGTGTTGCTCAATGGCATGCGCCACGCGCTCTCGATTCCCGCCGAGCTTCCCGCCAACTGGATTTTCCAAATCCGCGAAAGCCAGGGGCGCAAGCAGTGGATGGCGGCCGTCGAGCGCTTCATCGTGGCGTACGCCATCGCCCCGGTGTATCTCATCCTCGCGCCCGTGGCCATCCAGGTGGAGGGCCTCGGCCCGGCCCTCCGCATGACGGTTCTGCAAGTCCTCGTCTCGCTGATCGTTTTCGAGATGCTGTTTCAAAGCTGGCAGCAGCTTCCCTTCACCTGCTCCTACCGTCCGGGCCGCAAGCCGTTGGTGCAAGTGGTGGCGCAGTACATCGTGATGCTCGGAGTGGTGGTGCCGGTTCTGACGGTGGTGATCGCCACAGCCGCGCGATTCATTCCGCTGTTCGTGATTTACCTGGCGGGTTTCGCGGGCATCTGGCTGAAGGTGCGGGCCACCCGCCGGGAGGGCTGGGGCGAAGCCAGACTTTTGTACGAAGATCCCGGAGAGGCCGTGGCCAGCCTGGGGATCAAGGAGTTGACCTATGGCGGAGTCGAAGCCCAGCTCCGGCGAGTTGCTGCCGGGCACGCTGGACATGCTGATCCTGAAAACCCTGATCCACGGCCCGATGCATGGCTACCGGGTGGTGGAGTTTATTCATCAGACGACCGAAGACGTTTTGAGAGTGGAGGAGGGGGCCCTCTATCCGGCCTTGCACCGCCTGGAGCTGCGCGGCCTGTTGGCCTCCGAATGGGGAGTTTCGGAGAACAACCGCCGCGCCAAGTATTACCGCCTGACGGCGGCCGGCCGTCAATACCTGGTCGCCGAGAAAGCCCGCTGGAATCGCCTGGTGGCGGCCATCGCGCGGATCATGGAACCGGCTTGAGCGGTTCTAACGAAGGACGTTCACCCACGGGGCGGCTTGCGGTCCCAGCCCCGCAGGGCTTTCCGAGCCGGGCCGCGGGCGCGCCCAGCGAGGGAGCGAAACCGCTCGGGCCGCGGTTTGCACGGTTGGGCGGTCCGCTCCGGGAGGGAAGGCTGGGCCAGACCATCACCGCCCTCTGGCTGCGCTTGGGCGCGCTCTTCGGACGCCGCCGTTTGGACCGCGACCTGGAAGACGAGCTGGCCTTTCACCTGGCCATGCGGGAAGAGCAACATCAAACCGAAGGCATGACGCCCGCCGATGCTCGCTCCACCGCCCGCCGCGAGTTGGGCAACGCCACCGCCTGGAAGGAGACCTCTCGCGATATGTGGACCTTTGCGGGTCTCGAAACGGTCTGGCAAGACCTGCGCTACGGCGCGCGGCAGCTTCGCCGCAGCCCCGGATTCGCGTGCGCCGGCGCTATTTCGCTGGGACTGGGCATCGGCGCCACCACCGCCATCTTCAGCATGATCGATGCGGTGCTGTGGCGCCCCATCCCCGTGCCTCACCTGGAGCAACTCGCCATCGTCATGCAACAGGGCGCCGACCCTCATTTCCCCGGCACAGTCACGCCCGCCGATTTCGCCGATATCGCACGCGCCCAAACCTCCGTCGCGGACCTGGCCGCCTGGATGCTGGTCCCCGCCAGCATCGTGGATGCCGGCGGCGAGCCTCTGCGCGTGGAAGGCGCGCGCGTGACTCCCAATTTCTTCGCCGTCATGGGCGTGGCCCCGGTTCTCGGCCGGGCTTTCTCCGCGGAGAACGATCAGCCCGGCAACGACCGTGTGGTGGTGCTCAGCGACAACCTCTGGCGGCGCCACTTTGCGGCCGATCCAACCGTGGTGGGCCGCACCATTCGAATCAACAATCAGAACTACGTGGTTACCGGGGTGATGCCGCCTGGCTTCCAATTCCCGCGCTCGTGGCGCGATTTGTGGATGCCCCTGGCCCTCGCGCCCGCCGAACGCAATTCGCGCGCTCAGGGATCTTTGGAATCCGCCGGCCGCTTGAAGCCTGGCCGCGCCCTCGCGCAGTTCTCATCGGAGCTGGCCGCCATCGCCCGGACTTTGGAGCGCGAGCACCCCGACACCAACCATGATCGTCGCTTCGTGGCGTGGCCGTTCCATCGCTATATGGGCGGCGATTATATCCCGGTATACGAAGCCATGCTGATGGGCGCCGGCCTGTTCGTGCTGCTGATCGCCTGCGCCAACGTGGCCAATCTGCAAATTGCCCGAGGGATGGGGCGCTGGCGCGAAGTGGCCGTGCGCGCCGCGCTCGGTGCGGGCCGAAGGCGCATCGTGCGGCAGATGGTCACCGAAAGCCTGCTGGTGGCCCTGGCCGCTGCATTTTTCGGCCTGCTGGCGGCGCGCTTCGGGCTGGCCGCCATCAAGGCCAATATCCCCACCGAGATGCGCCGCTACATGACCACCTGGGAAGATATAGGCCTCAGCCTGCGCGCTCTGGGTGTGGCGTTCGCCGCCGCGGCCGCCAGCGGCATCCTCTCAGGATTGCTCCCTGCCTGGCGTTCCTCGCGCCCCAACCTGATCGAATCCCTGAAAGAGGGCTGCCGTGGCGGCTCGACCCTCCGCGGCAGCCGCCTGCGCAACATCCTGGTGGCCGCCGAGATGGCCATGGCGGTAGTCCTTCTGACCGGCGCGGGGCTGATGGTGCGCAGCTTCTCCCTGATGGTGGCCGGCCGCGCTTCGCTCGATCCTGGGAGCCTGCTGAGTTTGCGCCTCCGCCTGGACGAGACCCGCTATCCCTCGCCGGTGCAGGTGGCCGGTTTTTACAGCGAGGTCCTGGAGCGCGTTCGCGCGCTGCCCGCGGTGACCTCGGCTTCAGTGGTGACCGCCCTGCCCGACAGCCGCTTCGGCGCCATGCAGCCGTTCGCGATCGAAGGCCAGGCGCGCCAGCCGGGCAGCCCGCCCAGCGTGATGGTCCAAAGTGTCAGCACCGACTACTTCCGCGCGCTCCACATTCCGCTCCGCGCCGGCCGGCTGGTGGGCGATACCGACGGCCCCGACGGCCCGCGGGTGGCGGCGATCAGCGAGCGCATGGCGCGCCGCTATTGGCCCACTCGCTCGCCGATTGGCCAGCGCATCCGCCTGGGGGAGACCGGGCCGTGGGTGACCATCGCCGGCGTGGTGGGCGACATCATGCACAGCGTGATGGATTCCCAGCCGCGCTCGACGGTCTATCTGCCCTATCTCCAATCGCCCATCCGCGAGATGAACGTCGCGCTCCGGGTGGCCGGCGATCCTATGCGCCTCGCTCCCGCCGTCACCGCCGCGGTGCGCGCGGTAGACCGCGAACTCCCCGTCGAGAACATCGCCACCCTCGCCACGCTGATTCGCCAGGAGGCTTTCGTGTTCGCCTACATGGCCGCCCTGATGGGCGTGATGGGCGCGACTGCCCTGGTGCTGGCCGCCTCGGGAATTTACGGGGTGACGGCCTATGCGGTGGCCGGCCGGACCCGCGAAATCGGCATCCGCACCGCCCTGGGCGCCGGGCCGCGCCGCGTGTTGCGATCGCTCCTGAGCCAGGGCCTGTGGACCGCCGGAATCGGCCTGGCAGTGGGGATGCTCCCAGCGTTCGGGATGGCGCGCGCGCTGGCCTTCGCCGTGTGGGGCGTGCGCGCCGCCGACCCGGCCACCATGGCCGGCATTCCTCTGCTGCTGGCCGCCTGCGC
>JASHSS010000706.1 GCA_030038565.1 Bryobacteraceae bacterium
GACTCGTTGGCGGGCGCACGCGGTCCCCTGCGCAGTGCGTCGTCCGCGAACCCGCGTGGGCCTTTGCGCGTCGCGTCGTCCGGCACACGCGACCCTCTGCGCGAGGCGTCGTCCGGCGCACGCGACCCTCTGCGCGATGCGCCGTCCGGCGCATGGGGTGCCTTGCGCGGAGGGTCGTCCGCAAACCTGCGAGGGCCCTTGCGCAATGCGTCGTTAACGGGTGACCGCCGGTCCTTGCGCGAAGCGTCGTCCGGCGGGTGTGGTGCCTTGCGCGATGGGTCGTTCGCCAACTGGCGCACGACCTTGCGTGAGGGCCCGTTCGGGGGCGGGCGGCGGCTTGGCAGGCGGTACCTCTTCATCGGAATGGCGGGCTCTTCTGATGCTACAGTATGAAAGGGGCCAAACAAACGGGCACGATTTTGATTCGGGGCGCTCGCCAGTTGTTAACCCTGCGAGGGCCGAAAGAGCCCCGGCGCGGAGCAACCCTCCGGGAGCTGGGCGTAATTTCCGATGGCGCGCTCCTGATTCAGAATGGCGTGGTGGTGGAAGCCGGGCCCACGCGGCGCGTCGAGAACCTCGCGGGTGCGCGCCACGCCACCGAGATCAACGCCGCCGGGCGCGTGGTGATGCCCGGATTCGTGGACTCCCATACCCATTTGCTGTGGCCGCCCGCTGGACCCGAAGGAAGCGACCCGCAGCGGTCCGCGGGGTATATGCGGAGGGCCACCGGCCAGAGGATTGAGGCGCGCGCCCGCGAGGGTCTGGAGGCCATGGCGCGGCACGGCACCACCACTGTGGAGGTGAAGACCGGCTTCGGACCCGAAGAGAACGTGGAAGCCAAGCTGTTGCGCGTGCTGGCGGCCTTGCGCAAGCATCCCCTGACGACCGTGGCCACCTTCCTTCTGAAGTTGCCGGAGGAGGGGCGCGAAGCAGCCATCGACCTGGCGATCAACGTGCTTCTGCCGCGAATCCGGCGGGGCCACCTGGCGCATTTCGCCGACGTGGCTTGGAACGAAAACCCTGAGCTTGGCGCTGGGCTGAAGCGCTACCTGCACGCGGCCCAGGGGATGGGTTTCGCGTTGAAGATCCATGCGGACCGGCCGCACCCGGCGGGAGCCATCGTGGAAGGGGCGGCCCATCGCGCGGTGAGCGTAGATCACCTGGAGCACGCCGCCGGGGAGGAGGCGCGGTTGATGGCCGGCGCGCCCGTGATCGCCACGCTGCTGCCCGCCGATGCCTTTCGCCAGCGCGGTCCGGCCGCGCCCGCGAGGCTCTTCGCGGATGCCGGCGTGGCCCTCGCCCTGGCCAGCAATTTCAATCCCCACGAGACCCCCACCTTCAACATGCAGACGGTGGTCTCGATGGCCATTCGAGAACTGCAGTTAACCACGGAGGAGGCCATCTGCGCAGCCACCATCAACGGCGCGCATGCCTTGGGGATGGCCGCGGCCACCGGGTCGCTGGAGTGCGGCAAGTCCGCCGACGTTCTGCTTCTCAACGCCAGCGATTACCGGGAATTGGCCGAGAACTTCGGCGGCAACCTGGTCCGCATGAGCATGCGCCACGGAGAGCCGATCTACCGGGAGGGCGCGGTCGGCCCGTATGACCCGGAAGTGATGCAGAGATGCTGAAAGCGGCCGGGGGAAAACCGGCGCCGCCCCTGCGGCCACTCCGGTAGCAGCTCTTCAACGCCTCTCGAAGCGCCCCATGTATTGGGCTTCCGCCAGCACGTGGCCCTTGATGGCATTCAGCAGTTCGGCCCGCGGAATCCCGGCGCCCAAACCGAGGGTGTGGACATCCAGGGCGTACAGCTTGAAGAAGTAGCGGTGGGGGCGCCCCTTGGGCGGGCAAGGTCCGCCGTAGCCCAGTTTGCCGAAGTCGTTGATTCCGCTAACTCCTACCGATCCGGGCTTGTAACCCTGGGCCAGCGCAAGAACGCCGTCGGGGATATCGTAGAGCACCCAATGGCACCACATCCCTCCGGGAGCGTCCGGGTCTTCCAACACCAGGGCGAAACTGCGGGTCTGGGCGGGAGGCGCGGTCCATTCCAGGGAGGGCGAAACATCGGCGCCCTGGCAGGAGTGCAACTGGGGAATCCAGCCGCCATCCCCAAATGCGGTGGAAGATAGATGAAAAGGCATGGATTATTCGCGCATTTGTATAGTAGCGCAATCCTGCCACCTTGCGAACCGTCGCGGCGGGGGAGTAAGCTCCGAGTAGGAGCGATTGCCATGCGGGTACTTAAAACACTTGCGTTGTGTTGCATTCTGGCCACCGGCGTCATGGCCCAGAGAGGCGGAGGTGGGGGCCACAGTGGAGGCGGTGGCGGCGGGCACATGGGCGGCGGCGGCTTTGGCGGCGGCGGCCACATCGGCGGCGGCAGTATTGGGGGTGGCGGATTCCGTGGCGGCGGTGGGTTCGTCGGCGGTGGGTTCCGTGGCGGATTCGGGGGGTACGGATATGGATACGGCCGGGGCCTATACGGGGGCTACGGTTACGGTTGGGGTTGGCCCTATTGGGGTTTGGGCTACGGTTGGGGTTGGCCCTATTGGGGTTATAGCGACTACCCCTATTGGACTTACGACAATTATCCCTACTACGGCGGATATTACGATCCGGGTGCCACCGCCAGCGCGGGCTATGCTTACCCCAGCGATGGCGCGGGGTACCAGGCATCACCAAACGTGACGGTGGTCTATCCGCAGCAGCCGGTGTACGAACAACCGGCGCGTCCGGCAATTCACGAGTATGACCAATACGGACAGGAGATCCCTCCGGGCAGCGCCGCTGCCGGTGGCGCCTCGGGCGGGGCCGCGCAGTCGGGTTCGCCGCTCTATCTGATCGCCCTGAAAGACCAGAGTATCCGGGCGGCCGTGGCATATTGGGTAAACGGACAGACTCTGCACTATGTCACGCTGGAGCACGCGGAAAAAGAAGTCCCGCTTTCCGACATAGACCGCGATTTGAGCCTGCGCCTGAATCGCGAACGGCGGGTGCAGTTCCAGTTGCCGCAATAGCGGCTGGTTCATTTCGGTCACATAAAGCCGGCTCCGGAAATTACCGCCCGCGGCGGTCGGGGCCGGCTTATGTTTTGTTTCCCATTGTGAAATCTGCTTCTTCGGTACTCTCCCAAGCTTGCTTTTGTTCACCATAGCGGCCGCGCGCGGTGCAACCGGAAGGCCGATGGACCCGTCCGGAGCAATAGCACGTCCATTTCCGCGGAACGTTTCCGGAAATGGCAGGAGGGGATATGCAAGCTGTACGCCGGTTTACCGGCAGCTTGATGTCCGGTTTGCGCCGCTTTTCCATGAACCGCAGGCAGGCAGCCGAGGCCCGCGCCCCCTGGCAGCCACCTCGCATCGGCCTGGCGCTGGGCGGTGGATTTGCCCGCGGCATCGCCCACGCCGGGGTGCTCGAGGTTCTCGAAAAAAACCAGATTCCGATTCACTGCATCACGGGAGTAAGCGCAGGTTCCATCGTTGCGGCGGCTTACGCCAGCGGCGTCGCGCCCGGCGAGATCGCCCGCGTGGGCTGCCGCATGCGCTTCGCCGACGTGGGCCGCTGGACGCTCTGCCGCATGGGCTTCCTGGCCAGCGAGCGGATGAAGCGTTTCCTCGGGAGGCTGCTGAAACGCTACCGCTTCGAGGACATGCGCATTCCGCTGGGGGTGATCGCCACGGACCTGTGCGCAGGCCGGCCCGTGGCTTTCCGGAGCCAGGGTGACGTGTTTTTGCCCATCCGCGCCAGTTGCGCCTATCCGGGGCTGTTCCTGCCCGTGGAGTATGAAGGGCGCCTGCTGGTGGATGGCGCCATGACCATGGAGGTTCCCGCGCTGCTGGCCCGCAAATTGGGCGCCACGCACGTGATTTCGGCGTTCCTTCCGGCGCAGGCCGAAGCGCGGCCGCCGCGCAACGTTTTCGAGGTGGTCAACCGCTGCTTCCAGATCATGCACCAGCGCACCGAAGACGATTGGCGGGAAGCCAGCGACCTGGTGATTACGCCCCACGTTCAGTCCATCCAATGGGATGGTTTTGGCTGCGGACCGGAATTGTTGAAAGCCGGCACGGATGCGGCTCTGGAAGCCCTGCCGGTGATCCAATCCTGGCTGGCCCCACAGGCGCCGCACGGGGGCCTGCACGGGCGCCTGCCGGCCACGGGCGGGGCCAAGGCGGCCGCGCTTACGCCAGGTTCAATACCTGCTTAACGGTCCCGCTGTGTCCCTGGATCTTCTGCTGTAACAACATCAGCGCGTAAATCAACTGCTCGGGGCGCGGCGGGCAGCCGGGGACGAACACGTCGATGGGGATCACCTGGTTCACCGGCACCAGCGCGTAGTTATTGAACACCCCCGTGGAGGTGGCGCAGGCGCCCATGGAGATGGCCCATTTGGGCTCGGGCATCTGCTGGTACAGGTGGCGGATCACGGGGGCCATCTTCTGCGAGACGCGGCCGGCGATAATCATCAGGTCGCTTTGGCGGGGCGAGCCGCGGAAGACTTCGGCGCCGAAGCGCGCGATATCGTACCGCGAGGCGCTCATGGACATCATCTCGATGGCGCAGCAGGCCAAGCCGAAGCTCATCGGCCAGATGGAGTTTTTGCGGGCCCAGTTGACCGCATTGTCGAGCGTCGTCAGCACAATCCCTTCGGAGGCGGCGGCCGCGGCATTCACCGTCACGTCGTCGTCGATGCGCGCGAAAAGCTCCGGCGGGCCGCTGGCTAAGGGCTTATCCATACCTCCAGTTTCGCATGTCCGCGCGCCCGCCTGTGGAAGCGCCCATACTCCGCTAAAATCAAAGTTCCGTCTCTCGCCAATGCCTTCCGAGACTTTCGAACAACTCATCGACCGGGCCGCCGCGCTGTGTGGAGTGGATGCGGGCTTTTGGGACATCTGGGGCCGCTACCACGCGACCGGGATGGAGGCCAAACGGGCCATCCTGCGCGCCAAGGGATTCGACGCGGAGGATGCCGATTCGCTGGAGCGCTCGCTGGCCGTGGAGGCGCGGCGCGAGTGGCGGCGCCTGCTGCCGCCGGCGATCGTGGAAAGCCAGTCGGAGCAGGTGACGCTGCCGCTCAACCTCCCCGCCGACGCCTTAGGGCAGCCCGTATACATCACCGTGCGCCCCGAAGGCGGCCCCGCCAGCGAGTACCAGTTAAACGCCTGGGAGTTGCCGCAGACCGCCTTCATCGCCATGGAAGGCCAGACCTGGGTCCGCAAGCAGGCGCGCGTTCCGGCCGCCTTGCCGCTGGGCTACCACGAAGTTTCCGCGCGGGTGGGCGCGCTGGCGGGCGTCACCCGCTACATCGTGACGCCGGAGCGCGCTTACACGCCTCCGGCGCTCGGCCGCGGCGGGCGCACTGCAGGAATCGCGGTGAGCCTCTACGGAATGCGCTCAGCGCGCAACTGGGGCTGCGGGGACTTCCGCGACCTGTGCGATCTCATCGAATGGGTAGCCCAAGACCTGGGCGCCAGCTTCGTGGGGCTGAATCCGCTGCACGCCATCCACAACCGCCGCCCGTTCAATACCAGTCCCTATCTGCCCAACTGCATCTTCTACCAGAATTTCATTTACCTGGATGTAGAGGGCATGGAGGATTTCACGCGGTCGCGGCGGGCGCGCGAGTGTTTCGGCTCAGCCGCCACGCAGGCCGAAATCCAGGCGCTGCGCCACGCGCCGCTGGTGGAATACGAGCGCGTGGCGGCGCTGAAACTGCGCCTGCTGAAGCTGCTGTTCGCGCAATTCCTGCGCGAGCGGCGGCAGGAGACGGCCCGCGCGCGGGAGTTCGCCGGGTACCTTCAGCACGAGGGCGACCTGCTGGAGAAATTCGCCACCTACTGCGCGCTCGACGAGCACCTCCACCGGCTCAATCCGGACGTGTGGATGTGGCCGCAATGGCCCGCGGAGTACCGCGACCCGGCCTCCCCGGCGGTGGCGGAATTCCGGCGGCGCTATTGGCGGCGGGTGATGTTCTACCAGTACCTGGAATGGCAGATCGATCTGCAGTTGCGGCGGGCCCAGCAGAGGGCTCGCGACCGGGGCCTGGCCCTGGGACTGTATCACGATCTGGCATTGGCGACCGACAGCCTGGGCAGCGACCTGTGGGCCCACCGCCGGTTCTACGTCCACGGCTGCCGGGTGGGATCACCTCCCGACGATTTTTCGCCCAAAGGCCAGGACTGGGGCTTTCCGCCGCCGGCGAGCGAACGGCACCGGGAAGACGGCTACCGGCTGTTTGCCGAATCGATCCGCAAAAACTGCCGGCATGGCGGCGCGCTGCGCATCGATCACGTGATGCGGCTGTTCCGGCTGTATTGGATTCCGGATGCCTCCGACGCCACCCAGGGCGCGTATGTGCGGGAGCGTTCGGAGGATTTCGTGCGCATCCTGGCGCTGGAGAGCGTGCGCAACCGCGTGGTGGTGGTGGGCGAAGACCTGGGCACCGTGGAACCGGAAGTGCGCGAGACGCTGGCGCGCTACGGAATCCTGAGCTACCGTCTGTTCTATTTCGAGAAGAACCCGAACGGCGAATTCCGGCGGAACGACGAATATCCCGCCCGCGCGCTGGTTTCCTCCACCACCCACGATCTGCCCACGCTGGGGGGATTCTGGGCCGGCACGGATATCGAGGCGCGCAAAGCCGCGGGTACTATCGACGACGCCGGTATGCGCGCCCAGATGGAAGGACGGGCCCGGGAAAAACAGAAAATGCTGGACGTGTTGTTCGCGCTGCGGCTGCTGCCGGGACACCTGCCGGCGAAACAGGAGGCCTATCGCGAGCTGACGGGCGAGTTGCACAACGCCATCGTGGGATTTCTGGCCGGAACGCCTTCCGCGCTGCTGGCCATCAACCAGGAGGATTTGACCAAGGAGCTTTTCCAGCAGAACCTGCCCGGCACCACCTGGCAGTATCCCAACTGGTGCCGCAAGATGCGTTTCACGGTGGAGGAACTGCGCAGTAACGAGGAAGCCCGCGGCTTCACCGCCATGTTCCGCAACTGGATTGTGAGCTCGGGACGCGGCAACCACGGCGGCGAGTAGGTCGTGTTCTGATCTCCTCGCGGCTATGCTTGGGCGCGTGCTGTGCCCGCCGGGCAGGGCGTGCCGGTTAAAAACCCGGCGGCCGACCCTGGAAGTCGCCACTCCCGGATGTTACGCAAAGCTTCGACCCTGGTTAGAACATCAAGTGCAGCGCGAGTTGCAGGAACCGCGGGCTCCCGATGGTGTGCTGGATAATTCCCAGGCTTCCGGATGGCGGAAAGACCGGCGGCGGCGCGTAGTCCTGGAAGAAGACCACATCATTATTCGGCGCATCAAAATCCGGATGATTGAACAGGTTGAAGGCGTTGAGGTTGAGCCGCAGGCGGTATTTCTCGTGAACCACCAGTTCCTTGGCCACGGTCATATCGAAATCAAACTGGAAAGGCCCGCGGAACAGGTTCCGTCCGCTCCACCCAAACAGCGACTCGTAGACGTCGCCCGCGGGCACCCCATAGGTGCCGGGCGCCACGAACTGCGGGGAAAAATCGTTGGCGTTCAGCACCGGCTTGCCGGCGTTCACGCCGGTGGTTCCCTGCAACTCGGCCTGCTTCGCCGTAACGCCGGGCAACAGCGGCACGATCGGATTGGTCAGTTCGTCGTCGGTGCCGAAATACAAGCTGCCCACCGACCCGGAGTAATCGTACACGCTGTAGGGTTGCCCGCTCTGCGCAACCGACTGGCCGCCCAGCATCCAGCCGTTCACGAAATATCCCAGCGTCCGATTGGCGGTGAGATGCGGAAGCTGATAGCTGTAGTTGATCAGAAACACGTGCGTCTGGTCGAAATCCGAGGATGCGTAATTCGATCGCGGGCTGACCGCATTGTTCCCGGTGAAGAACAATCCCAGCCCGCTCTGCTCGTCGAGGGAGTGCGACCATGTGTAGGAGGCCGTGAGGGTGAGTCCGAAAGACAAGCGCTTACGCGCCTGCAGTTGGAGTGCGCTGTAATTGGAGAAGCCTTCGGCTTCATACGACACGGAGTTCATGTCATAGCCCAGATACGGCACGCGCACGGGCGCGTTGCCCGCATATTCATTGGTTAGAATCGGCGTGTTGCCGCCGGCCGATTGATTCACGCCGTACGAGCTGGTCTGCCCGTTCACCGGATTCGAAGGCGTGGCGATCAGCGGCTGGTTGAACGGAATGGGCAGCACTTCGTGATTTCCGTGGTTCCCCACGTAGCCGGCGCTGAACAGCCAACTGTTGGACCACTGGTATTGCAAATCGAAGCTCCAGTTGACGGTGTAGGGCAGTTTATTGCTAATATCATAGCCGCCGTACAGGAACGGGCCGAACAGGTTGTTGGTGGGATACTTTCCGGAGATGGTCTCGGCTTCGCCGGGCAGCAGGGCGGTGAACGCCGCCGCGCTTCCCGGCGGTGTGGGGGGAGGCGCCGTCCCGAAGGGATTCGCCAGCGTGGCCCCTGTGGCCGCCTCCACCGGCTGGACAAAAGGAGGAGCCAGCGTCACCCCGAATGGCCCGTTATATCCCCCGCCGGCGCTGGGCGAAAATTCGCTGAACAGCTCTCCGCGATCGTAGTAGAGGCCGAATCCCGCGCGCACCGTCAGCTTCGACACCGGCGAATAGGCGACGCCCAGGCGCGGCTGAAATCCGTACTGGTGCTGCGTCAAGAGAGAATTGCCAACGCCCGGCGTCCCATATTGCTGGTTGTTGGAGGCGATCTCCAGACCCGAGTTGGAAATCGTGTCGGTGGCCGAATTGTAAGCGTAGAGGTTCGGATTGAAGGCCGTCAGCCGGCCGTATTTCTCCGACAGAGGGCCCTCATAGTCCCATCGCAGCCCTGCCGTTACCGTCAGGTTACTGCGCAATTTGAAATTGTCGTTCACGTACAGCCCGGTGGTCGTAGAGCGGTAATACCGCGCCGCCGATCCTGCAAATTCCTCGGAGTACTTGCCGGTTCTGACATTCCCTTCGACGAAGTTTTCAAAAGTGGTGAATGCCACCGTAGAGGTGTCGGTGTTGTGGTTGAGCACGTTCAACTGCGCCTGGTCGACCTGCGCGCCGAACGACAACGTGTGCCGCCCCTTCACCCAGTTGGCCGATGTCCCGTACTCCATCTGATTCTGAAACATCCCTTCGTTACCGAAGGCCTGGCTGTTCCCGAAGGTAAGGCCTTTGGCGATGGTGGGATCGTCGCTGCTGATGGAGACCTGCGGGAAGGTTGTTCCGCCAAACAAATTGATTCCAAACTGGCCGGGGGAATACGCCTGCCCGTCGTTGGCGTAGGCCTGGAGCCGGGTGAATCCGATCTTCTGCTGCCAGGTAATACTCGGCGAGAGAATCACCGTGTTGGTGACGGCCCCCACCTGGCTGCCGGCCGAGAGATTCTGTCCGAACCCGAGCAGCGCGTCCGACGGCGCGAACGGATTGGTGGTGGGGTTCTGCTGAACGTAGTACTTCACCCCCAAGCGGTCCTTGTCGCTGACCACATAATCCAGGTTGGCGATTCCCTGGTCCACATTGGCCGTCGCGTTGGGACCCTGGAGCACGGCGTCGTAGCCCAGCGATTTGGCCAGCGATGCGGTGGTGATCGAGGGGGTGGGAATGAAATAGGTTCCGTTGGGGAGTTTCTGTTGCAACAGCGCCAGCGCCGGAGCGCTCAATTGCGAAGCGCTCAGGGTGGCTCCGTAGCTGCTCTGTATGGTGTTCAAAATTCCCTGCGTGCTGCGATCGTTGGTCAATCCCAGGGGCACCGTAAGTGTCTGGGTGGCATCGTATGCGTCCGAAACCCGGATTCCCTGGTACGACAGGAAGTAAAAGAACCGGTCTTTTTTGACCGGACCGCCCACGGCAGCCACGAACTGGTTGCGATTGAAGAACGGCACCTTGGTGGTGAGGGCCGGGGAGGCGTTATAGAAAAAGGCGGCCGCGCTCAGATCGCTGTTTCCGAAGGTTTCGGAGAGCGCCCCGTGGATCTGGTTGGCGCCGGATTTCGTTACCACGCTGATGTGGGCGCCGCTGTGGGCTCCCTGCGTGGCGTCGTACATGGAAGTGTTCACCCCGATTTCCTGAATCGCTTCCACCGGCGGTGTCGGCAGCGCCTGCCCGATGGCCGTATACACCGAGGTTCCGGTCTGAATCACGCCCCCCGCGCCGAAGGTCTCGCCGGTATTCAGCACGAAACGGTTCTCACCCACGTTGCTGGTGGAATTCCCGTTGAAGAGGTTGTTGGTGTCGATGCCGTTTAACGAAAAGCTGTTGCTGGTGTCGCGCTGGCCGTTGGCGAAGATGGCCTGGTTGCCAAGGCCGGCGTTCGCGCCGGTGCCCGACAGGAAATCCGCGTGGACCCCGGGGCTCATGATCGCCAGTTGGGTGAAACTTCCGGTGCCCAGCGGGGTCTGCTGCAGCGCCAGTTGATCCACCACGTATCCCACCGTGGGATCTACCTGGTTCATCAGCGGCGTCGCAGTCACTTCGACGGTGGCCGACATCTGGCCCACCTGGAGATTGCCATCCACGGTGGTGGTCCGGCCGCCGTTCACCAGGATTTCGGTATGATCTTCGGTCTGGAATCCCGTTTGGCTGACGGTCAGTTTGTAGGTCCCCGCCGGCAGATTCGGAAGCAGGTACGACCCGTTTCCATCGGTGATCGCGTTGACTTCCAAATTGGTGGCAATGTTGGCGCACTTGACAGACGCTCCGGGCACGGCGGATCCGGACGCGTCCTTCACCGTGCCGGTGATGGCGCCGGTGACCTCCTGCGCCACGGTTGCGCCACAAGCCAGCGCCAGCCAGAGCACGGTATACACGAGGTTTTTGGACAGGCTAGTCATAAATTTGGGTAACATCAGAGAGCTTAAGCAACCTATTTGGAGTTATACAGAACACCTTACATGGCGCGTGTTACAAGGAAATGAAAACTTCCTGGACGTTGCGGATGGTGCCATAAGGGTATGGTTCATCCAGTCGCAATGCCGCTGACATCCAGTTGTAATCCGAAGCGCGTGTGCTAAGAGGCTGAATCGCAGTTGGGCTTTAACCCCCCAGTCGACAACGTCTTCCAATTTCCCGTGGGGGCAGGCCGGCTGGCCGGTTATCGGCACGGCGCATCGCCGAGCGCCAGAAGATGAACTGTAGCAGCCATGGCTCGCTGCTTCACGGCAGCTTCCTCAGGCGCGCCAGATAGATTCCAGCGGCCACACTCGAAAGCAATGCCACCGCGGCAAGCGCCGCAAAGGCTCCGTTCCATCCCCAGACGACCGAGATGCCCGCGACGCTGTTGCCAGCCAGAACCCCGCCAAGGTAGCCGACGCCGTCAATCAGTCCAGCAGCCGTCGCGCTGCCTTGCTTCCCCCCGAAGTCGAGGGAAATGGCGCCGGAGAGATAAGAGTAGGGACCGATCATGACGAAGGCCACCAGCGCGACCAGTACGACCGGCGTCGTCCGCGATGCGCCAAAATGACCCCACGCCAAGACCGTCAGTGTGCCGGTGGTAAGCAGCAGTCCATAGAAGATGATCGCCGCCCGGCCGTTTTTGCCCAGGCGGTCGCTTAGGAAGCCCGCCAGGAGCACGGAGAGACCGCCGAATAATGGGAACAGCGCGCTCTTATGCGCGGCGTCCGCCACAGTCAACCCCACGGCCTGGGTAAAATAGGTCGGCGTCCAGAGGTTAAAGGTCTCGCGCATAATGGTCAAGCCCAACGAGAGGAGGCAAACGAGCCAGAAGGCCGGACTGGTTGCGAATGGGCGGAGAAGCGCGGCGAGGCTGGCCGGTTTGGGAACCTCGCCCCGCGCGCCGAAGAGATTGGCCGGGTTTGTGGGAGGCTCGGGGAACCCGAGGCGCGCGGGAGTTTCCCGGAGCAGCACAAGACTGACCAAAAGCAGGGCGGCCAGAGTGGCTGCGGCGCTGAAGAAGACGCCGCGCCAGCCCATTCCCGCGTCCATCAGCCTGGCCATGAACTCACGCGACAAGGCGTCGCCGAACAGGTAACTCAGGGCGATGATTCCCATGACCGTGCCATAGGCCGAATAGGAGAACCAGCGGGAGGTGATCTTCACCATGCCGGACCACCCGAGCGACTGCAGGGCGCGGTTACCGATCCAGGCCAGGGTGAAGAGCGGAATCCCGCCCGCCAGGCCGAACAACACCGTGAACAGGATTGCCCCTGTCATACCCAACAGGAAATTGCGCCGGCCTCCCAGAAAATCGGCCAGCCAGCCGCTGGGGAATTTTCCGATGCCGTAGGCCAGCACGCCCAGGGAGGCAACCGACCCCAGCGCCACCTTGGCGCTGTCCGGCGACATACCACCCCGGGCCAGCTCGGCAATCAGCAGGGGCATGGCAACCGACAGGTCGGACCGGCATAGGTAGTAACCTGCGTATCCGAATGCGATCAAGGTCACGGTCAGGATTTGCCATAGGCGGAACGACGATCGGGTGTCCGGACTGGATTTGGAAGCGGTCATAATAGTTTGCCGGTGGCGGGGCGTTCTTGGGTTATGCGCATCTGGGATAGGCCATCTGCTTCGCGGTGCGTTCCGCGAGTCCGAAGGACAGGGTCATTCCCGAACCGCCTGGCGCGGTGACGATCCGCACGCCGGGCGCCGGCTGGGATTCGAAGGAGGGACGCTCCGGATGGAGCGCGTACACTCCGTACCAGCGCTCGGCGATGGTCCAATCCGGCATGCGCAGGAAGCTGCCGGCTTCCCGCAGAATCAAGTCGTCGATCACCGCCTGATTGAAGACATCCACCTGAAGGCCGTATTCGTGCGAGTCGCCCAGAGCGATCGCGCCATGCGAATTCTGCGATGCGAGCACATGGATACCCCAGCGGTCGAATTCGGGCTTCTCGGCTGCGATTCGCGAGCGCAGCGCGGCGAGGCTGGGGCAGAGGGAAAAGGCTTTGTAGAAGCGCAGCGTGAGGCCGGCCGCCAGCGCCGGTCCCAACTGCCATCCTCCCGGCTGCGCGGCTGTGCGCATCATCTGCAATTTGCAGCGGGTCAGACCGCTCGCGGCAAAGACCTCCGGATAGAGCGTTTCGAAATCGTGGCCGCCGCAGACCACCGCCTGGCCGACTTTCCACGGGTCCGTGCCTGTCTCGACCAGAGGCAGTGCGATGTGCTTCACGGCCGTTCCATAGCGGAGATCGACGCCGATGGCCCGCAGGTATTCCGGAAACGCCGCGGCCACTTCCCTGGGATCGACGGTCAGTTCCGCGGCGCTCCACAGCGACCCCTTGAGTCCCCCGGGTTGGACCGCCTGGCTCTTTCGGAGCGTCGCGTCGGCGCTCAGCCACTGGCACTGATAACCGGCGGAGGGAGCCAATTCCGCGAATTCCCGCAATACCTCGGCCTCATCGGTCTGATAGGCGAGGTGCAACGAGCCGGTGGGCCTATAAAACAGCTTTGCCGCTTCGATCACGTCGAGCCAGATTTCGCGGCTCCGAAGCGCCAGCGCGTGCATCTCACCGGATGGCTGGCCGATCGGCCAGATCAGGCCGAAATTCCTGATCGAGGCGCCCCGGGCCCGCGCGTTTCTTTCGAACAGAACAACCCGCCGGCCCATTCTCGCGAAGGCATACGCGTGAGCGAGTCCCAGGATGCCACCGCCAATTACGGCCACGTCCGCTCTGCGCGCCATACGTTCCAGGTTATTCCCACGCTCCACCGGCGCCCATGACAATTCCATGAAAAAAATGGCGCGATATCCCGACAACAAAAACTGCCTGCTGATGACGTCCCCGCAAGGAGTGTACCGCATGGCGGGTAAGAAAATCGTAATCCTCGAGGGCGGTGAGCCCCTTTGAAGCCGGGTGAAGCCACCCGGGATGTGCGGGAGGAGGGGAAACCGGCGGGCAGCCTTCCAAAGAGATAACACGCTCGGCACTACCCGTCAAGGACGCGGTTCGCTAGCGTGAAGTAACCGCCGAGGCTCTCTCCGACCGGCGACCGGCGACCGCGGAGGCGGTAACAGTGGGCGCGCGAACCGATGCTCGACAAAGCCTTTGGGGTTCGCAGCCAGCGGGCTTTCGAACCTGTTCACCCGCTCCTTACTCGTGCCGCAGAGCCGCCAGCGGATCGATTCGGGACGCTCGCCTTGCGGGCGCATAGCCAGCGAGAATCGCGGCGCTCACGAGAACGGCGGCGGCCAGCGCCAGGGTTCGCGGATCGTTGGGCTGGG
>JASHSS010000707.1 GCA_030038565.1 Bryobacteraceae bacterium
AAGGCTTTCGTGGACGAGCGCTTCAGCTTCTACGGCAAGGCCCTCAGCGGCATTCCGGAGCTGCGCCCGCGGTGGCAGCGGGGCATGGATTCGACCAGCGGGGCGATGGGCGATGCGGTGGGCAAGCTATACGTCGAACGCTACTTTCCGCCGGCCACCAAGGCCAAGGCGGAGGCCATGGTGGCGGATCTGATCCAAGCGTTCGGCGGGATGATCGACGCGCTCACCTGGATGTCGCCCGAAACTAAAGTTCAGGCCAAGCAGAAGCTGGCCACTTTGAAAGTGGGGGTCGGGTATCCCGGCAAGTGGCGGGATTACTCCGGGCTGCAGATCGTCAAAGGCGATGCGCTGGGCAATGCGGAGCGCGCCGAGCTGTTCGAATACCACAGCCAGCTTGCCAAGCTGCACCAGCCGGTGGACCGCGGCGAATGGTGGATGACGCCGCAGACCGTGAACGCGGTGAACCTGCCTTTGCAGAACGCGCTCAACTTTCCCGCGGCCATCATCCAGCCGCCGTACTTCGATGTGGATGCCGATGCCGCGCACAACTTCGGCTCCATGGGAGCGATTATCGGCCACGAGATCAGCCACAGCTTCGACGACCAGGGCAGCCAGTTCGATGCCCAGGGCCGCATGGCCAACTGGTGGACGAAAGCCGATTTCGAGCACTTCAAGGCCGCCGGCGCGGCACTGGCCGCGCAGTTCGACGCGTACCACCCGTTCCCCGACCTGGCCGTGAATGGCCAGCAGACGCTCAGCGAAAACATTGCCGATGTGGCCGGACTGCTGGCCGCCTACCAGGCCTACCACCTCTCGCTGGGCGGCCGGCCGGATGTGGAGAAGGACGGCTTCACGGGCGATCAGCGGTTCTTCATCAGCTTCGGGCAAAGCTGGCGGTCGAAGGTTCGCGAGGAAGCCTTGCGGGTGCGCATCGCCACCGACGGCCACGCGCCCGACGAGTACCGCGCCGACACCGTGCGCAACCTGGACGGCTGGTACGGAGCTTTCCCGATGGTGCACGCCGGGCAGAAGCTGTACCTGGCGCCGGCGGACCGCGTGCGGGTGTGGTGAGGGGGCGGCCTCGCGGCAAGTGGCCTCAGGCACCGCCTAGCCGCGTTGCTCCCAGGTGACGGGCCGGTCGATGGCTCTAATGGAGTAGATTAGCAATCATGCGCACTCTGCGAGTCCTCGCCTGGTGCTGGGCGCTGGCGGCCGTTCCGGGAATTGCCACGGCCCAGATTCGCATCGACCCGCTGGTGGACCTGAGCGGCAGGACCGGCGACCCCGCTCTTTCGCCGGACGGCAAGGCCCTGGCATTCACCTGGGTGAAACCCGGCTCCTCCGGCATTTACACCCGACCTCTGGCGGGCGGCGATGTCCGTTTGCTCGCCGGGGAAGACAGCCATGGGCGTTGGGCTTCGAGTCCCCACTGGTCTCCCGATGGCAAGCAAATCGCCTTCGTCCGCGGCTCCGGGCGGTACGACGACCACGTACTCGTAAAAGACCTGGCCAGCGGAGTGGAACGCGACTTGGGGGAGATGTGCGGTCTGGCGGCCTGGAGTCCCGACGGCCATTATCTGGTTGCCGGCGAGTACACACACGATATCCCCGATGGCATCCCGGGTTGCCGGCCCGCCTTATTCTCGGCCCGCAGCGGGGCGCGGTTGCGGGCACTGGCGCCGGCGGGCATCATCTCCCCCGATGGCCGGACGCTGGCATTCGCCGATGGCGGCTGGCTGAAGCGGTTGCGCCTGGCGGCCGATTATCGGCCAACTGGTCCCGCCACGGTGCTGGCACGCGAGCGCCGCGATCTCACGCCGATCGTCTGGACGGCCGACAGCCGGCAGATCATCTATCTGGCCCTGGGCGATGCGCTGCCCTTTCGCCGGGTGAACGTGGCGGCGGGATCGCAGCCGGTGCCGATTCCCGGCCTCACCCCCGGGTTGAAGATCCATCAATTCCTGCCCGATGGGACCGCGCTGGCCACAGAGACCATGGCGGATGGCGGCCTTTGGCGCTGCGACCTTCGCGCGACGCCTCCGACAATCGAAAAGGCCGCGGAACCCACTTGCCCAGGCGGCGCGCCCGGCTGTTCACCGGATGGCCGCTCGCGGGTCTTCCTCACCGCGCGAACCGGAATCCCCGCCATTTGGCTGGCCAATGCCGACGGAAGCAACCAGCGTCCTCTGATACCTTCCATGCCGGAGTTCGCCAACCCGCGCGATACGGGACATCCCACGCAAGTCGAGTGGTCGCCGGATGGGAGGTGGATCGCTTTCGCGGTGGCGCCAGACCCGATCCCGACGGCGGACGGTACGCATTTCCACGGCTACATAGAGGAGATGTCGTACCTATACGTGGTGGCGCCATCCGGCGGGCTGCCGCGGCGGCTCGGCCAGCAGGCGGAGGCCTTGCAGGATCCGGCCTGGTCGAAAGACAGCGCCTCGCTCTACGCCACCCAGGTGTTCGATCTTTACGATCCGGCCCATCCAAACCACGATTCGCCCATCGTGCGGGTCGGCGTCACGGATGGCAAGCTCACACCCACCGGGGCGGAGGGTACCCACCCCAGGCCGTCGCCCGATGGCAGGTTCCTGTATTTCTTCACGCAGCCGGGGAATCAGTTGGCGCGGATCGCGACCGGCGGCGGCGCCGCAGAGCGTCTTGCCGGCGAAGACTTCTCATCTTTCGTGGTGGGCGACGGATTTCTCTACCTGGTTCGAACGACCGGGAGCGGCTCGCGCCCGAACACGCTAGTCCGGTCCGACCCCGAATCGAAGCAGGCAACCGCGCTGGCGGAGGTCGCTTTTCTCCCCCAATCCCCCCGCCTCTCGTCCGATGAGCGCTACCTGTACTTCGAACAACCAGGCGATTCCCGGACGCGAGTAGTCCTGGTACACGGCCTCTACTGATGGCCGCTCACCAGCCCGGCGTCCAGCACCAACCGCCCTCGGCGCGCGGGGCCACGCGGCCGACGCTGGGGAAAGGGAAGTGGAAGGCCATCACGTGCATCCGCTCGCGGACGGCGCGGTCCAGCAGATCGCGGCGCGTGCGCAGGGCCGTGCCGGCCTCGAGATCGAAACCGTTCTCCCATTCGGGTTGCTCCAGGTGGAGCGGGTGCACCGCGGCGTCGCCGATGTTCAGCAGCCGCTGGCCCTCCGATTCGATCAGCAGCGCCAGATGTCCGGGGGTGTGGCCGGGGGCGGGAATGGCGCGCAGGCCGGGGGCGATCTGGCATTCCCGGTCGATCGGCTCCAAATGAAACCGGAGCGCCGCCAGGCAGTCACGGGAGGTCCGGTGCATGGTCCGCTTCACCTCGTCCGGCAGCCTCAGGCCGTCCAAAGCGCGGTGCGGCCCCAACCAGAACTCGGCTTCCGCTTCGGCCAGCACGTAACGCGCCTCCGGGAAGGCCGGCCGGCCGCAGGCGCTCACGGTTCCGCCGATGTGGTCCGGATGGCAGTGCGTGAGCACCACCGTATCCACGTCCCTGGGGCGCAACCCGGCCATCTCCAGGCGCGCCCGGATGGCTCCGCTGGTGGTTCCCGCCGCACCCGCTCCGGTATCCACCAGCACCGCTTCGCGGCCGCTCTCGATTAGCAGGCAGGTGTACGGGATGATGACTTCGCCGCGGGGCAGACGGCGGCTCGCGATGGCGCGCTCCAGCTCTTGCGCGCCCGCATTGGGAAAGACCCACGGCGCCGGGTTCGCGGCGTACCCGTCGGCGAGGACAGTACACCGGATGGCCCCGACCGTAAACCGGTGGGATCCCTCGGGCATATAAGAGGGATACCGAAATCCCGGATAAAAGTCAAAAAGGGCCTGAAATTACGGATGGCGGGGCGGGGGGCTGGAGGCGGAACGGCCGCTCGTGGCGAACCGCCGGCCGCGGGGGTGCGGGCGGACGGCCGTTCGTGGCGAACCGCCGGCCGCGGGGCTGCGGGCGAACGGCCGCTCGCAGCGAACCGCCGACTGCGGGGCTACTACGGGCGGAACGGCCGCTCGTGGCGAACCGCCGGCTGCGGGCTACGGGCGGAACGGCCGCTCGTAACCAACCGCCGGCCGAATGAAGCGGGGTGCGTAGACGCCCTCGCGCAGAAT
>JASHSS010000708.1 GCA_030038565.1 Bryobacteraceae bacterium
CTTCGCGGACCGGCGGCCCGAGGCTGCCGCGGCGACCCTCTGTGCGCGGGTTTACAGTAGAGGGATGTCCAAGATCCTGATCATTACCGGCGACGGCGGGGAGTCATACGAGGCCCTCTACGCGCTTCATCGCTTCCAGGAGGAAGGCTGGGAGGCGATCGTCGCAGCTCCCTCGCGGCGGCGGCTGAACCTGGTGATGCACGATTTCAAACCCGGGTGGGATACCTATATTGAGCGGCGGGGCTACGGACTGGAAGCCGATCTGGCATTTGAGGATGTCAGAGTCGAGGAGTATGCCGCGGTCCTCGTCCTGGGGGGCAGAGCGCCGGAATACCTGCGGAACAACGCCAGGGTTCTCGAGATCGTCAGGGAGTTGGATCGCCAGGGAAAATGGGTCTTCGCCATTTGCCACGGCGTGCAGGTGCTGGCGGCGGCCGGGTTGGCGCGCGGGAAGCGGGTGACCTGCTATGAGCACGTTCGCCTGGAAGCGGAGCAGGCCGGCGGGAGGTTTGTGGGCGAGCAGACCGTGCGCGACGGGCGAATCGTGACCGCGCAGACGTGGCAATCGCATCCCTCTTTCTATCGGGAGATCTTCGCGCAGCTTACGGGCAACGCCAGTGCCGCTCGATCCTGAGGTCGCCGCCCTGCTGGAACGGCAGAAGAATCTGCCGCCGCGCTCCACTCTCGATGTCGCCGGAACCCGCGAGATGGTCCGTCGGGCGGGCGCGCTGGCAGGTCCGCCGCCGGTGCTCCCGAGAGTGGAGAATATCCTGCTGCCCGGGCGTCTGGCAGCGCGCCAGTATTGGCCGGCCGCCGGGGAGGGGCAGCCCATCCTGGTGTACTTTCACGGAGGCCGGTTCTTCAAAGGCGATCTCGAAAGCCATGACACACTCTGCCGGCTGCTTGCCATATCAGCCGGTTGCCGCGTGGTTGCCGTCGATTACCGGCTTGCGCCGGAATACCTCTTTCCCGCGGCGGTTGAGGACGCCTGCCGGGCCGCTGAGTGGGCTTTAAAACAGGGAGTGCCGGCAGGGTTGGCCGGGGACAGCGCGGGAGCCAACCTGGCGGCGGTAGCCGCGCTGGCTCACCGGGCCTCTGCTTTAGCGTGCCAGGTATTGATTTATCCCTGATCGACGCCGCCTGCGCTTCGCCTTCGTTCGCCAGCTATGCCGATGGCTACGGGCCGGCGGCCATCGACATGCAGCGGGGCTGGTCGGAGTACCTGCCGGAAGGAGCGGACCCGCGCGACCCGTTGGCCTCGCCGCTCTACGCGCCGGACACCGCCGGAGTGGCGCCTGCGTTCATTATGACCGCGGAATACGACACGCTTCGAGACGAGGGTGAAGCCTACGCGCGGAAACTGATCGAGGCAGGCAACCCGGTACAAGTCCGGCGCTATCTGGGCGCCATTCACGGATTCTTCACCATGCCAGGCGCCCTGCGGCTCGCCCGCGAGGCGTTCGAAGACGTGGCCGGGTTTCTCAGCTTCCGGCTGGGGAAGCGGCTTTGAATGCCGCTTACCCTGCTCGACGGAAGATCAATGTGAGCGGCCCCATTCCCGCACGGTCCACCACCAGCATCAGATTGCCGCTTGGGGTGAGGCTAAACCGCTCCACCGTTGTGAGGCCATCCTGCAGCGTGGTGACCTTCAGCACATCGCCTTCCCAGCGAGCCTTGGTCTTCATCTCCTTACCTTCGCGAACCGTCGCATTCTCCGGCCCGTCGGCGCCGAACTCGTATGTAACCATCCGGTGGCCGCCGTCTTCGTAGGTAAAATTACGAGAGACATCGATATTGCCCTCGCGATCATTGATCGTGATGGTACCGTTTTGAAACTCGTGTCCCCCCGCGAAATTGCTCTCGGAAGGGACCAGGATCCAGGTTCCATTCAAGGCATGATGGTTATGAGCGAAGGCGATGGCCGCCGATAGCACGAGCCAGCCCACGATGCCAGTCTTACCGAATTGCAAACCCATATCGCTCTCCAACTACAAAGTGTTTGCAAGCCGGCTGCCGAAATGGACAGGGCGGACGCCCGGCGCGGCCCGGCCGACCTCGGCCCGGGCGGCTGGCCACCGCGAACGGCCTCACCGGGAGACGGTCAGCTTCACCCCGTACGGCGACACAATTCCCGGCTTGGCCGCCGCGTTTTCAGGAGGCGCGGTCAGCAACACCACGGACTTCCCATGCAGGGCATCCAAAACCGCGAGCACCTTCTGGTACGGCACGCGAGAATCGGCTTTTACGTAGATAGTCCCTTCACTCAGGTTGCTCAGCGCATCTGGATCGGTGGCTTTGATCCCGAGATACACTCTCCCCTCCGCGGTTATGGCCACCACCGTGGCGTCCGGTTCGTCGGCAGCCCGCATCTCCACGGCGTGGCCGGCGGCCGCCATCTGCACGGAGACTCCTTTCCTCAGCGCAATCTTCTGCGACCCCTGTCCACCCGCACCACAGATCAGGATCGATCCCACTAAACACGCTTCGATCACGGACTTCACAGGCCTTTCCTCCTTGTCCCGAGGTGTCTTGGTTCCGCTCACCGCCGCGGGGACGAGCGTCCTCGGCACTTGCGCTCACTTCTATAGTCGGTGGGATCGCAGATTTATAACGGCGGCGCCGCTTTCAGTTCAGGAAATACGTGCGGTACAGCGTGTCCCGCTGCTTGGGCACAAAACCCGCGTCGCGGATCATCCGGCGCAGCTCTTCTTCGCTCGCGCGGTGATGCGCGCCGGCCGCCGAAACCACGTTCTCCTCGATCATGATGCTGCCCACGTCATTGCCGCCGAAGCGCAGGCCCAACTGGCAGGTTTTTAAGCCCTGGGTCACCCAGGACGATTGCACATTCTCGATGTTGTCCAGGTAAATGCGCGAAATCGCCAGGGTCTGCAGGTATTCCACCGCGGTGGCCTCTTCCTTCACGAAATGCCCCAGCGAGGTGTTCTCGCGCTGAAAGGTCCACGGGATGAAGGCCGTGAAGCCGCCGGTCTCCGATTGCAGATTGCGCACCAGCTCCAGGTGATTCATGCGCTGCTCGATCGTTTCACCGCAGCCGAACATCATGGTCGCGGTGGTGCGCATGCCGAGTTGATGCGCCGTGCGGTGCACATCCACCCAATCCTGCGTGTTGCACTTGAGCCGGCTGATACGATGGCGCACCGCGTCGTCCAGGATCTCCGCGCCCCCGCCGGGGATGGAATCGAGTCCCGAATCCATCAGCCGCTTGATGGTGTCGCGCAGGCTCAATCCGCTCACTTCGGCGATGTTCGTCACTTCCGGCGCCGAAAGGCAGTGCAAATGGATGGGGAAGCGCTGCTTGATGCTGCGGAACAGATCTTCATACCACTCGATTTTGAGATCGGGATGTAGACCGCCCTGCATCAGAACACCAGTGCCGCCCAGATCCAGCGTCTCCTGGATTTTCTGGAAAATCCTCTCTTTCGGCAGTACGTACCCTTCGGCGTGTCCCATGGGCCGGTAAAACGCGCAGAAGCTGCAATACTCCGTGCAGAAGTTCGTGTAATTGATATTGCGGTCGATGATGTAAGACACCACGTTCTCGGGGTGCCACCGGCGGCGGACCCCGTCCGCCTCCATGCCGATGCCGATAAGATCCCCGGAGGCGAATAAATCGAGCGCTTGTTGGCGGGTAATCATGCGCAAACCCAGCTTGTCTCTTTACGATAGCAGAGGCGCAAGGTTGATGCCGTGCAGTTTACGCGTGGAGGGCAAGTTCGTGAGTCAGAACCTGGACAAAAATGTAAACGCCGAACAGTGGTTTGGGATCCCCTTTTCCCCAGCGGTTTACCTGCCATTTGGC
>JASHSS010000064.1 GCA_030038565.1 Bryobacteraceae bacterium
TCTGGACAATCCTGAGACTGGCGTCGGCTGATCGGACCGTCTGGGCGTGGTCAAAGAAGGGAGGTGTGTCTATGCAAGCGCGAGCAAGCCCGAGAAAACGGTTCTGAGCAAGTAGATCTCCAAATATCGAGCTAAGCAGACCCTTAATTACCTGTTTAGACAATTTTGGAGCCGAGTTTTGCAAGCCGTTCACCAACTTCCCCCTCTGTTTTCCCTATCGTTTCATTCACTTCCGAACCCCAATTTCAGACTCCAGGCCGCCGCCGTGCTCCCCTGGAGTGGTAGGAGCCTGCATGTACCCATTGCCCTCTCTCACCCCGCCCCAGGAGCAGGTGCTGGCGCTGATATCCGCCGGCTCCACCATCTCCGAGGCCGCCCACTCGGCCGGCGTCCACCGCAATACCGTGCACAACTGGTTCCACTCCGCGCCCGCCTTTCGCCTGGCCCTCTCCCGTGCCCGCGATGCCAAGGCCATCTTCTGGCGCGAACAGGCCGAACAACTCGCCGCCGCGGCCATCGACACCGTCCGCGCCATCATGACCGAAGCTTCCATGCCTGCCGCCGTCCGGCTGAAGGCCGCTCAGTCCATCCTCGCCCTCGCCATGGCCCCTCCGCCCGAACCGCCCTCCTCATCCCTCCTCGATTTCCTTCCCCACCCCATCCAGGCCGAGGCCGTCAAATCCGCCGCAACGCACCCGTCCGCGACACTACCGGCCTCACCTACCCCGGCAACCGTGCCCAATTCCGCGCAACGCCTCGCGCCGCGCCCGCCCGCACCCGAACCACCCGCCGCGACACCACCGGCCTCACCCACCCCGGCAACCGTGCACAATTCTGCACAACGCCTCGCGCCGCGCCCACCCGCACCCGAACCACCCGCCGCGACACCGCCAGCCTCACCCGCTCCGCCCACCGTGCCCAATTCTGCACAACGCGTCGCGCCGCGCCCACCCGCGTCCGAACCACCCGCCGCGACACCGCCGGCCTCACCCACCCCGCCAACCGTGCCCAATTCTGCACAGCGCGTCCCGCCGCGCCCACCCGCGTCCGAACCATCCGCCGCGACACCCGCGCCCCCACCGCCCGGCGCACCGGCCCCGGTCCGACGCGCCTCCCCCAAGGTCGGCCGCAACGAGCCTTGCCCCTGCGGCAGCGGCAGAAAATTCAAGCGTTGTTGTCTGGAGCAAGGCGCCGCCGGAGTGCCCGCCGGTCTCCGCGCCGCCGCCGCATGATGCCGCGCCGTGCGCGCGACAACCCCCTATTTCTCCTCCCGCTGCGTCCCCAAGTAGCGGCTGGCCAGCACCGATTCGGCGGCCGCCGCAACCAACGCCGCCAGCAGCACATACCACCACACGCTTTCCCGTGTCTTGGCCGGCGCCGCCGGCCGGGATGCCGCCGAGGGATCCTCCCCCGCCTGCCCGCCTTTGCCCTGCCACAAGGCCAGCACATCGCCCGGAATCACATCCAGGTTGGATTCTTTGGGGTCGGCGTTGACCCCCACTTCGTTCCGTCGCCCATCCGCCAGCCGCAGTTGGTAGTAGCCGGCTTCGGTCAACTGGAACGATTGCGCGGAGGCCGCTTCCCCCAGCGTCAGCGGCCGCTTTCCCTCCGGGTCGGTCACCTCCACGCCTTGGGTTCGTTCCTTCGCGTTGCGCAGTTCCAGGAAGGCGTCCACCGTGCGGGCGCCGCCCTGCCGTTGGCTGCCCGCCAGGTACCGCGCGGTCTGCTCGATGAACGGCACGAACGCGGGGTGCAGCGGAAAATCGTTGGTCAGGTTATCCAGGCCGCTGGTCAGCAGCACCACGCGCCCTTCGCCGATGCGTTTCTCCAGCAGCAGAGGCGTCTGGTCGCCCAGCCTCACCACCACCCGCGCGTCGCCGGGGTCCACATTCAGCGCATAGAAAAACTTCACCCCCGCCCAGCCGTCCGCCTTGGCCACCGCTGGATAGGACGAATCGCTGGCGCCCACCGCCATGAACCGGTCGGGCACCCGGCTGTAGTCGCGCGTCTCGATAATCCGCGCGCCGAAAATCGGAATCTCGAGGCGCCCTCCCGCCGAAGTCCCCGCCGCAATCAGCAAACTCCCGCCCGCCTTCACGTACCCCGCCAGCGAATTCTCCAATATCGAAGGCATCGAGTTCAGGTCCGAGAGCACGATGAAAGCGTAATTCGACGGCTGCCGGTCGGCCGCTTCGTTTACCGCAATCGATTCCAGCACGAACGCCGATTGCGCCGCCGCCGCCAGCGCCGCCCCGATGTACAGCGGCGAACGGTTGTCGCCGTAATTGTGGATCAGCAGGGCCTTCTGCGGGTCGGAACGCTCCACGGCAAAGCGCCGCAGGTCGTCGGCCGGAAAGCCGTCCGCCGAATCGATCTTCACCTCGCAGCGGCTGAACCCGTAGGGCACTTCGAGCGCCGGGAAATCCACCGTCGCCCGTCCGTTGGCCGGTACCGCCACGGTTTTGGTCGCGCTGGTCTTCCCGTTCACCACCAGCGACACCGCGCGTTGAGCCGCCGGCGTGCCGTAGCCCGCAATCACCGCCTGCACGTGCACCGGCTTGGCGTCCTTGCCCCACACCTGTCCCGGGGCATCCACCGATTCCACCGTCCAGTTGGGCTGCGCCTTCGTCACCACCGCGTGCGGCGTCAGTTGCACGTTGCCCGGCAGCGCCATATCGGCAAAGCTGGCCGCCAGCCCGCTGCGCTGCATGTCGCTGAACAGGTGCAGCTCAATCGGCGTGTGTACCGATTCCGCCATGGCCCTCACCGCCCGCGCCAGTTCTCCGAAATTGCCGTGGCCATCGCCCGGCTGAATCGCCTCTACCGCCGCCCGCAACGCCGATTGGTCCTCGATGGGCTGCGTCATCAGCCGCAACTCGGAATCGAACGCCGCCACCTGCGCGCGCGCCGCCCCCTTCCCCGCCAGCACTCCCATGGCCGCCTGCTTGGCGTCCGCCAGCCGCGTCCCCGCCCGCATGCTGAACGAATTATCCACCACCAGCAGCAACAGCCGGTTGCTCGCCACCGCCGCCGCGTTGCGGTTGAGGAACGGATTGGCAAACGCCAGAATCATCAGCAGCAGCATGGCCAGCCGCAGCGAGAGCAGCAGGTAATAGCGCAGCCTCCGGTGCCGCGTCGAGCTCTGTGTCCGCGACTCGTACAGCATCAGCGAGCTCACCGCCTTGGGCTGCCGCGTTTGCCGCTTCAGCAGGTGCAGATAGAACGGCAGCGCCAGCCCGGCCAGCCCGGCCAGGAACCACGGCGAGAAGAGTCCCATCTAATTGCGCCCTCCGCGCAGGGTCAGGTATTCGCGCAGGGCTTCGTCCAGCGGCCGGTCGGTCATCAGCAGGCAGTACCCCATCCCCGCCGCCCGCGTCCGGTCGCGCAGGTCGGCCAGGTGCGTCTCCACTTTTCCGCGATACTCCTGCTTGGCGAAATCCGGGGTCACCTCCAACCGCTCCTCGGTCTCCAGGTCCACCAGGATCGACGGACCGCTCAACTTCGGACGCACGTCCTCCGGGTCGAGTATGTGGAACAGAACCACTTCGTTCCCGCGGAATCGCAGCGGCTCTATGGTGCGCACAAGGCTCTCCGGCGATTCCCAGAAATCCGAGACGATCAGCACCATGCCGCGCCGCTTCAGAAAGTCCTGGAAGTAGCGCATGGGCTTCGAGAAATCCGTGCGCGCCCGCGCTTCCGCCTGTTCCAGCCCGGCCAGCAGACGGTGCAACTGCCCCTGCCGCGTGGACGGGCGCACGTAATTGCGGATCTCGTCGTCGAAGGTAATCAGCCCCGCGGCATCCCTCTGGCCGTGAATCGCCAGGTAGAAAAGCGAAGCCGCCAGGTAGCGAGCATAGTCCATCTTGTTCACCGCGTGCGAGCCGAACTGCATGGAGTTGCTGGCGTCCAGCAAAATGGTCAACACGCTGTTGGTCTCGCCGCGAAAGCGTTTCAGAAACAATCGCTCGGTGCGCGCGTACACGTTCCAATCCACGCGCCGCAGATCGTCGCCCGGAGTATAGGCCGCGTATTCGGCGAACTCCTGGCTGAAACCGAAATCCGGCGAGCGGTGCAGCCCGGAGACGAAGCCGTCCACCACCGTTTTCGCCACCAGTTCCAAACCGGAAATCCCCGCCAGGATGGAGGGCTTCAGGAAGCGCTGCTCCATCAGACGATTCCCCACTTCCGCCGCAGCCACCACTCCGCAAAGCGCAACAACACCAGCACCAGGAAGACCAGCGGCAGATCCCACAGGTCCTTGGTCTCCCGCACCGTCACCCCGGCCTCCGAAAACGGAATCGCGCCGGCCAGCTTGCCGAGCTCGGCGGGCTTCCAGTACTGCCCGCCGGTTGCGGCGGACAGGTGTTCCAGCAGCGCGCGGTTCTGCTCCACATGAAAATTCTCCGCTACGCCGTCCATGCGCTGAAAGGTCAGCACGTCGCGCCCCAGTTCCTTGAACACCCCCGTAGCCGGGTCGGCGCGCTGCGCCGTGATCTCCGTCAGGTAGGCGCCCTCCTTGGGCGCGTTCCACGCCGCCTGGAACTGCCCGGGACTATCCGGCACGGGCGTCATCTCCACCAGCGCGCTCACCCCGCTCGGCCCCAGGATGTGCGCTTCCACCTTGGCGTCGCGGGCCGGGTTGTACTGCTGGTCGCCCACCGTCGCCGTAAACGTAATCGCCCCCGAATCCAGCAGCATCTGCGCCGGGACCGAAGCCGCCACATGGCCCGGCGTGTCCGATACCAGCCAGCGCAGCAGTTGCTGCCAGAACAAATCGTGCGCCGTATCGCCCAACGGAGAACTCATCTGCCATCGCCAACTGCCTCCCGTTGCCATGATCGCCGTCCGGCCATGCCCGAAGTTTTCGGTAATCAGCAGCGGCAGCGTGCGGCCTTCGGGAGTGATCATGTTGGCCAGCACCGCGGCCCCCGGCTTGGCGATGCCCGGGTCTTCGTAATCCATCAGGTAGGGCAGCTTCTTCCACTTCGCCGCGTTGGCGGCGGGGTCGTCCACCAGGCGGGTGATAATGCTGTCCACGCCCGCCGGCGCAAGCTCCGCGGTGGCGTGCGTGGTGCCGTGCGCCGGGTCGGCTTCGCGATGAAAAGTGCCCGCCTGCGTCGGCAGCACCGTCGGCAGCAGGTCGGTGAGCGGCGAAGCGTTCCAATCGCCGTCCCCCAAGGCGAACTGGCCGCCCAGCATTAGCAGCCCGCCCCCGCGCCGGTCCACGAACTGGCGGATCAGTTCCTGTTGTCCAGGCGTGAAATAACCCGCGTTCACCGACCCGATGATCAATCCCTGGTACACGAAAAGATCTTCCGGGCGCGTGGGAAAACCGTCCGCCAGCTCTTTGAGATCCGCCAGTCCCTGGCGGTAAAACTTGTTCTCCGTGGTGCGCACGATGGAAGCGATCTGCACCATCCGGTCGTCCTCTTCCGCCTGCCGGATGAACTTATACTCCCAGCGCGGCTCGCCTTCGACATACAGAATGCGCCGCGGTTCCGATCCCACATTCACCACGCGAGTCAGCCGATTGTTGGCGGTATTCTCCTCGCCGGCCAGTGGACCGGCCGCGATCTCCAGCGTTTTGGCCCCCGCGCCTCCGATGTTGAACATCAGGGTCTCGACCTGCAGGTTGCCGCCCGCTCCCAGGGTGACCGTGCGGGAAGCCAGAATCTTGGGCTGCCCGGCGCTCACGTCGCGCACCGTCAGTTCGATCTTTTGCCCGGCATAGCCGCGCTGGTGCAAAGTAATCCTGGCGGCCAGCCGCGAATCCGCCAGCGCGCGTGGCGCCACCACCGCATCGTCCAGCTCCACGTCGTGTTCCGAGCGCTCGCGCCCGAACCCCACCGTGTGAACCGGAATGTGGCGCGCGCGCAGAGCGTTGAGGGTGTCTTCGGCGATGCCTCCCGAGTTGTCGTCGCCATCCGAGAGCAGCACCACCGCGCCGATGGGCAGGTCCGAAGTCTCTTCGCTCAACTGCTTCAAGCTGTCGCCGAGCCGCGTCGAGGGCGCCGCGGGGCGCAGCGCGGCGAGGTTGTCGATCCGCGCGGGCACATCGTCCACTCTGTACAGGCGGGTCTGAAAGGAGCGGTTCAGGCCGTCCAATACGCCGCCTTCGAGCGTCTTGACGGCTTGCGCCTCGCGGGTGATCCCGCCTTCGGAGATTCCCATGCTGCGCGAATCGTCCACCAGCACCGCAATGATGTTCTGCTGCGGTTTCAGCTCGGCCACTGTGATGGCCGGCTGCCACAGCAGCACCAGCAGGATCGCCGCCAGCAGCGTCTCCAGCCCCCACACCACCCAGGCGCGCCAACTCTGCATCACCGGCGCAGCCTGCGCCAGCCGGGCGCGGATCAGCCACGCCAGGCCCGCCGCCGCGGCCACGATCAGCGCCACCAGCATCCACGTGGGCCAAGCCCCCAAAAGCGCCAGATGGCCGCGTGTGTACACCGAACGCGGATACTTAAAAAAGAACTCGAACATGCGATTGTGGGCGGCCTTGCGACTCCCGAAAGCGGGGCGCCCGGCTCATTCCTAATGGGTCATGGCGTACATGATGTAGTTGAGGACGATGCGAAATGCAAGTCCGGAAAACTTCTCGGGATACTGCGGGCTGTCGGCCCACTCCCAGGCGTCGCCCAGGTGCATGTTGGCGCAGATTGCCACCATGATGCGGCCGTGGTCGTTGCGGATGGCGCGCCACTTCGGCACGTAGCCGTCTTTCTCATAGGTGCGGCCGGTGTTAACGTAGACCTCGCTGGGGATCTGAAATTTTTCGTTGATGTCGTACAGTACGTGGTAGATTTCGTCGGCGTCCTTCAGATCTTCGACGGTCGCATCCGGCAGCACCATGCGCATGCCGGCCATGAAATGCTCCCAGTCGTCGGTGCCGTGAAAATCGTCCACCATCAGGAAGCCGCCCTTCAACAGATAATCGTGCAGCCGTTTGGCCTCCTCTTCGGTGAAGGTCCAGGTGTTCACCTGGACGGCGTAGATCCACGGGTAGTCGAAGATGTGATCGCTATCGAGATCGACCACATTCAGCGGCGAAGGAGAATTGATGTGGGTCAGCCGGCGCAGGGCGATCAGGCAGTCGTTGTCGGCCTTCGGATAATCCCTCGACCAGCCGCCGCCGCCCCCATAACGGTGAAACCCGTAGCTGCTGCCGCTGGCGTAGTCCGAGGTGTACCTCAGCCGGCTCCAATAAAACTCCGAGGGCACGTTCGGCCCGGGTTCGTAGTAATATCGGCGCCCATACCCCTGCCCATAATCCTGGTAGCCTTCCCGTTGGAGCGCCAGCCCCAGGCTCAGCGAAAACATGAGGAAAACGGCAAATACGAGCCGCGCCACCTTCATAGATGATTGCCCTCGTCTATTTCTTGAAGCATACCAGAAGCCGGCAACGCGGTGGCGCAGCCGGACAAGCAGGTGCGATTTCCCCTCTTCCGCACTCTCGTCCTGGTTTTCCTCGTGCTTTCTCCGTGCCCTCTGTGCCTCCGTATGAAGGCCCATTCGCGCCCTCCCCAACTCGCCCCGGCGACTCGGCGGTGAATCGCTCTGTGGTTTTTCTCCGTGCTTCCTCCGTGCGCTCCGCGCCTCCGTGTGAACCCCAACTCGCCCCGGCGACTCGGCGGTGAATCGCCTTGTGGTTTTCTCCGTGCTTCCTCCGTGCGCTCCGCGCCTCCGTGTGAACCCCAACTCGCCCCGGCGACTCGGCGGTGAATCGCCCAGTGGTTTTTCTCCGTGCTTCCTCCGTGCCTCCGTGTGAAGGCCCATTCGCGCCCTCCCCAACTCGCCCCGGTGTCTCGGCGGTGAATCGCCCAGTGGTTTTTCTCCGTGCTTTCTCCGTGCCTCCGTGTGAACCCCCATCGCGCCCTCCCCAACTCGCCCCCAATTCTCGTTGCGGTACGATGGTCGCTAGTTCCTGCATTTCTCATGCAACGACGCGAATTCCTCAAACTCGCCGCCGGCGCGGCCGCCGGAAGCAGGCTTTCGGCGCGTCCCCAGCAATCGTTTCTGACGCCCGCCGGCTCCACGGATGCAGCCAAGACCGAGTTCACGCTCGAAATCGCGCCCATCACGGTCGAGCTGGCGCCCAACCGCATCATCAGCACCATCGGCTACAACGGCACTTCACCCGGGCCGCGGCTGCGCGTGAAGGAAGGCGTGCCGGTCACGGTGAACGTGGTCAACAAAACCGACGTCCCGGAGTATGTGCATTTCCACGGGTTGCTGATTCCCTCCGATGTGGATGGATCGGAGGAAGAGGGTACTCCGCCGGTGCCTCCGCATGGCAGCCGCAGCTACAAGTTCACGCCCACGCCCGCCGGCACGCGCTGGTATCACACCCACACCATGGCCATGGAAGACCTGCACCGCGGCAGCTTCACCGGCATGTACGGCTTTCTCATCATCGAGGGAGCCGGGAATCCCGGCCATTACGACCAGGAGCACTACCTGGCGTTGCGCGATTGGGAACCCTATTTCACGAATCAACTCATGGACACCGACGATCTCGACCCCATCGCGGCGCAACCCGAAAAACCGGCCGTCCTGGATACGCGCCAACCCGGGCTGGAGGTGACCGCCGATATCTATTCCATCAACGACAAGGCGGTCGGCGCCGGCGATCCCATCCGCGTGAATCCCGGCGAGCGCGTGCTGTTTCATTTTCTGAACGCCAGCGCCATCGAGAACCGCCATCTCGCGCTGCCCGGCCACAAGTTCAACATCATCGCGCTGGATGGAAATCCCGTGCCCACCCCCGCCGCGGTGGACGTGTTGATGCTGGGTCCCGGCGAACGCATCGATGCCTGGGTGGAGATGAATCAGCCGGGAGTCTGGATCCTCGGGGCGCCTGAAGACCCGGTGCGCGAAGGCGGGCTGGGCATCGTCATCGAATACGCCAACAAACACCGCACCCCCGAGTGGACGCCGCCGCCCAAATCCATTTGGGACTACACGCTCTTCGGCAAGCCGCCCTCGCTACCGGCGCCGGCCCAGAAGTTGGACATGGTGTTCGAAAAGGTGCCTCGCGGAGCCGGCAAGTTCAACAGCTTCACGGTCAACGGCAAGCCCTATCCCCACGACCAGGAGTTTCTGCTGCAGCACGGCGCGCGCTACCGGCTGACGTTCCACAACCGCACCGACGATGCCCACCCGCTGCACCTGCATCGCCACCAACTCGAGATCGCCGAGATTTATGGCAAACCCACCTCGGGCGTGATCAAGGATACCGTCGTGGTGCCCGCCTACGGCCGCGCCAGCGTGGACTTCACCGCCGACCAGCCGGGACCGGCCCTATTTCACTGCCACATCCAGCAGCACATGGATTTCGGGTTCAAGGCCCTGCTGCGCTACGCGTAGGGGTGACTCGCCTTTACCGGGTTTCGAGCACCAGCACGGAGTCCATCCGGTCGGGCGCCTGCGCCGGCAACTTCACCGTCACTCTTTCACCGTTCTGCTCCACGGTCAGCCGCTTGTGCGCGGCATCTGCCAGCAGGTAAGCGCGGGAGACTTTGCCGCTCACCTTCGCAAGTTTGAAAGAGCCGCCGGGCCATTTGAAAAGGTGGATATAGAGCTTCCCCGGCTTGGTGGTGCAGCGCCAGTCGGTCAGCGGCACTACGACCGGATTGCCCTTCTTGTCTTTCCGGCTCGGGTCCGGTGTGCCCAATTCGGGGCCGAAGGGCGTCGCTCCCGCGCCGTAGATGGATTCGCCGTTGACCTTCAACCACCTCCCGACCGCCCGCAAGTTGTCCTGGCTGGCCTGTGGAATCACGCCTTCGGAGGTCGGGCCGACGTTCAGGAGGTAATTCCCGCCTTTGCTGACGATATCCACCAGCTTGAAGGTCAAATCCTCCGGCGTCTTCCAATCGGTGTCGTCCTTTTTGAAACCCCAGGTGTGGTTCAGCGTGGCCGGTACTTCCCAGTCCCCTTGCACCACGCGGTTAGGAATCGCATTGTCGCCCATCGACACGTAATCGCCTTGCACGCCCAGGCGCCCATCGATCAAAGTCGCGGGCTGCAACTGGTGCGCCAGGTCGAGGAAGCGCTGGCCACGATCGGGGTGCTGCGCGCTGATCACGCCGCGCGGCGTGTCGAACCAGATCAGGCAGATGGGACCGTACCCGGTCAGCAGTTCCCTCACCTGCGGCAGGGCCTTCTCGGTCATGTACTTGTCGAAGTTCTTGTGGTCGTCGTCGGGACCGAAGTCCCAGGTGTTGCCATTGGCGTCGGGCTCGTGCCAGTCCTGCACCTGCGAGTAGTACACGCCGAAGCGGATGTGATGGCGGGCGGCGGCCTCTGACAATTCCTTGATCGGGTCGCGGTGGAACGGCGTGGCGTCGTAGATATTGTACTTGCTCACCTGCGAGTGAAACATGGCGAAGCCGTCGTGGTGCTTGCTGGTGATCACGATATACTTCATCCCGGCGTCCTGGGCCATCTGCACCCACTCCTCGGCGTTGAACTTCACGGGATTGAATTGCGCGGCGAGCTGTTCGTATTCCTTGACCGGAATCCTGGCGTGGTTCATGATCCATTCGCCGATGCCGGGAACCGGCTGCCCCTTCCATTCGCCGGCCGGAATCGAGTACAGGCCCCAGTGGATGAACAGGCCGAACTTGGCCTCGCGGAACCAGTGCATTCTGGCATCCCGCGCCGCGTCCGGCGCGGAAGCGGGAGTTTGCGCAACGGCATAGACCCCCGCGAGGACCGCCCCCGCGGCGATGGAGAGTTGGAGCGCCCAAAGAGGAGTAGATCTCGGTTTCACCATGTCACCTCGTCAACTCCTCATTATGCGGCTTTCCGGCGCGGCCCGCAGCGGCTAGCCCCGAGAGGCGGTCTCCAAACCGCTGGGCCCCGGCCTCGGTACAGCGGCGATGGATATAACCCGCGAAGTGGCGCCGCGAGGCTTGCCGCTCTCCGGGCTGATCAGGCGGCTTGGGACGGCGAATTCGAGTGCGCGGCCTGGGCGCTTCGCCCAATCGGCCTTCCCGCCTCGATCAGAATCTCCGGAAGCGCCTCAAATACCTGGTTCAGGAGCGCCAGCAAATCCGCGTCCAGACGGCTCTTCAGAAAACCTGCGCGCACCGGGGTGGGAAGAATGCGCCAGGGAACCCGGCCGTATTCGAGCGAAACCACGGCCTGCAAATAGCGGATGGCCCTGAGGTGGATTTCTATGGTCTCCCGCCTCACCAGGCGGCGGTGCTTCATGGATTGCGCCAGCTCAAAAATGGCGCGTCCGAGGGGAATGAAATCCGGGCGCCGGAGCTGCTCGATGGGTTCGCGGTTGTGTTGCAACATGGCGGCGGCGAGCGCGTTCTCGAGCGCGGCCCAGGCTATATCGGAGGCCGCCGAACCAGCCTGACGATAGCGTGGTTCCGCATCCGGTTGAACCTCGACAACGGGCAGGGCGCGGGAGAACACCAGATGCAGCCAGGTCCGCTGGCCATCGGTTTCCCAACTGGAGGCGCGCCACTCGCGGCCGAAGAGTTCGAAAGGATCCTGAAAATGAACCACGCCGGACCAGCCCAGTTGCGTATCCGGCCACGGCACGTCCAGCCTGGCGTGATCGGCCGAATAATCGATCCGCAGGCGACCCACCGGGCGATAGACCACGGTGTACTGTTCGCCGCTTTGCAGGTTTTCCGATTCCCACCAGCGCCCATCCGTGGTCACAATGATGGAGGCAATCCGCACCGCTCCGCCCTTCAGGATTTCCAGGGCGTCGGTGGTTCGAATGGGAACGTGCACCTCTTCGCTTCCCTGGCACTCTACGTAGGAAGCGTGAAGCACCGCCTCGCGGTAATCCGGCGGAAGAGGCGAACCGGGGGCCACGCCCAAGAGCGTGGCGGGCATCACTGGCGTCGCCGGAGCCGCGGTCCGGCCCAGCAGAGCCAGCACCACGTCGCGCAACATCTCCGCATCGGCGGGGTACACTTCGCGCGGGGAAAGCAGTTCGGGCTGAAGCAGCATTTCCAGAGTTCCCGGCGAGAGGCGCTCGCGCACCAGCAGCCGTTCGAGCGCCCGGCCGGTGGCCAGAGCCGGAATGCCGCCATCCTGCTGAAAGGCCGGTTCGCTTTCATTCACCAGCAGGCGGGCCACCTCCGCGGATAACCAGTGGTTCAGGAGCTGGCCGATATAGGGCGCCAGCCGCTCGGTCCGCAGATTGGCGCGAAACGGTTCCGCGCCCGGTGGCGCGGCGGGCGGAGTTTTGGCCGTGAGCAATCCGTCCTGCTGGATCCACGCCCGAACTTCCATGAGGGCTTGCCGGGAGGGAGCATCCAGAAACTGCTCCCGAAGAACCTGCTTCAACAGTTTGTTCAGGTCCTTCCACCAGTCACGCTTGTGACCGGCGGCATACACCGTTTTCAGCCAGTAGGAGACCAGCACGGGGATGGTTTCCGGATACAAGCGCCGCCGCATGCGAGCCAGTAAAGCTTCGAGATCACTTTCCGCCCGGGAGGGCCTCACCGGGACTGATGATGCTGTCATAGCAGTTCCTGCGCTTTCCGCGCTCCCGAAGGGGCGTGCCTAACATTACATAGACGAACACTCGCGGATCTCCGGTGCATTTCAGTGACCAGGTGTCACCGGACCATCCGGGAGCGCCGTGAAGGCGCGCACAGTCCGGCTGCGCGGGGAATCCGGGTGGATGGCGGCGGCTGCCTATGGCGTTTGCGGGCGGCGATTCGTGCGATTGTGGAAAGAGATCGATCGATATGGGAGGGGATTCGCGCTACTGGCTGCCCCGGTTGCTGTTTCAGCGGGGCCTGGGGCTGGTATATCTGATCGCCTTTCTGGTTGCGCTGAACCAGTTCCGGCCGCTTCTAGGCGAGCACGGGTTGCTGCCGGTGCCGCTCTTCGTGCAGCGCGTCGCCTTCCGCGAGGCGCCCAGCCTCTTCTTTCTGTTTCCCAACGACCGGGCTTTCGCCGCGGCGGCGTGGCTCGGAACGCTGCTCTGCGTCCTGGCTCTCGCCGGACTCTCCGACCGTTACCGGGCGTGGTTTTCCATGCTGGTTTGGGCGCTGCTCTGGGCGCTCTATCTGTCCTTCGTCAACGTCGGGCAGACCTTTTACGCGTTTGGCTGGGAATCCATGCTGCTGGAAGCCGGCTTCTACGCCATCTTTCTGGGACCACGCGCGAGCGCTCCCCGCCCGATCCCGCTGTGGCTGCTGCGCTGGATGCTGTTCCGGGTGATGTTCGGAGTGGGGCTGATCAAGCTGCGCGGCGACCCGTGCTGGAGGGATTTCACCTGCCTCGACCACTACTATGAGACCCAGCCCGTGCCGAATCCGCTGAGTTGGTACTTCCACTGGGCGCCCACATGGATCCACCGCGCGGGGGTCGGGTTCAACCACTTTGTGGAACTGGCGGTTCCCTTCGCCTACTTCGCGCCGCAGCCCATCGCCACCATCGCCGGGGCGGTTACCATCGTCTTCCAGTTGCTGCTGATGTCGAGCGGCAATCTCTCCTTCCTGAATCTGCTAACCATCGTGCTGGCCCTGTCAACGCTGGACGGCCGCGTTCTGGCGCGACTGATTCCCATCCGTCCACCGGCCGATATTCCACCGCCCGGGCGCGTGGTCCGTTACGGCATGGCGGCTCTGGCCGTGGTGGTAGGGATTCTGAGCATCCAGCCGGCGCTCAATATGGTGTCGCCGGGGCAGCTCATGAATTTCAATTACAATCCGTTGCACCTGGTGAACACCTACGGGGCCTTCGGCAGCATCAACCAGACGCGCTACGAGGTGATCGTGGAGGGAACCGCCGATCCCTCGCCCGGTGAAGGCACGGCGTGGCGCGAGTATGAATTCAAGGGCAAGCCCGGAGACCCGCGGACGATGCCGCCGCAGATCGCGCCCTACCACCTGCGCCTGGACTGGCTCATGTGGTTTGCGGCGATGTCGCGCTACACGCACGAGCCCTGGTTCATCAACTTCATGGCGAAATTACTCGAAGGCGACCGCGCTACGCTCGGCCTCGTGAAGACCAACCCGTTTCCCGATCACCCGCCGCGCTATGTGCGTGCGCAACTCTACCTGTACCGCTTCACCACGCCCCAAGCCAGGAAAACCAGCGGGGCGTGGTGGGCGCGCGAACCGGTGGGGCTGTGGTTTCCGGAGGTGTCGCTCGATACGCCCGGCTTCCAGCGGATTCTGGTCGAGCAGGGCTGGTGGTGAGGCG
>JASHSS010000709.1 GCA_030038565.1 Bryobacteraceae bacterium
ACGCCGCCATTGTCGGCGGTATTCTCGCCCAGGGTGAGCTTTCCGTTGATGTGCACCCCCGGAGCGACGCTGAAACTGGAATACTCGTCCGCCACGCAGGCCACCCGCTGATCGAATTCTTTGGCGTCCTCGGGGGTCCACCAGTCGTGCAGGTTGCCCTGCGCATCGAACTGGCGTCCCTGGTCGTCGAAGCCGTGCGTGAGTTCGTGGCCGATGACCATGCCGATGCCGCCGAAATTCACGGCGTCGTCCATGTGGTTGTCGAAGAACGGCGGCTGCAGGATACCGGCGGGAAAATTGATGTCGTTCATCTGCGGATCGTAGTAGGCGTTCACGGTGGGCGGCGTCATCTCCCACTCGTTGCGGTCCACCGGCTTGCCGATCTTGTTGAGCACGCGATGGACCTCGAAGGCGGTGGCGCGGTCGTCGTTGCCGAGGGCGTCATCGCGCTTCACCACCACCGAAGAATAATCGCGCCAGTGATCGGGATAGCCGATTTTGTTGGCGATGGCCTTGAGCTTGATGAGGGCCTGCTGTTTGGTGGCGGCGCCCATCCAGTCGAGGTTGCGGATATCCTCGCCGAGCGCCTTTTCGAGCGCATCCACCATTTTCAGGGTGCGCGCTTTGGCGTCCGGCGGAAAGGTGCGCTCCACGTACTTGCGGCCCAGGGCCTCCCCCAGGTCGGCATCGACGAAATCGACGCAGCGCTTCCACCGCGGCCGCAGTTCGGTGGCGCCGGTGAGCGTGCGGCCGTAGAAATCGAAATTCTCGCGCACAAAAGCCGTGGGCAGCAGGCGCGCCGAACCGTGCAGCGCATGCCAGGCGAGGTAGGTCTTCCAATCGTCCAGGCTGACGTCTTGGATCTCGCTGTTCATGGCCTTGAAAAAGTCGGGCCAGGCCACGTTGAGGGACTGGAACTCGGGCGCGGCGAGTGCGGTGAAGTATTGGGTCCAGCGAAACGCCGGCGCGAGTTGTTCCAGCTCCGCCCTGGTCATCTTGTGGTAGACCTTTTCAGGATCGCGCCGGGATACGTTATCGAGCGATCCCTTAGCCAGGTCGGTTTCGATCTTCATCACCGTGACGGCGTCCGCTTTGGCCTTCGCGGTTGTCTCTCCGGCCAGACTGAACATGCGCTGGACATGCTCCAGGTACTTCTGGCGCAGTTCCACGCTGTTGGCATCCTGTCTCAGATAATAGTCGCGATCCGGCAGGCCGAGGCCGCCCTGATCGGCCTGCGCGATCACAGATTGCGAGTTTTTGGCATCCTGGCCCGAGCTGAAATCGAAAATGGCCTCCACGCCGGCCAGTTGCAGACGCGCCACCTCGGGAGCAAGTTGCGCTTTGTCCGTCAGGGCGCGGATGCGCGACAGCAGCGGTTCCAGTGGCGCCAGCCCTTTGGCGTCGATTTCTTTCTCATCCATGCAGGCGGCGTAGAAATCGCCGATCTGCCGGGCGACCGGGTCGGTGGTGGAAGCCGGCTTGGCCGCTTCTTCCAGAATCTGGTGCAGGATATCGCGGTTGCGCTCGGCCAGTTCCTCGAATCGCCCCCATTCCGCCTGGTCGGCAGGAATGGGATTTTGCTTGAGCCAGTTGCCGCAGGCATATTGGTAAAAATTGTTACACGGATCGGCTGAATGGTCGATCAAGCCGGGATCGAAGCGCAAAGGCGTTTCGTGGGCGGGCGTGGCCGCGGGCTGAGGCGACGCGGTTTGCGCCGCGAGCGCGCCGGCGCAGGCCAGGACGGCGAGCGTGGTTTTCACGAAGATGGACTCCTCTTCCTCAATCTAACGTGGCAGATGCCGTTTTGGTGCGCCGTTTCCCGGCTGCCCGCCCCAGGATGTTATACTTCAGCACTTATGGCCAGCATTTTGATCTGCAAGCCGATCGGCACCATTCTGGATGAGGCCGGTCAGGAGGGCGAATGCACCCTCAAGCGCGCCTTGGGCGTGCTGAACCTGATCGCACTGGGAATCGGGGCGATTATCGGAGCCGGGATCTTCGTGCTGACCGGATCGGCGGCGGCCCAGTTTGCCGGGCCGGGCATCGTGATCTCCTTCATCCTGGCGGGGACCGGATGCCTTTTCGCGGGCCTGTGCTACGCCGAGTTCGCTTCGCTGATTCCCATTGCCGGGTCGGCCTACACCTATGGATACGCCACGCTGGGCGAACTGTTTGCCTGGATCATCGGCTGGGACCTGATCCTGGAATACGCCTTCGGAGCGGCCACCGTGGCTTCCGGCTGGAGCGCCAACGTGGTGCAGTTGCTGGCTCGTCTGGGCATTCCCATACCGCCCACGCTGACGGACACACCCGGAACGGACCTGGCATTCTACAACGGTTTGTGGCGGCCGGCGGCAACGGTCCCGGCAGGCGTGAATCTGGCGTCGCTGCCGCACGTTACCGCGGTGTTTAATATCGTGGCGTTCCTGGCCATCTGCCTGGTGACTACCATCCTGGTGATCGGGATTGAGGAATCGGCCACTATCAACACCATCATCGTTTTCATCAAGGTGGGAACGGTGCTGGTGTTCATCGCCGTGGCGGCGGTGTATGTGTCCCAACACTGGGCGCAGGCGCAGGCCAACTGGACTCCCTTTGTACCGCCCAACACCGGCGAGAGCGGGCACTATGGATGGTCGGGAGTGGCCCGCGGGGCGGCCGTGATTTTCTTCGCTTATATCGGGTTCGATGCGGTCTCCACGGCCGCGCAGGAGGCCAAGAATCCCAAGCGCGATATGCCCATCGGAATTCTGGGATCGCTGGCCATCTGCACGGTGCTCTACATCGCCACTGCCTGGTTGCTTACCGGCGTGGTGAAGTATCCGCAGCTCAACGTGGCGGCTCCGGTGGCACTGGGCATGGAAGCCACCGGCGTGGCGTGGGGCGAGTACCTGGTGCTGATCGGCTCCATCATGGGGCTCAGCACGGTAATGCTGGTGATGCTGCTGGGCCAGTCGCGGGTGTTCTTTTCGATGTCCCGGGATGGGCTGCTGCCGGAGTGGGCGGGACGGATCCATCCCAAGTTCCGCACGCCGTATATCTCCTCCATCACAGTGGGAATCTTTGTGGCCATATTCGCGTCGCTGATTCCGATCGGGGTGCTGGGCGAACTGGTGAGCATCGGCACGCTGCTGGCCTTCGTGATCGTATGCGCCGGGGTGTGGATTCTGCGCCGCCGCCGTCCGGATTTGCACCGGCCATTTCAAACCCCGCTGGTGCCGTTCGTGCCGATTATGGGGATTCTGATTTCGGCATTCCTGATGGCGAGTCTGCCGGGCGCCACCTGGCTGCGGCTGGTGGTCTGGCTGATCATCGGCCTGGGGATTTACTTCGGCTACGGGCGCCATCACAGCCGCGTGGCGCTGGCCTCGAAAAAGTAAAGGCGCCGTCTATCGCTTGACTGCCTATCGCTTGACTGTATATCGAGGCGCGGTATACTGTCGGTCATGATAGAACATCAGCCGTTGAGCGCGCAGGCATTCCAGATCCTGGTGGCGCTGGCGGGCGGCGATCAGCACGGCTACGGCATCATGCAGGACGTGGCGGCGCGCACCGGAGGCAAGGTGCAGTTGAGCGCCGGCACGCTCTACGGGGCCATTCAAAGGCTGCTGGAGCAGGGTTTCATCGCGGAACTCGCCGGCGGCGAGGGAGGCGGCCTTTTGGCCCGGCGGCGGGTGTACCGGCTGACGCCCTCGGGACGCCGGGCGGCGCGGGCGGAAGCCGCGCGGCTGGCTGAGCTTCTGGAACAAGCGAGGCATTATGGACTGGCGCCAGAGCGCGGCTAGGGTCTACCGCACGCTGCTGTTTGCCTATCCGGCGGAGTTCCGCCACGAATACGGCGGGGAGATGGAGGAGTTCCTGCTGGAGCGGTTGCGCGCCGAACCACCGCTGCGGGTGTGGCGGCAGGCATTGGCGGACGTGGCGCTGAGCGCTCCGCGAGAGCACTGGCACATGCTGGCGGGCGACCTGCGCTACGGGGCGAGGCTGCTTGCACAGGCCCCGGGATTCACGCTGGTGGCGCTTCTGACGGCGGCGTTGGGGATCGCGGCGAGCTCGGCGGTGTTCAGCCTGGTGAACGCGGTGCTGCTGCGTTCGCTGCCGTTCGGCGATGCGGAGCGGCTGGTCTTCGTATGGCGGCCCAACAGGCATCTGGGTCCGCCGGTGCCGCTGGAACTGGGGCCGGAACCACCGGATTTCCTGGCCTGGCAGAAGCAGAGCCGGTCGTTCTCGCACCTGGGCGGAGTCATTCAGGACTGGTTTCACGTGGCGGGCGGCAACGGCGCGGAGAAGATCGGCGGGGCGAAAGTCGACCGCGAGTTCTTCGCCGCCATGGACACCGCACCGGAACTGGGCCGCCCGATTATGGCCGAGGACGACCAGCCGGGGCACGAGCGCGTGGCGGTGATCTCGCATGGGCTGTGGCAAACGCGGTTCGCGGGCGATCCGGCAGTGATCGGGAAGACGCTTTGGCTCGACGGGAAGGCGCACCGGGTGATCGGCGTGATGCCCGCGGGCTTCGATTTTCCGCGGCGCAATGAGCTGCCGCCGATGATCGGAGACATCCTGCAATCGGACGTCTGGGTTCCGGCCGCGCTGACCGAGAAAGAAAAGCAATCCGATTCGATCGAGTTTATCGCCGTGGGCCGTCTGGCCGCGGGAGTGTCGCGGGCGCGCGCACAGCAGGAAATGACGGCCATCGAGAAACACCTGGACGACGGGCGCAAGCCCGAAGACCGGGGGTGGTACACGCTGGTCCGTCCGCTCACGGACACGGTGCTGGGGCCGGCGCGTCCGCAAATGTGGCTGTTGCTGGGGGCGGTGGCGATGGTGCTGCTGATCTCGACCGGCAATGTGGCCAACCTGCTGCTGGCGCGGGCGACGGGGCGAGTGCATGAGATGAGCCTGCGCAGCGCGCTGGGGGCGGCGCGGAGCCGGCTCGTGCGGCAGGCCATCACGGAAGCGCTGTTGCTGGCGTTGGGAGGGTGCGCGCTGGGCGTGCTGGGGGCGCAGGCAGCGGTCCGGGTGCTGGTGCGGCTGAATCCGGGCGACATTCCGCGCCTCGATCAAGCCTCGCTGGATACGCGGGTGCTGCTGTTTACGGTGGGGATCTCGCTCGCGACCGGTCTGGCGTTCGGCGTGGCGCCGGCGCTTTCGGCCCTGCGGAACGACCTGATGGGGCTGCTGCGCGAGGGGGGCAACCGGGGCGTGGCCGGCGGACGGCGGCGGGTGCGCGAGGGGCTGATCGTGGCCGAAGTCGGACTCTCGATGGTGCTGCTGGCAGGCGCGGGGCTGCTGATTGAGAGCGAGATCAAACTGCAATCGGAAGGCACCGGGTTTGCCCCATCCACGCTGGCGATGCGGGTAACGCCGCCGCCGGGAAACGACCGGCCCGAGCAACTCCGTGCGGCCTACAGCCGGCTTCTCGCGGCGGTCCGCGTGCTCCCAGGCGTCGAGGTCGCCGCTTTGGACGGCAACCTGCCCTTCAGCCATCGCGAAAGCATGGCGTTGTTCGAGGTCCAGGGCTACCCCAATCACAAAGATCAACTGGCCGACGCCGATAGCGTCTCGATGGGGTATTTCGAGACCATGCAG
>JASHSS010000710.1 GCA_030038565.1 Bryobacteraceae bacterium
TTTTTCACCTCCTGGCCGTTCACCGGCTGGTGGGCCATGTGTTCGTAGAGTTTCCAGCGGAAGTTCACATCCTGCTGGGCCTCTTCCAGAAGCTTGGCGGCGGCTTCGGGATGGCTCTTCACCAGCATGGTGTAGCGGGTTTCGTTGTAGATGTACTGCTTGAGGGGCAGAGACGGGGCGCGCGGATCGAGCTGGAAGGGATTCTTGTCCTGGGTTTCCAGATCGGGGTTATAGCGGAACAAAGGCCAGTAGCCGGAATTGACGGCGGCCTTCTGCTGATCCATGCCGAGCGCCAGGTCGTAGCCGTGGGCGATGCAGTGGCTGTAGGCGATGATGATGGAGGGTCCATCGAAGGCCTCGGCTTCGAGGAAGGCCTTGACGGTGTGCATGTCGCCGGCGCCCATGGCGACTTTGGCCACGTAGACGCTGCCGTAGCTCATGGCCATGAGGGCGAGGTCCTTTTTGCCTTGGGGCTTGCCGCCGGCTGCGAACTTGGCGACGGCGCCGCGCGGGGTGGCCTTGGAGGCCTGGCCGCCGGTATTGGAATAGACTTCCGTATCGAGCACCAGGATGTTGACATTGCGGCCGGTGGAGATGACGTGATCGAGGCCGCCGTAGCCGATGTCGTAGGCCCAGCCGTCGCCGCCGACGATCCAGACGCTCTTTTTCACCAGGGAATCGGCCACCGCCAGCAGGTCGCGGATTTCGGAGGAACTGGGCAGCGCGGCCAGCTTCTGCTTGAGCAGCTTGACGCGCTCTCGCTGGGCGAAGATTTCGGGCTCGGTCTTCTGGGTGGCGGTGAGGATGGCCTGGGCCAGTTCCTCGCCGATGGAAAAGCCCAGCCGCGCCACCAAATCCCGAGCGTATTCGTTCTGGTGGTCGAGGGCCAGACGCATGCCCAGGCCGAACTCGGCGTTGTCCTCGAACAGGGAATTGGACCAGGACGGGCCGCGCCCCTCGTGGTTCTGGCAATAGGGGGTGGTGGGCAGGTTGCCGCCGTAGATGGAAGAGCAGCCGGTGGCGTTGGCAATCAGCATGCGGTCGCCGAAGAGCTGGGTGGCCAGCTTGATGTAGGGGGTTTCGCCGCAACCGGAGCAGGCGCCGGAGAATTCGAACAGCGGTTCGAGCAACTGCACGTCCTTCACCTGGCTCGCGGAAAGCACGGCGCGATCGGTTTCCGGGATGGAGAGGAAGAAATCCCAGTTGGCGGCTTCGCTCTCGCGCAGCGGCGGCTGGGCCACCATGTTGATGGCGCGGTGCTTCACTTCGCTCTTGCTCTTGGCTGGGCAAATCTGGACGCAGAGGGTGCAGCCGGTGCAATCTTCGGGAGCGACCTGCAGGGTGTACTTGCGCTCCTTCATCTCCTTCCACCGGGCGGGAACGGATTTGAAAGTAGACGGAGCGCCGGCGAGGGCGGATTCGTCGTAGACCTTGGCGCGAATCACGCTGTGCGGGCAGACCAGCACGCACTTGCCGCACTGGATGCAGAGCTGCTCGTCCCAGACGGGGATTTCGAGCGCGATATTGCGTTTCTCCCACTGTGCCGTAGCGGTGGGGAAGGTGCCGTCGATGGGCAAGGCAGAGACGGGGAGGCTGTCGCCTTCGCCCGCGCAGATGGGGGCGGTGACCTTCTGGACGAAGGCGGGGGCGGCGGCGGGGACCGGCGGACGAATATCGAAAAGGGCGGTGACCTTGCCTGGAACCCTGACTTCGTGGAGGTGATCGAGGGCCGTATCGACGGCGGCGAAATTCTTGCGCACGACGCTTTCGCCGCGCTTGCCGTAGGTTTTCTCGATGGAGTGCTTGATGGCCTCGATGGCCTCTTCGCGCGGGAGCACGCCGCTGATGGCGAAGAAGCAGGTCTGCATGATGGTGTTGATGCGGCCGCCCATGCCGGTCTTTTTGGCCACTTCGTAGCCATCGATGACGTAGAATTTCAGCTTCTTATCGAGGATCTGCCGCTGCACCAGGCGCGGCAGGTGGTCCCAGATCTCGTCCGGGCCGAAGGGGCTGTTGAGCAGGAAGGTGGCGCCGGGTTCGGCCGCCTTCAACATATCGATACGCTCCAGGAAAGAGAACTGGTGGCAGGCCACGAAGCTGGCCTTGGTGATGAGATAGCTGGAGTGGAGCGGGCGGGGTCCGAAGCGCAGGTGCGAGGTGGTGATGGCGCCGGACTTCTTGGAATCGTAGACGAAGTAGCCCTGGGCGTAGTTGGCGGTCTCCTCGCCGATGATCTTGATGGAGTTCTTGTTGGCTCCGACGGTGCCATCGGCGCCCAGGCCGTAGAACAGGGCGCGCACGGTGCCGGGGACTTCGGTGGAAAACTCGGGGTCGTAATCCAGGCTGGTGAAGGTGACGTCGTCCTTGATGCCCACGGTGAAGTGGTTTTTGGGCGAAGGCCTGGCCAGGTTGTCGAAGACGCCCTTGACCATGGCGGGGGTAAATTCCTTGGAGGCCAGGCCGTAGCGGCCGCCGACCACCTTTTTGGAGACTCCCATTTCGGCCAGCGCGGTGACCACATCGACATACAGCGGCTCGCCGGTGGCGCCGGGTTCCTTGGTGCGGTCGAGGACGGCGAGTTTGGCAGCCGTGGCGGGGAGGGCGGCGACGAAGGCTTCCACATCGAAAGGACGATAGAGACGCACTTTGAGCAGGCCGACCTTTTCGCCGGCGGCGTTCATGGCGGCCACGGCTTCCTCGGCCACTTCGGCGCCGGAACCCATCATGACCAGGACGCGCTGGGCATCCGGGGAGCCGAAATAATCGAACAGATGATAGGAACGGCCGGTGAGATCGGCGAACTTGTCCATGACGTTCTGGACGATGTGGGGAGTGGCGAGGTAGTAAGGGTTGACGGTTTCGCGGGCCTGGAAATAGACATCGGGGTTCTGGGCGGTGCCGCGGATGACGGGATGATCGGGGGAAAGGGCGCGGGCGCGGTGGGCCCGGACGAGTTCCTCGTCGATCATGGCGCGGAGATCGCCGGGTGTGAGTTGTTCGACCTTGGCGACCTCGTGGGAGGTGCGGAAGCCATCGAAGAAGTGGAGGAAGGGGATGCGCGCTTCGAGCGTGGCGGCCTGGGCGATGAGGGCGAAATCCATGACTTCCTGGACGGAATCGGAGGAGAGCATGGCGAAGCCGGTGGGCCGGGCGGCCATGACGTCGCTGTGGTCGCCGAAGATGGAGAGGGCGTGGGTGGCCAGG
>JASHSS010000711.1 GCA_030038565.1 Bryobacteraceae bacterium
CCCACAATATGGTTCACCGTGGCCGCCGTTAACCCCACCCCCACATGGAAATCCAACTGCTGCTGCGGTGTAATCTTGTATGCCGTTCCGAAATGTAGCAGATGCCGCTCGCCTCCCACATTCGGAAAATCCCCCGCCCATTCGATGAAAGCGTCCCATGCCCTGGTCAGTTGGCGATCGATCAGAAAAGTGGCTTCCCCCAGAACCCCGCGCGTCCCGTCCACGGCCGTTGCGTACACCGAGAGCATCCCCGCGGCGGTCCAATTGGCCGAGAGCTTGCCGGACCATGGAAGTTGCAGTGAAGGGTCGTATTCGCCGCTCGAAAAGCCGCGCGCTCCGGTCGGCATGCTGAGCGACACAATCGCGGCCAACTGGAATCGCGGCGAGTTGACTACCTGCTGTTTCGCCCCCACTTCCAGATCGCCGAATCCCGCTCCCGCCCCCGCCGGCGCATTCACGGTGTCGTAGTAATCGGGCGCCCCGAAGCGCAATTCGGTCGTCGATGCGATGCCGAACCGCACCAGGGTCTCCGGAAAATCCAGTGTGTTTAACCCTCCGGCGCTCGTATCCAGAAAGCCGTTCTCAAATTGCAAAGCTCCCTTGGGAACCACCGCGCTCGAATCGGTCACCGCCGGACGGTCCGTGGCAATCGGGTTCGACCAGCTAAAAAGCGTAGCGGGCGCCTGCTGCCCCCAGGCGAATGGCAGAAACACCGTCCATGCCGTCAACCGGAGCAGCAGCATCGTAAGTCGAGCCATGCGATAGCATATCATCGCCGCCCGCGCCGCCCGGCTCCAAGTTCAGGATTTCCGCCCGCTTTTGCGTTTTTTCGCGGGTCCTGCGGATGCGGCTCCCGAAAGCGCCGCCAGCAATTTCTCTCCCTCCGGAGACCCCAACCCCGAGCACGCATCCCACCCCGGTCCCGCCGAATACGCCCCGTTCGACCCGCTGGTGATATCGTGAAACGCCCCCACGCTTTCCGGTAGCCCGTAGATCACAGGTTGCAGAAACCCCAGCGGCTTCCCCAGTTTCTGGTTCAGCAGCGCGATCAGCCCGCTCCACAGCGGCGCCACCGCGCTGGTCCCCCCGATCACCAGTGATTCCCCATCCACCAGCACGTTGTAGCCGGTCTGCGGATCGGCGTCCCCGGCCACATCCGGCACGCCCCTCCCGCCGCCCGAAGGAGGCACGATGCCCGCGCTGGTTTGCCACGAAGGCTCCGGAAACTGCGCGCTGTACCCGCCGCCCGTCGCCCCTCCCTGCGCGCCGTCGTTCCACACCGTTTCGCTGGTGATCGCTCCATTGGCGCTCTGTAAGCTGGTTCCCCCGCACCCCAGAACGTGTGGGCTGGAGGCCGGGAAATCCACGTGGTTGGCTCCATCGGTTACCCCATCGCTCGACCCGCCGTCGCCCGACGCCACGCAGATCGTTACCCCCAGGGCCGCCCCATCCTCGGCTGCCGAATCCATCGCCGTCATGGCCTGCGCCGTCCAGTTGGATTCCGCGTCCCCCCAACTGATCGAAATCACCGACGGGTTGTTGGTCGAATCGTGAATCGCCGTGGTCAGCGCATCCTGAAATCCCTGGTCCGTGTTGGGCGCGAAGTACACCACGATCTTCGCTCCCGGCGCCACCGCGCCCACCACTTCGATATCCAGCAGCACTTCCGCGTCCGAACTGTTCGGGTTGGTGGGCGCGTTTTCGGCCCCGTCCACGGAAACCGAAATCACCGTCGGCTCCGAAACTCCCAACGAAGAAAAGTAGGTCTGCAAATCCGCCGGTTTATACCCGCCCCCCAGTTCCAGGATCCCCACCGTCTCTCCGGTCCCGTTCACATCCAGCGGAAAGTCGTAAAGCTCCGCCACCTGGCGCGGCGTATAGGAAACCGCGGCCGCCGCGGCGGGCCTCACCAGAAAGTGCGCCTGCGCCTGCGGCCGGTTGTCCAGCCCCAGCACCGCCTCCACCTGCGACGCCAACTCGGTGGGAAGCTGTATGCCGCCGGAGCGGGCCCGATACTGCCGCCCGTTGTGTTCATAGCGTCCGAGCTGTGTATCGAAAGCCCGCGTCATGTCCTCCGCCGTGCCTTCCAGTTTCACCGTGCGCCGCGCTATCGATACCTCCACCACCGTAAGATTGTTCTCCCTGGCAAACTCCCGCACTTGTTCGATCGCGCGAGGGTCGGCGCCATACTTCGCGGCGAAGTCCGCCCGCGAAACCACCGCCCCGCCCTTCTGCGGTATGGGCACCCGCTCTCTCGGTTTGAGAATCACCGAAACGTCGATCTTCTCATCGCCCGGTAGATCGCCCACGCGCGTGCCCGCCGGTTGGCGCTGGCTTCCCGGAAGTGTGATTTTTTCGCTGTTCATGCCTGTCCCTTCAGAATTAGTCTGAACGGTTTCCGTACCCGGTGGAACACTTCGCGCCTCCGCGACTGTGCTTCTGCGTACGCGCCGCTACAGCGCCCGAACTCCCCGCCCCACACCACCATCTATCGTCCAGCAGCTCGCGTTGTCTCAGGCCCGTCACCAGCGCCGCGGAAGCCTCGTCCGCCCCGTTGCACTGCAGCGCCGGGTCGCCTGGCATGTCGTTGTGCTGGTTCCCAGTCGCCCCATTCCTTCGCTCGCTCTCTCAAGCCCGCCGCGGCCTTCCGATCCCGGCCGTCAGCGGAGCGCCCGCGCCCGCTCCCTCCTCACCCCGCCTACTGAACCGGCGAGTACGCCGTCGCCCGCCACAGCGAAATGTTGTTGTAATTCACAATCTGCCCGCCCCGCGCCACCGATTCCGCCCGCACCTTTACCCATTCCGGATCCGCGCCGAACGCATCCCATGCCCTTTCCCGCTCCCCCAAAGACGCAAACGGGATCAGGTACGTGAGGTTCGGCAAGTCGGGGCCGATGATCGTATCGGCGTACAGAATAGGATGGATCCCCGAACGGTGAAAGATCCGGATCTCCTGCCCCGCGAACCGTTCGTGGACCATCCCCAGTTGCCGCAGCGTGGGAGAGTGGTACACCCGCAGTTCGAAATACCGCGGAGCCTTGGGCATTTCCGCGGGCGTCACGATCTCCGGCGAGAAAGCCGTGGCCTGCAGCAATACGCGCTGCGCCGAATCGAACGGCGGCTCGGCCCCGCTCTCGAATTCGGCGTGTGCCTTCTGGTACCCGGCGTCGGCTTCGATCTGCGCCGCCGCCGCGCCCATCTCTTCCGTGCCCGCAAACCCGCTCAGAACCATCATCGTCTGTGCACGCGGCGCCATCACGGCCGTGAACACGCCGAACGCGCGCATGTGTTTCAGAAATAGCGGCGCCTGCGACGAGAAAAACTGGTTCAGGCGGTTCCCCTGTTCCCCCTGCCGGTAGTAGAAATAGTCGATGCGGTACAACCGCGTGCTGCCGGCTGCTGCCTGCGCCTCTGCCGGGGACTCCGCCCCGGCCAGCATACTCGCGCCTGCCACGGCTTGAACGAACGAACGGCGATGCATAGCGACCTCCTGACCTCGGATTTTCAGAACCTAAATTATATCTGCCTGCACCCCCCACGATTCCCAGGCGCCCCCCGCAGCCCGCCCGCAATTTGCTCTCCCGGCGGGTATAAAGAATTCTCCCGTCCCGCCGATATAAAACTTGAGCAGTCCGCTGACTGCCAATCACGATGGGACTTCAAAAACGCCTCCTGACAACTGGGATCATCCTCACCCTCGCCACCATTGCTTTGGGCTGGGCGGTGGCCTGGATGAGTAATCGCAGAATCGCCGCGGTCGTCGAAGCCGGCAGCCGCCAATTGATGGATAACGATATCGACCACGTGACTACCGACATGGCGGCCATGACCGCCGGCCTGGTCGATTCCGTGAAGCACACCGCGGAAACCAACCTGCGTCTGGCCCACGAAGCGCTCGCGCGTGCTGGAGGAGTCCGGTTCTCAGGCTCTGAGACGGTCTCCTGGCAGGCGGTCAACCAGTACACTCAGGAGCCTTCTCCTGTGGTGCTGCCAAAAGTGCTGCTGGCTGGGCGCTGGGCCGGACAGGTGCGCGATTTTGAAACGCCTGTTCCTATAGTGGATGAGCTGCGCGGCGTCCTCGGCGCGACCTGTACCATCTTTCAACGCATGAACGCTCGCGGCGACATGCTGCGCGTGGCAACCAGCGTTGCGGGCAATGATGGCAAACGCGCGATCGGCACCTTCATCCCGGCTGTGAACCCGGATGCCGCCCCCAATCCCGTGCTCGCTGCGGTGCTCGCTCACCAGACCTTCGTAGGTCGTGCTTTTGTCGTCAACGGCTGGTACCAGGCGGCTTACGAGCCCATCACTGACCCGGCTGGCAAAGTTGTGGGCATGCTTTATGCCGGCACGCCCGAGAGGACTGCGGCGGCCTCCCTCGCCCAGGTCATGATGCGCACCAGGATAGGCAAGTCCGGTTACATTTTCGTGATCAATGCCACCGGCCCCACGCGCGGCCGCTATGTCGTTTCCCAGGGCGGCAGTCGCGATGGCGAAGACCTTTGGGAGCTTCGCGATACCGCGGGAGATTATTTCATTCAGCAGATCTGCCGCACGGCGCTGCAGTTGAAACCGGGGGAATTGGCCACCCGGCGGTATCTCTGGAAGAACCCCGGAGACCCCAGGCCGGTTACCAAATTGGCGCGCTTTGCTTACTTTGCCCCCTGGGACTGGGTGATTGCCGCCAGCCTGCCCGAAAGCGAGTACAACCAGATCGCCGGCGCCATGGCCTCGGCCTCAGCCGGGCAGCGCAGCCTGTTGTTCCTGGTCGCCCTCGCCTCCAGCCTGTGTGCGCTCGCGGTCTGGTCCGCTGTGTCCCGGCGCGTGGCCCGGCAGATCGAACCCATCGTGCGGGAACTCCATGAATGCGCGCAGCAAATCACCTCCGGAGCCGAACAGGTGAGCGCCGGCAGTCAATCCTTGGCCGAAGGCGCTTCCCGCCAGGCGGCGGTCGTTCAGGAGACATTCTCGTCGGGCTCTGGAATCCATTCCATCGCCCAGCAGAATGCCGGTACCGCACACACCGTCTACGAGCTGATGGATAAGGCGTCGCAGGAAATCGCCCGCACCGACCAGACACTGGACCAGATGTCCGCCTCCATCGCCGGCATCGCGGCCTCCAGCGAACAGGTCGCGCGGGTCGTCGGAACCATCGACGCGATCGCTTTCCAAACCAATATTCTGGCCTTGAATGCTTCCATCGAAGCCGCCCGTGCGGGAGCCGCCGGCGCCGGTTTTTCGGTGGTGGCCGAGGAGGTTCGCAACCTCTCTCAGCGCGCTTCCAACGCCGCCCGCGAAATTACCTCCGTAATCAGCGACGAGCTCGCCAAGGCTCGCAGCGGCAAGTCCACCCTGGAAGGCATGGCCGGCGCCGTGCGCGGACTGATTGCCAGCGCGGAGCAGGCCAAGCGGCTGGTGGCCCAAGTCAATACCACCAGCCAGGAGCAGCTCGATGGCATGGACAAACTCACCAAATCGCTCGAGGATGTGCAATCCCTCACCGAGCGGACCGCCGCCCACTCCGAACAGAGCGCCTCCGCGGGCCAGCAACTTTCCGCGCAGGCTCAGTCCATGCGTGCCATTTCCGAGCGCCTTCAGTCCGTTATCTCGGGCAATTCAGGCCCCCGCCGCAGCCCCAATTAGCTCTCGTTGACGGTGTCCTCCAGATCGCGCGCATCCGCTAACCGCACCAGCGACCGCAGCGCCATCGATGCGCCCTGGATGTGCTCCTGTTCAATCAGGGAGAGCTGGGACATCAAGTAAGAGTCTTCCAGAACCGCGGCCAGCAGGCCGCCTACATCGCGCAAATCCGAACCGTGAACCCGCGCCGCACTCATGGTCGCAACTCCTCCCCACTTTCAGTACACCACGCCAACCCGCTCCCAGGTACCATCGAACCAATGGGAACGGCGCCCATCATTGGGCTGATCTCCGATACGCACGGTCTCCTGCGCCCCGAGGCCATGGCCGCCCTCGAAGGATGCGGTCTGATCATCCATGCCGGCGACGTGGGCAAACCGGAGATCCTCGAAAAGCTGCGCGCCCTGGCGCCCGTGATCGCCGTTCGAGGAAATATTGACCGCGGGCCCTGGGCCTCCCGCCTGCCCTTGACCTCAGTCGCTGAGATTCCCTCCGCCCGGATCTACGTCCTCCACGATATTGCCCAGCTCAGCCTCGATCCCGCCGCGGCCGGCTTTGCCGTGGTCGTGAGCGGACACTCCCATAAACCCGGCCGAATGGAACGCGCCGGCGTCCTGTACGTCAACCCGGGAAGCGCCGGCCCCCGGCGCTTTCGGTTACCAATCACTCTGGCCCGCCTGGATTTGCGGCCTTCGCCCTGGCAGGTTGAGTTTGTCGACTTAGAAACGTGAGAAGCACCCCTGATTCCGCGCGCCACGGCGCCGCCGCAGCCCGGCGTTCCCGCCGCAGTTTGGCCCACAGCCCTCGCCTCGGATACCCAGCCCCGGATTTCGAGGCGCAGCTACAGAGGAAGAAGCTGCGCCTCCTGGTTTGTGTGCGCGTTTCGGTTTTGGGCTGCAACGCGCAGCCCGCTGTACTTAAGTGAATTATGAACGCCCCCCGCCGGCAAAGGAAGGTCTGTCCGTACTACCCGCGTACCGTCCGCTCCAGTCTGAGTCTGCAACCCCTGCGCCCGGCGCCTCTCGCGCCCCTGTCAGTTGGCCGGCCGGATCACCGCCAGCACCGTCTTCGGAACCTTCGCCACCACGTGAACCGATGGATCCACCACTTCCGCCACATCGTAGACCATGGCCGTCCCCAGCACCGATGAGGCTTCCGCCGCATTCAAACCGTATTTCTTTTGCACCCAGCGGACCAGGTTCGTGGTCGCATTGCGAAACGCCTCGTCGATGCTGCCGGCGATGCCGCTGGCCATCAGGTATTCGCCGCTCTCGAATCGCGGCGCGTCCGGCGCCCCGCCCACTTGCACCTCCACCGTAAATTCGATGTCCATGGAAGTCTCCAGCGCGTCGCCGGTCAGTTCTCCGGCGCCCTGCGCCGCGTGACCGTCGCCCACAAACAGCAGCGCGCCGGGTACATACACCGGCAGGTAAACCGTCACCCCTTCGCGGAGCTGATTGTAATCCATATTTCCGCCGAAGCTCCCCAGAAATCCCGAGCCGTATCGCATCCCTCCCTGCGGCGCCACCCCCACGCAGCCGAGCATCGGAGCCAAAGGCACCCGGTAATCCTTCATCCGTTCGGTGGGCTTCTGCAGCGCGGCGAAACCTGCCTCCCGGTCCAGTTTCCAGTCGGCGTCATAGTCTCCGATCTTCCCGCGATCCTTCACGTAATCGGGGTCCAGCGCGCTGTCCACAATCGGCGCATCGCTGATGGCCGTATCCCGATTCAGCCGGATGCGGTTGAAGTGCACCGCCAGCGTGTCGCCCGGCATCGCCCCCTCTATGTAAAAAGGCCCGGTCAGCGGATTTCCGCCCAAGGTGCGGCGTATGCCTTTGGGGTCCGTGCCGCCCGCGTCCACCGACCAAGTCTTCACGGTGTCGCCCGGATTCACGTGCAGCGCCGGTTCGATCGCGCCCGAAAAATAGTGGTGGAACTCCGTCGGTTCGAAGGTGTGCGTGCGGGGCGCGCCGCCGGCGGGTGGCTCGCGGTGCGCCTCCCAGCCGAACTCCATGTGATCCGTTCCCCGCGTATAAGCCGCCGTTCCCGTGATGCGGTCGCCTTCCAACCGCCCTTCGAGCTGAATCGCGGTCTGCGGATTCGGCTTGATGCCGGCTTCAATCCGTCCGTTCTCGAACGTACCTTCCAGCGTGTCCCGGCCGAGTTTCCCGGTTAATTTGCTCCCTTCCACGGCCAGTTCCAACCGCTGGTAGTTATTCCGGTCGAACTGTTTCAGGTTCGAAATCCACTTTCCCCCCGGCGAAGGCGCGCCCGTCTGGGCAAGCGCCGCGCCGGACAGCCAGAGCACGGCCAACGTATATCGCATGGAACCTTAGACGCCCTCCTCTCCCAAAAGTCATCCTCCCACATCTTCTTAGCGGACCTTTGCGTCTTAGCGCCTTGGCGAGAACCGCCTTTCCCTTCTTTCGCGCCCTCACCACCCCTTGCGACCGAGAACCGCCTTTCCCTTCTTTCGCGCCCTCACCCACTCCCTGGCGCCCCAGACCGCCCCTTTCCCACTTATTCGCGCCCTCACTCAACCCTTGCGCCCAGAACCACCCTTTTCCCCCCCT
>JASHSS010000712.1 GCA_030038565.1 Bryobacteraceae bacterium
CTCGCTTTTCTGGACTGCGCCTTCGATCCTGGCGGCTGCCATGCTGATCGCCTGGGCCGCCGAATCCGCCCAATTCTTCATCGCCCAGGGTGTCGCCCTGGCCATCCTGGCCTGGCTGCAAACGCTGCCCGAGTTCGCCGTCGAGGCAGTCCTCGCCTGGAAGCAGCAAGTTCCGCTGCTGGTGGCCAACCTGACCGGTGCGTTACGCCTGCTGACCGGGCTGGGCTGGCCGATGGTCTACGCCACCGCCGCCGTTTTTCGCCGCCGCCGGAGCGCCGCCCCGCTCCGCGCCATTCGCCTGGCGGATGAACACTCCGTGGAAGTAATCGGCCTGTTTGCCGCCATGCTTTATAGTCCGGTGATCTTTTTTAAGGCTTCGCTTACGCTGGCCGATGCCGCCGTGCTGATCGGCATTTACGCCGGGTACCTGGCGCTCGTCGGGCGAATGCCCCCGGCTGGCGCGGAGACCATTGTCGAACTGGAGGGCGTTCCCCGCGCCATCGTCACGGCGCCGCGCGTGGCGCGCCTGGCGGCGATCGCCACCCTCTTTGTGGGCGGCGGCGTGCTGATTTATCTGACGGCAGAGCCTTTCCTTGCCAGCCTGCTGGCGGTTTCCACCGTGCTGGGCATCCCCAACTTCGTCTTCGTGCAGTGGGTGGCGCCATTCGTCTCCGAGTTTCCCGAAAAGGTTTCCGCCTTCTACTGGGCCCGCACGGTGGACCGCGCGTCTACCGCCCTGATGAACATGGTCTCCAGCAACATCAACCAATGGACACTGCTGGCGGCCATGCTGCCGGTGGTTTACTCCATCAGCCGGGGCGCCGCGGTAGCGGTCCCGCTCGACGCGCGCCAGCAACTGGAGCTTCTGATGACCCTTGGCCAATCGCTGCTGGCCGCGCTGTTTCTGCTGGACATGCGGCTCACCTGGTGGGAGGCGGCCGGTCTGTTCGTCCTTTGGCTGGTGCAGTTCGCGCTCTCCCCGCTGGCCGGAGGAGAGGTGCACCGCTGGATCACGGCCTGCTACTTTCTGTGGTGCGGGGTGGAAATGGCCCGCGCCTTGGCAGCCCGGCGAGCGCCCCTGGTGTGGCGCAAGTTCACGGAGACGTGGCGCCGGCACGTGGTGGCATAGCGGCAGCCGGCCTCTCTCGGGAGGCCGGCCGCGATGGGATCGACTTGCGAGGCGCGCGAGTTAGAACCGCAGATATCCGCCCACCTGCAAAAAGCGCTGGCCCTGGAGCTGGCCGACCACGGCGGTGGTGCTGGTGATGATGCCGAAGTTGTTGTAATTGGTCGTGCCGTTGGCGTTGGTGGTCCAGCAGCAGCTTCCGCCCGGGTTGGAGAACACCGGAGTATTGGTCAGGTTATAGGCTTCGCCCACCAACTGGAACTTAATCTTCCCTTCTTTGAAAAGGAACGTCCGGTTGATGCTCGCGTTGGTCTGAAAGTAGCCCGGCCCGATCAGCAGGTCCCGGCCGCTCGTTCCCAGCACGCCATTGGGAGGATTGGCGAAAGCGTTGCCGTTGAAATAGGGATCGTTAGCGTCGTGTCCGCCCAGAATCTGCACGTTCGGCAGGATTTGGTTGGCGCTGTCGGCCTGGCCGCCGGCGTTGATGGCGGACGAGGTGCCCACCGTGAATGGCAGCCCGCTATACCGGCTGATGAAACCCGAGATCTGCCATCCGCCGATAATCCAGTTCGCCGCCCCTGTGGTGGCCCACTTATGTCCTTTGCCGAACGGCAACTGGTACACATAGTAAATCGTGAAGGTCTGTTGGCGGACGATTCCATTCAGCGCCTTGTCCAGGGAGTAAGACACCGGATACGCGCGCCAGAGGGTTGCGTCGCCGTTGTCGCCGTTCATGTTGTCGAGTCCCTTGGAGAACGTATAGTTGGCGCCGAAGAGCGATGCGCCAATGCGCTTGCGTACGCGCATTTGCAAAGCGTCGTACAAATAATCTCCGAACGGCTCGTACTCGTTCATGTCGCTCGTGACGTAGGGATAAAGCTGGCGCCCGGCGGTGCCCGTTCCCGGCGCCGAACCGTTGATGTTCACACCCATGTCCGTGCGTACGCCATGCATTCCGACATATCCCGCTTCCGCCCAGAGGGTGGACGAGAACTCGTGCTGGACGAAGAAGTTCCAGTTCTGGTAGTAGCCACGGTTGAAGTTTTTCGGAAAGGTGACCGTGCTCACGCTGGGCAGATAGGTGGTCAGCGAAGCATTGGGCGAAGGCGTGATGGTGCCCGCCGAGATCACCGGGAAATTAGGCAGAGGCACTCCATCCGCCAGTGACACCTGGGTGGCGCCGTCCGAATTCGGCACGCCGGCATAGCTGATGAACTGATAGGTGTTCGGCGGCTGGTAGACCTGGTTGACGATGGACGGGTATTGGTTGCGCTGGTTGCGCATGTTATCCGGATCGATGCTGATGCCGTAACCACTGCGGATGACGGTCTTCTCGGTGAGCCGGTAGGCCGCGCCAAGACGCGGGCCGAAATCCTTCTTGGTGGCTGTAGCGCCGGTGTCCCACGGTACGCCGCCTTCGCCGCCCACCAGGATATTGTCGGTGGTGGGGTCGAAGCGGGTGGCGCCATAGTGGTCGTGCGAGTAAATGGGATAGTATTCCCAGCGCAGGCCGTAATCGATGGTCAGTTTCGGCTTCACCTGCCAGATATCGCGGACATACGCCGACCAGGTGGAGAAGCGCAGCGCGTTGGGATCGGTGAATTGGGTGACCTTGCCGGTTTCGGACGGGTAGCCCAGAAGGAACTGGGCCCAGGAATTGGACGGAGTGCCCTGGTTGATCGCGGTGCCGCCATTGAGCGACGCCAGCGATCCGTCGAAGCCGAAAGTGCCGCGCGCCGTCCCGAAGGTTCCGCCCTGCGGCTGGAACTGGTTCAGCGCGTATTTGTCGTATTCCCAGCCCCAACGGATCTGGTGCGATCCCTTCACCTTAGTCATATTGATATTGCCGGTGTATTGGTTGTCGCGGAACTCGAAGGGGCTGCCGGTATTGGTGTTTCCGATATTGGCAAAGCCCGCCACCTGGAAGCCCGGAATGCCTTCGTAGTTCGGGCCGACCCCGTTGGTTCCGGGAATGTGCAGCACGTCCAATCCGTAATCGCCATCCTGCGGGTCGCCATTGGCGCCGATGTGCTGGCGCGTGTAGCCGACATTGCCATCCAGCAGCAGGGTGGGAGTGAAGCTATAAGTGAGGCCCGCGGCGGTCACCTGAACGCGGCCGCCGGCGTGCCCCGGATTGCCTCCGTTGAACGCATCGCCGCCCGCCTTGCCCAGAACCAGCGGCGCGTAGATATCCATCGGAGAAATGCTGTACCGGCCCCAGATCATGGCCTTTTGGGTGGGATTGTAGGTGGTTTTGAAATCCCAGCGGCCTACGTCGTAGGTAGTGGCGCCGTAGGCGTCGTAGTTCGAGGTGTACTGGCTGGGCCTGGTGAGCGCCGGCAGAAGAGCCGTCAGCGTGGCGGAGGCCGAAGCAATCCGGTTCGAGGGAATCATGTTCCCTGGGAACGGCGAGCGGCCCGTGCCGTTGGGATTGCCCGTCAGCGGGTCGTAAATGGTTGTGCCCGTAGCGCTGAAATCGCCGGTGCGCATGGCCGCCGTGGGCAGAGTCAGGTTCGGATCGGCGGCAAACAGATTATTCTTTGTGCCCTCGTAATCCATGAACCAGAAGAGCTTGTTCTTCCCATGAATCACGTGCGGAATCCACACGGGACCGCCGACTGCGAAGCCGTATTGGTTGAAGACATTCTTCGCCAGCCGGCCGGGATGCGTGAAATAGCTGTTCACCGCGGATAAGTCGTTATTGGTATTGCGCTCGAACAAAACGCCGTGCAGATCGTTGGTTCCCGATTTGATGGTCACATTGATGGCCGCGCTGCCCGCCGCGCCCTGCTCGGCATCGAAGGCGTTGGAACTCACGCTGACCGTCTCAATGGCTTCGGGCGGCGGCGCATACGCAATGTTTACCGGCAGCCACGGGTACGAATCCATCGTGCCGTCCAACCGGGTGGCATTGGCCTGGGAAGACGCGCCGTTCATGGACACGGTGACGGCGCGCTGCGGATTGCCCGCCTGCGAATTGGCTTCACCCGAGCCGGCCGTGGTATTCGCGCCGGGCAGCAGGAGCAGCAGCGACTGGAAGTTCTTCCCTTCCGTTCCCTGGTACGGCAACTGCGTGATTTCCTGCGGCGTGACTTCCGAATGGATATCGGCTTTATCGGTTTGCAGAACCGCGGCCGAGGCGGAAACCTCCATGGTTTCGCTGGTCGGCGAGATTTGCATGCTGAAATCGACACGGCGCATTTCACTGGTGTTCACGATGACGTTCTCTTCGACCATGGTCTTAAAGCCGTGCATCGTTACGGTGATTTTGTAGGCGCCCGATCCGATGTTGGGAAACAGGTAGATGCCGTGTTCATCGGTGGTGGTGTTCCGGCTGACCCCCGTGTCCACATTCAGGGCTTCCACTTTCGCTCCGGGCACCGCGGCGCCGCTGGGGTCGGCGACATTCCCGGTGAGAGTTCCGTATAGGACTTGGCCGTACGCCATGCTCGACAGAGCCGTGAGCAGGGCGGTCATGGCCCAGATTTGAAGACGCGTTCCAATACTCATACCGCCTGGCTAACCTCCACTGGGCGCGGCGGACAGACCCGTTCGGCCGCGCATTCGTTGCACTCTCGAACTATATATAGCAATTCACCACCAAAGTCAAGGGTTTCGGTCATAGGGGCCCCTTTCTCACAGGGTGGTCGAGCCGCAGACAACCCACCCGCGTCCGGGGCGGCGGCTGTATGCGGGCAGGCGGGCGTATTGTTGTACCATGAAACTTAATATGCGGATCCGGGACATTCGGGCGACCACCGTAACGGTCCCCCTGGAGGCGCCGCTGCGGCACGCCAACGGCTGCCACTGGGGCCGGTTCGTGCGCACCATCGTGGAAGTGGAAACCGATACCGGATTGATCGGACTGGGCGAGATGGGGGGCGGCGGAGAATCGGCCGAGGCCATGTTCCGGGCCATGAAATCCTACCTGGTGGGCCACGATCCGGCGCGCCTCGAAGAAATGCGCTTCCGGATCGCCAACCCTACCGCTTCGCTCTACAACAACCGGACGCAGGTGCTGGCGGCGCTGGAATTTGCCTGCCTGGACATCCTGGGCCAGGCGTGGGGCGTTCCGGTGTGCGAAATCCTGGGCGGGCGCCTGCGTGACCGCGTGCCTTTCGCCACCTACTGCTTCTTCCGTTATCCCAATCCGCGGACCGGCGCGGGCGAGGTCCGCACGCCCGAGCAACTGGTGGAGTTCACCCACGCCCTCAAGCAGCGCTGCGGATTCCACACCCACAAGCTGAAAGCCGGCGTGTTTCCCCAGGATTACGAATTGGAGTGCTACCGGGCGCTGGCGGCGGCCTTCCCCGAAGATTCGCTGCGCTTCGACCCCAATGCCGTGTGGTCTACCGAGCAGGCCATTCGCTTCGGGCAGGCCATCAAGAATTTACACAATGACTACCTGGAAGACCCGGTCTTCGGCCTGAACGGCATGCGCCGCACGCGCGCCATGGTGGGAATGCCCCTGGCCACCAACACCGTGGTGGTGAACTTCGAGCAACTGGCCGCCAATGTGCTGGACACTGCCGTGGACGTGATCCTGCTGGACACCACTTTCTGGGGCGGGATCCGCCCGTGCGTCAAAGCCGCGGCGGTCTGCGAGACGTTCCAGTTGGGCGTGGCGGTCCACTCGTCGGGCGAACTGGGAATTCAGCTTGCCACTATGCTGCACCTGGGCGCGGTGCTCCCGAATCTCTCTTTCGCCGCCGACGCCCACTACCACCACCTGACGGACGACATTATCGAAGGCGGGCCGATGCCTTATGAGGATGGCGCCATCCGGGTGCCCCAGGGGCCCGGCCTGGGCGTGCGGCTGGACCGCGAAAAGCTGGGGCAGTATCAGGAACTGTACCGGCGGCTGGGCGGCTATCCTTACGATCAGGATCCCGGCCGCCCGGGTTGGACACCGCTGGTTCCCAACGACCGGTGGGCGGATCCGAAATGCGACCGGCCGCCGGCGATACCCTTTTAATATGCGAAATTGCCTGGACCTCTCCGGCCGAGTGGCGGTGGTGATCGGGGCCACCTCGGGCATCGGCCGCGAGATTGCCCTGGGGCTGGCCGAACACGGCGCCGACGTGGTGCCCACGGGCCGGCGCCCGGCAGCCGTGGAAGAGACCTGCTGCGCCATCCAGGCCCTGGGCCGCCAGACGCTGGCGCACGCCGCCGATGTGCGCGATCGCCAATCGATCGATGCCCTGCGTGACGCCGTGCTGGAACGGTTCGGACGCATGGACAACCTGGTGAACGCCGCCGGCTACACCTTCATGCACGACACGGCCACGCTTCGCGAAGAGCATTGGCTGTCGCTGATCGACACCAACCTGAGCGGCACGCTGCGCGCCTGCCAGTCGTTCTATGAGCCGCTGAAGGCCTCCGGGCGCGGGCGCATCGTGAACATCGCTTCGCTCGGATCGTTTCTGGCGTTCCATCGCGTGGCGGCCTATTGCGCGGCCAAATCGGCGCTGCTTTCGCTCACCCGCAGCCTGGCCTGCGAATGGGCGCGCGACGGGATTTCGGTGAACGCCATCGCGCCGGGCATCTTTCCCACCGATTTGAACAGCCAGATCGTGAACGATACGCCGCGGGGCCAGGAAATGCTGGCGCGCACTCCCATGGCGCGCTTCGGCCGTCCCGAAGAGCTGGTGGGAACGGCGGTGCTGCTATCCTCCGACGCCGCCAGTTTCCTCACCGGCCAATGCATTGCGGTGGATGGAGGCTACCTCGCCAGCGGGGTGAATTCGTAGAAGGAGACGAGCCATGCGCAGCGCGAAGCGCGACCTAAGGCAGGCGAATCGCCTGCCCCACCTGTTCCAGGTCCTGAGCTTGACCATCGCGGTTTGTGGGGCATGCTTGAGCTTGCCCGTCGTCGCGCACGCCGAGACCGGATACGACGCCTGGCTGCGCTACGCCCGGTTGGAGGGCAACGCGCTCGTCGAAGCCCGCCAGGAAGTGCCCGCCGCGGTGGTCCTTTTGGACGATTCCGCCGTGGGGCGCAGCGCGCAAGCCGAGATCGTGCGCGGAGTGCGGGGGATGCTGGGCCGTACGCTGCGCGCGGAAACCGCGCTGCCGGCCGAGCCAGCCGTGGTGCTGGGGACGCTCGACGAAATCCGCCGCGCGGCGCCGGAGTGGCGCCTGGACGCAACTCTGCCCGCGGATGGCTTTTGGCTCAAGACCGTGGCGGCGGGCGGGCGGCCCTACACCGTGATTGCGTCGTCCGGAGATCGCGGCCTGCTCTACGGCAGCTTTGCCCTGCTGCGCAAAATCGCGCTGGGCCAGCCGCTCGCCGGTCTGGACGAGCGCCAATCGCCCTACGCCCCCCTCCGCTGGGTGAACCAATGGGACCGCCTGAACGGAACCATCGAGCGCGGCTACGGCGGCGCCTCGATTTTCTGGGAAAACGGCCATGTGCGCGAGGATCTCACGCGCGTCGCCGACTACGGCCGGCTGCTGGCCTCGCTGGGGATCAATGGCTGCTCCATCAACAACGTCAATGCCGAGCCCAAAACTCTGACGGCGGAATTTCTGCCGCAGATCGCGCGCATTGCCGACGCCTTCCGCCCGTGGGGCGTGCGGGTGGTTCTGGCGGTGGATTTCGGCAGCCCGCAATCCGTCGGCGGCCTGGACACCTTCGATCCCCTGGATGCGCGCGTGGCGGCCTGGTGGAAATCCACGGCCGATGGCATCTACCGCGCCATCCCCGATTTCGGCGGCTTCGTTCTGAAGGCCGATTCGGAAGGCCGCGTGGGACCTTCGACGTACGGCCGCACGCACGCCGATGCCGCCAACGTGGTGGCGCGCGCCCTCGCTCCGCACGGCGGCCTGCTGCTCTACCGCGGCTTCGTCTACGACCATCACATGGATTGGCGCAACCTCAAAAACGACCGCGGGCGCGCCGCCTACGACAATTTCCACGATCTGGATGGCAAGTTCGACGACAACGTGGTGATTCAGATCAAGAACGGCCCCATCGATTTCCAGGTGCGCGAGCCGGCCTCGCCGCTGTTCGGCGCTCTGGAGAAGACCAACCAGGCCATCGAGTTGCAGGTCACCCAGGAGTACATGGGCCAGGCGCGCCACCTGGTGTTCCTGCCGCCCATGTGGAAAGAGACCCTGGATTTCGACATGCACGCGGCGCCCGGCAACCAGGCCACGCCGGTGAAGGCGCTGGTGGCCGGCCGCGTGTTTCACCGTCCCACCGGCGGCTTCGTGGGAGTGGTGAACGTGGGGCTGGACCAGAACTGGCTCGGCAACCACATGTCGCAGGCCAACCTCTACGGCTTCGGACGGCTGGCGTGGAATCCCGATCTGAGCGCCGCCGAAATCGTCTCCGAATGGACCCGCCTGACCTTCGGCGCCGACCCCACCGTAGATCGGACCATCGGGCAGATGCAGCTCACCTCCTGGCGCACCTACGAGAATTACACCGGCCCGCTGGGCTTGCAGACCCTCACCGACATCACCGGCAATCATTACGGAGTAAACGTGGAAGCCTCCGAGCGCAACGGCTGGGGGCAGTGGCACCGGGCCGACGAAAAAGGCGTGGGCATGGACCGCACCACCGCCACGGGGACCGGATACATCGGCCAATACCGGCCCGCGGTGGCGCGGATGTACGAATCCCTGGCCACCTGTCCTGACGATCTGCTGCTGTTCCTGCACCACGTTCCTTACACCTACGTGCTGCACGACGGCAAGACGGTGATCCAGTATATTTACGACTCGCACTACCAGGGCGCCGAAGCGGTGGAGGGCTACGTGCGCGCGTGGCGGCGCCTCAAGCCGCTGGTGGATGAGCGCCGCTACCAGGAGGTGCTGGCGCAACTGGAGTACCAGGCGGGGCAGGCGGAAGTATGGCGCGACGCGGTCACCAACTGGTTCGCGCGCGCCTCCGGCATCGCCGATGCCAAAGGCCGCGTGGGCCATTATCCCGGGCGCTACGAAGCCGAATCGATGACGCTCGAAGGCTACACCGTGCGCGACGTGACGCCCGCCGAAGACGCTTCCGGCGGAAAAGCCGTGGCCTGCGCCGCGGCCTCCTGCACGGCATCGCTGCGCTACCAGGGCGCGCCGGGCTGGTACACCCTGCGGGTGGAATATTTCGACCAGGCGGATGGACACTCACACTACCGCCTGTGGATCGGCAAGCAACTGGTGGACGAGTGGTCCGCCACGCTCGACCCGTTCACGCGGCGGCTGGATTCCACGTCATCCACGCGCCGGGAAATCAGCGGCGTGGCGCTGCGGCCGGGCGACGAGATCCGCATCGTGGGCGTGCCGGATGGCGCGGAACCCGCGGGGCTGGATTACATCGAGATCGCGGCGGAGCGTCAGTAGTATCCAGGAAAGGAGACCGTTCCGCCCGCATCAACTGTACGGGAACCAGCTTGGCTCGATGGACGGTTGCCTGCCTCCGGCTTCGCCGATCCGGGCCAGCAGGCGCGCGCGCAGTTCCTTCGAAACCGCAGCGGTCTCCGCGAACCCCGCCAGGTTGGCGTGCTGGAAGGGGTCGGCATAATTGTCGTAGAGCATGTACTCCACGTATTGATTCGCTTCCGGCGCGCCGCGCCATTCGGGACGTTTGGGCGCCGCCACCGCGTAGGTCCATTGCGGCGTCCGCAACACGCGCCCGGTCATGAACTCGCTCATGTGGATGTAGACTTCCTCCCGCCAGCCCTCGCGGCGTCCTTCCACCAGTGGCAGAAAACTGCGCCCCTGCATGCTCGCGGGGACCGGCACGCCGCAAGCTTCCAGCAGCGTGGGAGTCACATCCACCTGGCTCACCAGTTCGCGCACTTCCAGCGCGCGGTTGAAGCGCGGCCCCGCCATAATCAGCGGAATGTGGATGGAGCTTTCGTGCGGGCTGCGTTTGTATTCGATATTGCGCGTTTTGAAGTGGCAGCCGTGATCGCTGATGAACGCCACGATCGTGTTGTCCAGGAACCCCTGCTGCCGGAGCGCCGCCGTGAGCGCGCCCACGGCGTTGTCGATGCTGGTCACACAGCCGTAGTAATCGGAAAGCTGGCTGGGCCACGAGCCCGGCAGCGGGCGCAGGTCCTGCGGAACGAAAAAGTCCTTGTACTTGCCGGCCAGCTCTTTGGGTGGAACATACGTGTCCGAATCGTTCTGATGGTGCGTCTCCAGGTACGACATCACCAGCAGGAATGGCGGCTTGGCGCGCGTGCGCAGGAATTCCACGCCGCGCTGGGTCAGGAACTGCTCGCGGTAAATGCCCGAAAACGGAATCGGTTTGCCGGCGCCGTCGAAAATCGTCCCTTCGTACGCGTGGGAGGTGTGCTCCAGGACGTTGGCGCCCTCCCACACATCCAAAAAGCCTCCCCGCTCGGCTGGCGGGACGGGCCCTTCGCTTGCCGGCCCGGTTCCCGGCGCAAGGTGCCACTTGCCGATGTAGTTGGCCGAATATCCGCGTCCGCGCAGCACCGTGGCCAGCGTGGTGGCGTTGTGCGGGAGACCCGGTCCGTTGTGCCACACGCCGTGTTTCTCTTCGTATTGCCCGGTGAACAGGGTGGCCCGCGCAGGCGCGCACACCGGGTGGTTGACCATGGCCGAGCGGAACAACACCCCGCGCCGCGCCAGCCCATCCAGGTTGGGCGTCATGCCCATCGGATTCATCCCCATGCAGCCGAGGTTATCGGCGCGGAACTGATCCGAAATCACCAGCATGATATTGGGCGGCTGCGCGCCTCCCTGGGCCTGCGGAGCCGCGGCAGCCGATCGCGCCGCCAGAGCCGCCGGAGCCGCTCCCAACAGCGTTCGGCGCGTCACGCCGGGGCTCTCCTTTTGGATCTTCGCCATTCCGGTCACCTCGTTTCCGGTTTGCAGTTTATCACTTCGCAGATCGCCCCAGACGCAGCCTGTATTGGTGGGACAGACTTCAGCCTGTCGTAGCTTGTGTCATACCTTTTGCCCGGCAACTGGCCCGCGAGTCTATGTAGCCCTGCCTTGATCCCGCCGCGAAGCGCCCCCTACTTCCGCCCGCTCCGGTCGCTCGATGGCGGCACGATCCCCTTCAACCGGAAGTAAATCGCCATGTATCCGTATTCCTCGTTGCTGTGGATCACATCCACCAGCAGCGTCCCCATCCGCGAACGCTGCCCCATCTTCTCCCCGGCATTCGCGTCCGTCAGGCTGTCCCACGCCGCGTCGCACACCTTAAACGATGCCGCCAGCGCCGCCGTCAAATCCGCCTTCGAGGTCTTCGATCCCGCGTCCCCCTGCTTTGGCGCTCCCATCGACGCGCTGCAGAAGCGCGTCTGGTGGTCGGCGATATGCCCCAGCAGCGCGGCGAACGTGCGGATATCGGGCGTCGGCTTGAAGCTGTAATCCTCTTCCGGCATGGCCGCCGCCGCCCGCGTCAGGTAGCCCTTGATCGTGTCGTACGATTGCCGCGCATCCGTGATCACCGGGCTCATCGCTTGCCCGTAAAGCGAACCGGCGCCCGCCAGCGACGCCGCCAATACCCATAGAGACATACGTGTCATAGGGCCCCTATTCTATCCGAGAATCGGGCCTGCCCGCGCCACGCGCGCGTCTCGTTGCCGCTCTACTTTTCCAGCGCGTCCGCCAGCACCTTCACCGGACGGTACGCCGCCAGCCGCACATCCGGCCCCGGATTCTGCCCGCCGCCGCCGCCGCCCCCGCCCCGTCTCGGTGGCGACGCCAGCTTGGTCAGCTCCGCATTCTCCTGCTTCAGCCAATCCGCCCGCCCCGCCTTCTCGGCCTTCTCCGCCGCCAGTTCCGCCTTCCGCGCCTTCCCGCTCAGCTTCTTCTGCCCCGCTGTCTCCACCGGCCGCGGCTCCAGGTAACCCAGCAGCCTGATCCCCGCTTCGCCCAGCGCCGCCAGTTCCTTCGACACCGGTTCCATCTCCGCCAGCAGCTTGTTATTCGCCGCCTCCGCCTCGATCAACGCATCGTTCGCCGCCCACGTCTCAAACTGCCGCCGCAGTCGCGCCTCGTCTTCCCGGTCGGCCGCCGGATTGGCCGCGAATCTCTGCGCCGCCTGCTCCATCGCCCGGTCCACTTCGCTCTCCGGCTGGCACGCGTCCACAAACCGGTTCAGCGGCATCGTTCCCACCGGCCTCCCCGTTCGCCCCGTTCCCAGCCCCAGCGCCTCCACCGCGTCCGCCAGCACCCGCACCGGCCCCACCGGCTGGCTCCCCGCAATCCGGTCCAGCATCGGCCCGTAATACGCCCGGTGCGTCACCCCCGTGAATTCCAGGTTCCGGCTCACCGCGTCCAGCCGCGCGTACATCGCCTCCACATCCGTCACATTCCCGGCCGACCACAGCCGCTCCGCAATCGCCGCCGTGCGCGGCCAGATCCGCGAATCCACCGTCTCCGGACCCACCAACTCCGCCCACATGCACGCCTCTCCGCCCATGATCCGCGCCGCCTCTTCCGCCGTCAGCTTGGCCGCGTCCCCGCCCAGCGGGTCCACTCCGTAGTGAAACGATGCCGGGCTCAGGTGGTCCAGGTAGTATCCCCAGGAAAGAATCCCCCGGTACCCCTTCGAAGCCGCTTCCGAAAGCGACTTCTGCCCCCGCCACGATTGAATCACCGCGTCCGTCGGCAGCCCCGGCACCAGGATCTCGTCCCACCCCATCATCGTCTTCCCGTACTTCTGCACGATCTTCAGCAGCCGCTGGTTGAAATACACCTGGATCGCCGGCGCATCCTTCAAATCGTGCGCCTTCGCGAACGCCTGTATCGCCTCGTTCTGATTCCACTCCCGCGGGCTCACCTCGTCGCCGCCAATGTGATAATAAGGATCCGGAAAAAGCTGCGTCATCTCGCCGATGAATCCATCCAGGAATGCGTAGGTGCTGTCCTTGGTCGGGTCCATCACCCGCGAGCCGCCCCGCCCGCCCAGCGTGTACGGCCCCGGCGTGGACGCCAGTTCCGGATATCCCAGGAACCACGACCCGCTGTGCCCCGGCACGTCGAACTCCGGCACCACCCGGATGCCCCGGTCCCTGGCGTACTCCACCACCTCCCGCACCTGCTCCTGCGTGTAGTAGTTCCCGTTCGATCCCAGTTCCGCCAGGCGCGGATACCGCTTGCTCTCCACCCGGAACCCCTCGTCTTCAGACAGGTGCCAGTGCAGCACGTTCAGCTTCACCGCCGCCATCGCGTCCAGGTTCCGCTTCACCACCTCCACCGGCATCCAGTGCCGGCACACGTCCAACATCAGCCCGCGCCACGGAAACCGCGGCCGGTCCTCGATGTGCACTCCCGCCACCTGGAACCCGTCCGGCCCCGGCTCGATCAATTGCGCGAACGTCGCCAGTCCGTGCATGGCCCCTTCCGCCGTCGCCGCCGCGATCCGCGCCTGCCCGTCCGACACATCCAGCGTGTACGATTCGTCCTCGCCCAGCGTCGGATACTCCGGCCCGCCCGCGCAGTCGATCACCAGCCGCCGCGCATCCGCCGCCGCCGGCGGCACCGGCGCATACATCACCCCGGTCTGCCGCGACACCCGCGCCAGAAAAGCGTGCACCGCCGGCGCCAGCCGTGCGTTCGCCCCGCCTACCGTCTCCACCACGAAATTCGCATCGATGGCCAGTTTTCCCGGTGCGCTCTGCACCTTCACCGGCATCGGCATGAGAGCCGGCCCGGCCGCGAGAAGCGCCCCGGCGCCCCCCGCCATGATTAACAGGATCTTTGCTGCCCGCATTGGTTTGCTCCTTACCAGCTTGCCACAATTGGTGCCAGGCCTTGGCCAGTCCTTCGGTCTGCCCGAGACAGGCCCAACCCGCCCACAACCCCGCTCGACAACCCCCACCCTTGGCGCATCCCCGCGCCAGGCGCCGAATCTCCAAATGCGCCACCGGCGAATTGTCCCGAGGCCGCTGATTCGGCCGTCCGGGGCCCGGGCACGCTCCATGGGCGGCTCTGCAGAAACCTCTGCGTCTTCCCCGGCCCCTCCTGTTGGTTTTCTCCGTGCTTCCTCCGATCCCTCCGTGTCTCCGTGTGAGGACGCCTGCCGATGGTAGAATGCTCGAACATATGGCAGGATGCTCCACCCTGATGAAGACGCGGCGGGTTCTCCGGTTTCCGTGCCTTCTCCTGTTCCTGGCTGCCGCGGCGCCCGCGCAGAATGTGTGCCGCCTGGATCTCGCGGACCAGTCCGATGGCGCCACTTCCGGCTTCCTCTTTTCGCTTCTGGCAACCGCGGATTCGAGCGGCAACTGCCCGCTCAGCTCGGTCATGCTGAGACTCTCCGTTGGCGACGGCACGGCCCTGCACAACTTGGAAGTTCCTTTCTCCTGGCAGACCGGCGTGGTTTACACCGCAACCGCTACCGTCGCCACAACGGGTTCTCTGCAAATCTCCCTCAATGGCCAGTCGCTGGGCTCGGCGCAGGACAACTTCCAACCCACGGCGGGAACGCTCTTCGCATCGGATGGCGGAGACTCCGGCACGGGGACGCCCGCTTACGTCATCACGCAGATTTCGCTGCAGGTCGCCAACGGCTCGACCACCATTTCGCTCGATCCCAATGGAACCAATCCCATCCCGCTCCCCTTGATGCTGATGACCGATCCTCCCTCCTGGACGGCGCAGTTTACGGAAGACCCGACGCATCCCTTGACCATCACCGCTGCTTTTCGTTTCGACCCGGCGGTCGCCAATCCGCACCAGTACGACCCCTACATCGATGCCTACGGTCAAACCGTTTTCACCACCTGGCCCGAAAAAATAGCCACCGACGCCGATCTGCAATCCTCCATCGCCGAAGAGCAGACCTGGCTGGCCAATAACGGTCCCATCGGCGGTCTGGATGTATACGGCGGTTCGCTGCTTGCCGGTTGGAACGGGAACCCCACGGGTTACTTTTCCACGGCCTTTCACAACAACCGTTGGTGGATGATTTCCCCGCTGGGAAATCCGCTCTTCTACATCGGCGTCGATAACACCATCGGGCAGAGCGACTCAACGCCCATCACCGGGCGCCAATCCATGTTTGAGAATCTTCCCGCGATGACCGGCGCTTTCGCCGCGGCCTACTCCCAGGATTCTCAAAACGTTACTTATTTTTCCTACGCCACCTCGAACGCCATTCGCAAGTACGGGAGCGCCTCGCAGGCTTCGCAAGCCAGCCTGGCTTTCGAGCGCCTCGCCAGTTGGGTGTTCGCGGGTACGGGCAAATGGGGAGATATCCAGCCCGGCCTGGCCGCGAACCCCGTGCTCTCTCACAGCGCGGTTCCCAACGTCGTGACCGGCGGCCATCCCGACGCGTGGGACCCCGCCATCCTCAAACAGCTCAACGCAACCCTGACGTCCCAGATCGGCTCGAATGTCACCAATCCCTACATCGTCGGCTGGACCGTGGGGAACGAAATCGACGAGGTCATCGCGGCGCAGGAGGTCACCGGCATTCTGGCCCTGGGAGCCGGTGTCCCTGCCAAGCAGGCTCTGGTGAATCAAGCTTTGTCGGCCATCTATTCGGGAAGCGTGAGCGCGCTCGCCGCCGCCTGGAAGATCACCGCCACCACGGCCGCCGCCGTCTACGCTTCCAATCCCACTCCGCCGGCCGCGGATGTCGAAACTCTACGCCAGTTCTACGAAGGCGCCTGGTATGCCGAACTCTACCAGACCGTGAAGGCCATCGATCCCAACCACCTTTACTTGGGGAGCTGGACTCTGCCCAAAGATCACCCCACCGAGTGGCCCATCATGGCGGCGAACTGCGACGTGATCGGATTCGATTTCTATAACCAGACCTTCCTCGATCCCGGCGTGCAGATGCTGATTCAAAGCACCAAGAAGCCGGTGATGATTGGGGAATTTTCCTTCCCATCCGACTATGGCGGCATGCGCGGCTTCGGCTCTTTGGATAAGGATGTCGTCTACACGGATGCCCAATCCGGCCAGATGTACGCGCTGTGGCTCGAGGACGCCGCCGCGAATCCGTACGTGGTCGGCGTGGAGTGGTTCGAGTATCGGGATCAGCCCGTAACCGGCAATGCCAACAACGGCGACGTCATGCCCGCGAGCCTGGTGGTGGGACAAAATCAGGCCTTCGGGATGCTCGACGTCACCACCCAGCCCAAATACGATCTGGTGAACGCCGTCCGCGCCGCGAATATCGCGACGCTTGCGAGCCTCGGACTACTGGGAACCGCGCCCATGCTGACCTCGGCTCCGGCCAATGGCGCGACCTATCTTACCGGTGGTCTGGTGCCCGGATCGTGGGCGCAGGTGAAAGGCACCAACCTTTCCGACACCGGCCGCATTTGGCAGGCGGCCGATTTTGCCAATCTGGGAAATGCACTGCCCACCGATTTGAGCGGCGTGCAGGTGCTGGTCAACGGAACCGCGGCGGCGGTGTACTACATCAGTCCCACGCAGATCAGTTTTCAGGTTCCCGCGGGAGTCGCTGGCGCCGCGACGGTTCAAGTCACGCGCGATGGGCTGGCCAGTAACACCATGAGCGCGGCCGCCGTTTCAAGCGCGCCGGGTATTTTTCCGGTGATCGTGAACGGAACGAATTACGCGGCCGCTGTTTTCACGGATGGAACGCTGGTAGGCGATCCATCCGAGAGTCCGGCGTTCCGCAACGCCAAGCCCGGGGACGCCATCGCCCTGTTCGCCACCGGCCTGGCGCCATCCCCCGCGGGTACCACCGTCAGCGTTACCCAGCTCAGCGGAGTGACGGTCACCATCGGAACCATCACGGTTAACGCCAGCTACGCCGGCTTGGTCGCGGTGGGCGAATTTCAGATCAACCTCACCGTGCCGCAACAGTTCGCCAACCTGCCCGCGGGAAACTACCCGATTACGATTTCGATTGGCGGAGTTTCGTCTCCATCGGCGATTAATTCGGTTCCGCCGGCGCCGATCGTACTTCCAATCCAACCCTGATCGTGCCCCCTAACTTCTCACCCCCGCGTTCCTCTGCCCCCGGTACGCCATCACGTACGCCGCCGGCACAATAAACACCGTCAGCAGCACCGACGTCGCCAACCCCCCCGATAATCGCCCGCGCCAGCGGCGCGTACTGCTCGCTCCCCGTCCCTAGCTTCAGCGCCATCGGCGCCAACCCGATCATGGTCGCCAGCGACGTCATCAAAATCGGCCGCAGCCGCACCCGGCACGACGTGATCACCGCGTCTTCCACCGCCCGCCCCTGGCCCTCCTGCCGGTGCGCGAATTCCACGATCAGAATGCTGTTCGACGCCGCGATCCCCACCAGCAGCACCGCCGCCAGCGTCAGCCCGATCGCGAAACTCCGAACGACTGGCACATCGCCGGCGCCATCCCCCGGATATCCACCCGCACCCCTGCCGGCAGTTTCGTCCCGGCCACCAGCTTTCCGACCTCTGCCGCCACCGCGTCGAGCGTGGTCGTCTGTTTGAGGTTCGGCGCGTGCAGCGTGGTCGCCGATCTCCACAGGCCGCCTCCACCCCGGGCACGTCGCGCACCGCGCCGTCGGTGACATACGCTACACAATGTAGCGCTGGGCCGATCGGCGCGTATAAAGTCACCTACCAGCGCGCCGGCCTGCCCTCACCCGCCACGCCCCCCCCGCCACCCCGCTCAACCCTCCCGGCCCCTCCACACCCATCCCACCCATCCACGCCGCAAGTGACAATCCCCTGTTGTTGCGTTAGGATGTCTATGGTAAATGACTGATGTTGCGTTGCA
>JASHSS010000713.1 GCA_030038565.1 Bryobacteraceae bacterium
GGAATCCCGGCGCACACGTCCCACCGCCTCCCGCGCAACTTTGACCCTACGCTCTCGCTCGCCCGGCAGCGCTGTACCACCCCCACCAGCGGCCGGATCACACCCAGCGCCACCCCGGTCTCCCACGCCGCTACCGGGCCCCTGCGCCCTCGCCCGCCCGGCCCTGTTACACTCCCGCCAGCGGCCGGATCACACCCAGCACCACCCCGGTCACCCCGCCGCTACCGGGCCCCCCGCGCTCTCGCCCGCCCGGCGTTGTCACACCCCCGCCAGCGGTCGGATCACACCCAGCGCCACCCCAGTCATCAGAATTCCGGCACACACGATCACTGCCGCGGACGCCACCGGGAGATAGCGGAACAAGGCGTGCCGCGCGGTCTTCTGGCTGTCGGGCAGGAGATTCTTGGCGTACAGAACCACCAGCCCGATCCCGCTGAGCACCACCGCCAGGCCGGCGCTGAACGCAACCAGCAGGGTCAGCCCCAATCCGACCCGGCCGAGCGCCACCGAACTCAACAGCAACACCAGCGCCGAAGGACAGGGGACCAATCCTCCGCTCGCACCCAGCGCCACCAGGCTGCCCAGGCTGATGTCTCCCTCGGGCACATGGCTGTGGACGTGGCCGTCGCCATGATCGTGAACCAGCCCGCCGTGCTCGTGGGTGTGCGGGTGGTGGTGATCGTGATCGTGCCCGTGAGGATGCGGATGAAAGTGCACGCCGCTTCCGCCGAACGCCACGCGGATGCGTTTATACAGCAGGGTGGCCCCGATCCACACGATGGACGCGCCGGAGATCGCGCCCAGCACTGGATAGATTCTCTCCGGTAGCACGTAGCGCGACAGGAACAGCGTCACCAGGCCCAGGAAGAAGACCGTGATGGTATGGGTGAAGGTGACCATGCCGCCCAGGAAGAGCGCGTGCCGGGCCGTGCCGCGCGCCCCCACCAGGTAGGCCGCCACGATGGTCTTGCCGTGCCCCGGAGAGAGCGCGTGGATGGATCCCAAACCGAAGGCCACCACCATCCCCACCAGCATCATCCCCCAGCCGATCTCACCCTGGTGCAGAAGCTTCGAAAGGTAGTCGCCGCGCACCACCATTCCGGGTGCGGTTTGCCCGGGCTGAGCCGCAGCTCCCGCGGACAGGGGTTCGGTGGCCGCGGAGCCCTGGGGCGCCACGTCCGCCGTGGCCGGAGCCGTCGCACCGGACAGGGGTCCTGTTGCGGCGGCGGGCGCCTGGAGAGCAGCGCCAGTTGTGGTGGCCGCGCCAGCTGCCGCGCCGGCTTGCGGGAGTAGCGCTGCCGCCGTGTCCTCAGGAGCGCCACCCGGCTTCGAGGCCGCCCCTGCCGTCCCGCCGGTTGGCGGGAGGCCCGTCGTCGCCGCGGCGGTCTCGGTGGGAACGGGAGCGCTGGACTGCCACGAAACCGCGGCCGCCACATCCTGCAGCGGCGCCACCAGCGGGTCCTGGGGGTAAGCGGTCAGCTCATGGCTGCGGTCAGTTCCGGCGGGGCTTGCCCGGTCCAGAACGGTACCGGCTCCCGCCACGATCACGATCTCCTTCCAGCCGGCGCGGTCCGGGAAGTTGCCGTCCTGGTAGCGTAGGCTGCACCCGCCGGCGGCCTTGCCGGGCGCCCCTTGCACCCGCAATTCCGCGATCACCCGCAGAATGGCCATCCCGCCCGCACCCTTATCCAACACCATGGACGCGCGCTCGAATTGCGGTTTTACGGCCCGCCCGTCCAGTTCGATTTTCAGATTGCCGGCCCACTGCCGCGCCTGGTCCGCGGCATGACGCTCCAGTTCAGCCCGCGGGCCCGAGGCATCCATCCGCCACTGCTGGAGAAGCTCGAAGGTAGGAATCTCGGCGAGGTCCAGCACATAACGGATGGCCGCCCCGCCGGGCGCGGTTACCTCGATGCGGCTGTAGTGGCTGACGCTAAAATTGCCCATCGGATGGGCCAGCGCCAGCACGGGAGCCAGAAAGGCCAGCGGCCGGATGCGCGGTTTCATTACAATGGTCCTTACGAATTGTACAGCGGCTTTGGATGGCGCCGGGCGCGTCTGCCGCGTTACAACTATGAAACGGGTGGTTACTTCACAGGACATTCCTCCGGCCGGCGATCTGCGCGTGCCGGAGGGCGTGATCGTTACGGCTTCGGCGCGCGATCTGGCCGGCAGCCGCGGCGTGCGCATTCTGGAGCTTCCCGAGGACCAGCTCTCGGCGGTAGCTCCGCCCGAGACTACCGTGGCCCTGGGCGCCGATCACGGCGGATTCGCGCTCAAGGAGGCGCTCAAGCCGCTGCTCCAGAGCCTGGGCCTGGAGATCCGCGACGTGGGCGTGTACGACGAAAGGCCCGCCGATTACCCCGACCTGGCCCTCAAAGTGGCCCAGTTGGTCGCCGAGGGCGCCGCCGCGCGCGGCATCCTGATCGATGGCGCGGGCATCGGCTCGTCGATTGCGGCCAACAAGGTGCCGGGCGTGCGGGCAGCCCTCTGCTACGATCAGGCGACCGCACGCAACAGCCGGGAACACAACGATTCCAATGTGCTCACACTGGGCGCGCGGCTGCTGACCCGGAGCCAGGCGGAAGACGTGGCGCGCACCTGGCTGGGAACCGCGTTCGCCGGCGGGCGGCACCAGGCGCGCGTGCAAAAAATTCTGGACATCGAAAAGCAATATCTGAAGGCGCCTTTGTGAACTCCTCCGAACTCGACCTGTTGGTTGCACAGATCGGCGAAGAATTGCTGGCCCGCGTCGGCTCCGCGGCCCGCGCATCTCTCCCGTCGAAGCAGGGCGAGGGACTCAATCTCCCCGACCAGGTTTGCCCGGGATGCATCCAGCGCTGCGTCCAAACCTGCGCCCGCAACACGCGCGAGATCCTGGCCGCGGGCGCCGCGCGGGTTTCCGCAAGCGACCGCCTCACCAAAATCGATCCGTCGGTGGCCGCGTTCATCGACCATACCATTCTGAAGCCCGAGGCCACCCGCGCGGACGTCACCAAGGTCTGCCGCGAAGCCCGCCAATACCAGTTCGCCAGCGTCTGCGTGAATCCCTACTGGGTGCCGCTGGCGCGCGCCGAACTGCGCGGCTCGCCGGTGAAGGTGTGCACCGTGGTGGGCTTTCCGCTGGGCGCCACCAGCACCGAGGCCAAGGTTGCCGAGACGGACTCGGCCCTCCGCTCGGGAGCTCAGGAGATCGACATGGTCATCAACATCGGCGCGCTGCGATCGGGCGACCACGAAGCGGTCAAGCTGGATATCCAGGAAGTGGTCAAGGTGGCCCACGCGGCCGGTGCGATCGTCAAGGTGATTCTGGAAACCGCCTTGCTCGACGATAACCAGAAGGCCGTGGCGTGTACCCTCGCGAAACTGGCGGGCGCCGATTTCGTCAAGACTTCCACGGGCTTTGGACCCTCCGGCGCCACGGCCCGCGATGTGGCCCTGATGCGCCAGGTGGTGGGGCCGGAAATGGGCGTGAAGGCCGCCGGGGGCATTCGTACGCTGGAGGATTTCCGCGCCATGACCGCGGCCGGCGCCACCCGCATCGGCGCCAGCGCCAGCGTTAAGATTGTCGAGGCGGCGGCGGCCTGAATCGCCCCAGCCTCCGGAGATCCGCTCTATGTCAGCACCCCGCAAAGCGCCGGTCCGCTTCCGTCTCAGGGAAGACCTGCTCGACTTCCTGCTGGAAGTTTCGGCCGTAACTTCCCAGACCCTGGACCTGGACCTGCTGCTGGCCAACGTGGCGGAGATCGTCCAGCGTGTCCTGCGCTACGACCTGTTTGCCATCCTGCTCTACAACGAACGCCGCCAGGATCTGCGCATCCGCTACGGCGTGGGGCACCGCGACGAAGTGGTGCGCACGCTGAACGTTCACTTGGGCGAGGGCATCACCGGCGTGGCCGCAGCCACCCGCGAGCCGGTGCTGGTGGGGGACGTGCGCAACGACCCGCGCTACCTCAACGCCGTGGATGCGGTGCGCACGGAGCTGGCCGTCCCCATGACCGCGCGGGGCAAGCTGGTGGGCGTCATCGATATGCAATCCACGCGCGTCAACGCCTACACCCTGTACGACCGGTCGCTGGCGCGCCTGATCGCCGGGCGGGTGAGCATCGCCATCGACAACGCCCGGCTCTACCGCCGGGTGGAGCGCCAGAATCGTACCCTGCGCGGGCTGGCCCACATTTCGCGCGAGTTCTCTTCCATCCTCGATCTCAACGAACTGCTGGGCAAGATCGCCAGCACCATGCGCGAGCTGATCGATTACGACGCCTTCAGCATCCTGGCGGTGGACCGTGAGGCGCGCGTGCTGCGCCACCTGTTCAGCATCCGCTACGACCAGCGCGTGAACATCGATAACGTGCCCTTGGGTAAGGGCATCACCGGGGCGGCCGCGGAGTCGCGGGAGGTGGTGCGGGCGCACGACACGGCCGCCGATCCGCGCTACATCGCTTCCCACCCCGACCTCCGCTCGGAGGTGGCGGTTCCCCTAATGGTGCACGACCGGGTGGTCGGGGTGATGGACCTGGAGAGCAACCGCATCGGTCATTTCACCGACGATCACGTGCGCACCCTGGCGCTGCTGGCGCCGCAGGTGGCCAGCAGCGTGGAAAACGCCCGCCTTTACCAGGAGCTGGCCACCCGCGAGCGGAGCATGGAAGAGGATCTCAAGGCCGCCCGCGAGCTGCAGCGCGTGTTGCTGCCGGATGCCGAGCCGGAGGTGGAGGGTCTGGAAGTGGTGGTCCGCCTGCGGCCGGCCCGCGGCATCAGCGGCGATATCTACGACGTGGTGGAGCGCGTGGACGGGCAGACCGTGATTGCCTTCGGGGATGTGAGCGGCAAAGGCGCCGCAGCCGCGCTGTACGGCGGCCTGATGAGCGGCCTACTCCGCACCCTGGCCCCGCGCCGCCGGCGCCCCGCCGAGCTGATGCGCGCGCTCAACGAAGCCCTGATCGAACGCAAGGTGGAGGCGCGTTACGTGACCCTTTGCGCGCTGCTCTGGGACCCCGCCACGCGCGAGATCGTGATGGCCAACGCCGGCGCGCTGCCGCCCATGATCTGCCGCGGCGGCGACATCCTCAAACTGCGGGTGGAGGGCGTGCCGCTGGGCCTGCTGGACGCGCGCGAATACGAAGAAGCATACATGCAGGCCGAGCCGGGCGACGTAATCGTGCTGTACTCCGACGGCATCACCGACCATCTCAACGCGGCCTGCGCGGAATACGGCCGCGGCCGCCTGGCGCACGTGGTGCGGAGTCACTGGCAGGTGCCGGCCGCCGATCTGGTGGCGGCCATTTTCCGCGACCTGGACCAGTTTTCGACGGTCCCATTCGACGATCAGACCGTGCTGGTGATGAAGGTGAAGTAGCGGTCTCGAAGCCGGCGCGCGGCAGCGCCCGCAAACCGCCTGGGCGGCGCCGGACGGCGTCCGCTTCTCCTGGCGCGCCCGATGCGGAGTCGCTGTCAGGCGCGGCCCCGATCTGGCGCCTCAATTTCCGCGACCTGGACGGAGCCGCAGCCCGAAGGCGCCATGGCCGCGGTTACGGCATGTATTCGCCGGGACGTACCGCGTTGGTGGCCTGGAAGAACTTCAGCACGGCGTCCAGCTCTTCGGGGGAAAAACCAGCCAGAACAGCCGACAGGCGCTCCTGGATGACCCGGTAGTGAGCGTCCAGCTTGCGGACGCGGGCGGGAACCGCGTGGACCAGGACGCTGCGCCGGTCATCGGGGTTGGGCCGGCGGCGGACGTAGCCCGCTTTTTCGAGCCGGTCGAGAGCCACGGTGACCCCTCCGGTAGTGAGGCCGGTCAATTCGGCCAGTTCGCCCGGGCGCAGCGGGCCGCGCAGATCCAGGATGTTGACGCATTGCAAGTCGGTGGGATGCAGGCCGACCAGCGCGGCCACCTTGAGATTGTTGAGAATTGCCCGGGCGATGAAATGCCGGAGCTGTACGATTAGATCCCGCGGCGGGGCGGCGGGGCTGTCTTGGTTTGACATGGATTCCTTGAAAGCTTATTCTAAAAGTATCTTACTGAGAAAGGCATTCAAATGGCGACCGCGAGCATCAAACCAAAAGCATACAAGGGAATGGGGATGGAAGGGGCAGTGGCCCGCTGGTACGACCGCAACACGCGCCGGGACATGCCGGAGTTCCGCAAACTGGCGGAACGCCTGGCGGGCATGGCGGCGGCAGGAAGCCGGTTCCTGGAAGTGGCACCGGGCCCGGGATTTCTGTCCATCGAACTGGCCCGGCGCGGCTTTCCAGTGACCGGCCTGGATATCAGCGAGACCTTCGTCCGGATCGGGCGGGAGAACGCCCGGCGGGAGGGAGTGGCGGTGAATCTTCAGTTGGGAAACGCCTCGGCGATGCCGTTTGAAGACGCCCAATTCGACTTTGTGGTGTGCCGGGCGGCCTTCAAGAACTTCTCCGAGCCGGTGCGGGCGCTCCAGGAAATGCACCGCGTGCTGCGCGCGGGCGGGCGGGCGCTGATCGTCGATCTGCGGCGCGATGTGCCCATGCGCGCGATCAACCAGTACGTCGGCCGGATGGGACTGAGTTTCCTCAACCGCTGGCTTACCAGGCTGACCTTCCGTTTCATGCTGCTGAAGCGCGCCTACACCAGGGACGAACTGGAGAAAATGCTGGCCCAGACTGGTTTCCCCAAAAAGGAGATTCAGGAGGCGGAGGTGGGGTTCGAGGCGTGGCTGACGAAGTAGCACGACGGGGATGGGACCGCCCGGCGATTCCGCGGCGGCGGACCGTCGAACCGAAGCGGCAGAGATTCCTCGCGGCGGTGCACCGTGGCGGAGATTTCCGGGTGGCAGAACGGTGAACCCGCGGCGACCGAGATTTCCTTGCGGCGGCAGACCGCGGCGCACCCGCGGCGGTGCGCGGTGCCGGCCTCGGTGAACCCGGTGAACCCAGGGGTGTGGGGTTTGGGCGGTCGAGCCGCTATAATGAGTTTCCCCGATGACCGCCGATTGGTCCGCGCTCTGGCTCGGTCTCCAAGCCGCCGCCCTGTCCACCGCGATTGCGGTGGTGTTGGGTCCTTGGCTGGCCTATCGGTGGAAGCTGTGGGCGGGGGTCTTGCTGGCGTGGCTGCCGCTGAGCCTGTCGCCCGCGCTCCTGTTCGGGTATTGCCTCCTGGCGGCCGATTTCGGGCGGCTGACGGCCGGGCTGGTGGCTTCGGCCTTCAGCCTGCCTTATATGATGCGGGCTTCGGCGGCGGCTTACGGTTTGCTCGACCCCGAATATTTCAACGCGGCGCGAGGATTGGGCGCTTCCGAATGGCGGATCTTCCGGCGAATTGCGGGGCCGCTGGCGCTGTGGCCGATCCTGGCGGCGGCGGCGTTTGCGTTCGCCTCGGTGACCACGGATTGCGCGGTGGCGCTGATGCTGGCTCGGGCGCTGCGAACGGGCGGGCGGTTGCCGGGCGCCGCACTGGCGGCGACCGGGGCGCTGAGCCTGGCGATTCATAGCCTGGGAACGCGTCTGGAACGGGGGCCCGCGGAGCCATGACGAACGCCCGCCTGAGCAAGAAGATTCCGCCCACCTTCTCGCTGGATGTGGAATTCGAGCTGGCCACGGGGGTGACGGCGCTGTATGGGCGGAAGGAATCGGGGCGAACCCTGATTCTGGATCTGCTGGCCGGCTTTGCCACTCCTACCGCGGGGCGCATCCTGGTGGACGATGCGATCCTGTTCGACCGGGCGGCGGGGGTGAACGTGCCGGCGCGGCTGCGGCGGTGCGGATACATTTTCCAGCGGGACGCGCTGTTTCCGCACATGACGGTGCGGCAGAACCTGGAATTCGCCGCAGGCGGGTGGCCGCGCCTCGAACGGCACCGGAGGGTGGCCGAAACACTGGACCGTCTGGAACTGGCCGAAGCGGCCGATCTCAAGCCGCGCGAGGCAGCCCCCGAGGTGCGGCTGCGGGCGGCGGCGGCGCGGGCGCTGATCGGCGAGCCGAAACTGCTGCTGATCGACGATTGCGGGATGGAGGAAGCCCTGCTGGCGCAGATCCGAGGGATGCTGAAGGCGCCCATCCTGCTGGTGACGGGCGACCTGGATTTGTGCTGCACGGCGGCCTCGCAACTGCTGGTGCTGGATGCCGGGCGGATCGTCCGGAGGGGCGCGCCGCTGGAGGTTCTGGACCAACCGGATTCGGTGGAGGTGGCGCGGCTGCTGGGGATTGCGAACCTGTTTCAGGGGACGGTGGCGGCCCTCGATCCCGGACGCAACACCAGCCGGCTGGAGTTTGAGCATTTCTCGCTGACCGGCCCTTACATCCGGGGCCATTTTCGCGGCGACCGGGTGTGGGTGGCGGTGGGGGCGGACAGGCTGCGGATTCATCCGGGCGAGGCGGCGGCAGGGGCCAATTGCGTCGCGGCGCCGCTGGAGCGGGCGGCCGAACGCTCGCGCCATGTACGGCTGGAGTTCGCCTATGGGATCACGGCGGAGATTACGCGCGAGGAGTTCGCCCGGCAGAAGGATAATAAAAGCTGGCAGGTGGAATTTCCGCCCGCGGCACTGCGGATTCTGTAAACGTGGCTCTCAAGACCCTGGAAGAATATGAACGGCTGGCGGCCGAGGCGCACGGCCATCTGTGCGCCGGCCAGATTCTGGGGCTGCGGCTGGCGCTGTGCGGAGTGCGGCTGCTGGGGCTGGAGGATCCGGCGGGCGCGGATCGCAAGCACCTGGTGACGTTTGTGGAGATCGACCGGTGCGCCACGGACGCGATTCCCATAGTGACGGGCTGCCGGCTGGGAAAACGGGCCTTGAAGTTCCGCGATTTCGGCAAGGTGGCGGCCACCTTCTGCGACCTGCGGGAGGGGCGGGCAGTGCGCGTGTCGGCCCTGGAAAGCGCGCGGGCGCGGGCGCGCGATCTGTATCCGGAGATCGCCAGTAAGAACCAGCAGCAGATGCGGGCGTACCGCGAGATGGCGGACGAGGAGCTGTTCGCGGTCCAATGGGTGCGGGTGGCGATCGGGCCCGAGGACCTGCCGGGATACCAGGCGCCGCGGGCAACCTGCGCGGAGTGCGGCGAGGGCATCAGCTTCCGGCGCGAGGTGACGCGCAACGGGCGGGTGCTGTGCCGGGCCTGCGCGGGCGAGCGGTATTACGAACCGCTGTGATGCTGCGCTACTACATCACAGACCGGCGGGCGGCCGGCGGCACGGAGGCGTTGATGGGCTTTGCGGCGCGGGCGCTGGCCGACGGGGTGGATTTTTTACAGGTGCGCGAAAAGGACTTGGGCGGCCGCGAGTGGTATGCGCTGACGCGGGCGATTGTGGCGCTGCCGAATCCGCGGGGAACCCGCATCCTGGTGAATTCGCGGGCGGATATCGCATTGGCGGCGGGGGCGCACGGGGTTCACCTGCCGGGAGACTCGATTGCGCCCTGCCTGTTTCGGGCGATTGCGCCCGCGGGGTTCCGGATCACGGTTTCGGCCCACAGCGTGGAAGAGGTGCGGCGGGCGGAGCGCGAAGGCGCGGATTTGGCGTTGTTCAGCCCCGTGTTCGAGCCGATTTCGAAGGCCGCGTGGGGACCGCCGCAAGGGCTGGAGCGCTTGCGGGAGGCTGCTCGGGCAGTGAACATGCCGGTGTTGGCGCTGGGCGGGATCACGGAGGAGAATGCGGGCCGCTGCCTGGAGGCCGGAGCGGCGGGCGTGGCGGGGATTTCGATGTTCCAGCGATAGGCGGGACGGGTTTTCCGGCGCGGTGTGCGCTTTCGCCCGTGGCGGATGGATGTGACGGGCGCCCACGGTGGAACCCAAGCTGCACACGCGGCGGGAGAGGTGAGCTTATGCCGCAAAAACAGAAGAAGTGCGACCATCCGGCTTGTAATTGCATGGTAAATGAAGGTACCCACTACTGCAGTTCTTACTGCAAGGATGCCAAGGGGACTATGGAGATCTCGTGCAACTGCGGTCACGCGGGTTGCGCCATCGGCGAAGGGCAGAGCACGATGACAGGAGCGCGCAGCCAGGGCTCATAAGGAGGGGGTAGCGGCGCAACTACGGCGTGGAAGTCCTTCCATTGGCTCTGGGGCGGCACTCACGGAGGCGTACCAACCAAGTGCTTCATCGAGCCAGCTAGGCCAGCGGACGTTTCGCATCTGCTGGCACCCGCGAAACAGCAAGTGTGGGGGATATGGGGTTGCTCAGCGTTAGAACCGCGAGAGGGTCCGGAGCCCGGCAACGCGAGGATGCTGCATAATGGAAAGAACCTGGAGCGCAGGGCGACCGCGAACTCCAGCTTGCCATAAGGCCGTTTTTCCCGTATCGTGAAGGGCGTGGAAGTACACTTTACTCCCGAGCAGGAAGCACAGCTTGCACAGATTGCTACCAAAGCCGGGACCGACCCCGAGCACCTGGTGAAGAGTGCCGTCTTGCGCCTGCTTGACGATGAAATTCACTCTCACTCCCCCGCCCCTGAGTTGCCGGTCTGGCACCTCGGGGCTATAGGCTCATTGCACCGCCGCGACATTTATAACGATGTCCGTTGAGCCGGGAATTGTTGACGCAAATGTTCTGGTTTATGCGCTCGACGCCGACGCGTCACAGCATATACCCTCGCGCCATCTGCTCGATCAGGGGCGCAATGGCGTCACAACGCTTTACGTTACTTCACAAATACTTTGCGAGTTCTATTCCATCGTAACCAATCCCCGGCGCGTCGCGAGGCCGCGAAGCGCCGCAGATGCTATCGCAGCAATTGTCGGGTTACTGTCTTTTCTGCATACCCTTCCCATCCCTGCCCGCGCCGTCGATGGATGGCTTGACTTGCTTCGCCGTCATCCCGTGACAGGTGGTGACGTTTTCGACTTGCAACTTGCAGCAACGATGCTCGCCAACGGCGTGCAGCGCATCTACACGTTCAACACCGCGGATTTCAAGGGCTTCACCGAAATAACTGTTTCTACACCCTAGCCACGTATCGCAATGGGTAGAACTTGAGGCGACGGCCAGAACGCGGCGCTTCAGCTTGCCGCGCTTAAGAACGCCGGCTGCAAAACCGTGTTCGAGGAAGGTGGCCTGTCGGGAGCCACGGCCAAGCGCCCTGCCCTGCTCCGTTGTCTGAAGGCGCCGGGAAACGGCGACACACTCATAGTCTGGAATCTGGGCCTGTTCGGCCGCAGCTTGCGCGGCCTGATAACCGTGCTCGATGACCTGAAGCACCGTGGCGTGAAACTCCGATCGCTTACAGAAGCGATCGACACGGAGACGCCGACCGGCCGCGCCATGTGGCAAATGATCGGCTACTCGCGGAACTCGGAAGGAGCCTGGTTTCCGAACGCACCCGCGCCGGCGCGGCGGCGGCGAAGGCGCGAGGCGTGAAATTTGGACGCAAGCCGAAACTCACGACGCAACAGATCGAACACGCCCGGAAGCTGTTAGCAAAGAAGAAGCCGCCCGGGATGAGCTGGCCGCCCTGTTCAATGTCAACCGCAGCACCCTCCACCGGGCGCTTGCTGAAATGTGATCTCATAAAAAGAAACCCCAATGTCAGAGCTATTGAAGAATACGGCTATTGTGGCGCTGATAGGCGTCATTATCGGGGCTGTTCTGACTGGCGGTATCAACCTGCTGATCGCATGGGTTACTCGCAACAGAGACTTCAATTTGAAGCTGTGGGAGAGGTTTTTGGATCACCGAATTACCGCGCACGAAGCCGTGGTCAGCCTCGCCCTCAAAATGCGGTTTATGTGTCCCCTCGGAACCGTCCAGGCTGGCGAAGTTGTTCGCGCTCCGCAAGTGATGATGTCCAAAGACGCATTCGAAAACTGGTTCGCCGAGTTTTCGGTAACATCCGCACCAGCAACGACATGGCTTTCAAGCCCGGTTAAAAAAGAACTCAATTTTGTTCAAGATTACTTCGTTACGCTCCACACCAGCCTTTCAGAAGTCTCTTCTGAGCGGTTTCCTATGGTGGGTGCTCTTATCAGGCAGGACTTTATTGATCTATCCAGTAGTCTAGAACAAAAGGCGTTTCAGTTTTTCGAGGTCGAAGCACGGAAGCGACGGCTCGATGACCTTAAAGAGCATCACAAATATCCGCTCGAAGAAACGACCAATCGCCTTCACAAAACGATGCTGCTCGCCAGATGGCCGGATGTTCAGAAAATTATTCAAACTGGCCAATCCCCAACATAACGTCCTTTAGGCTTGGCTATACCGCCATCGGATTGCAAACAAGGACTCCCGCGGCTGCAACGCGGGCGCCTCGCCATGTCCGCGCGCTGATGAATGAAGGCTGATACATTGGGGCCTTGAGCAGGCGCGCAACCCCCGGATCGTCCATCCTTTCTGAGGGATCGCCCCGACCCGTCGAAGTTTTTCTGTCGGGCAAGCTGGCCGCGCACCCGCCGGATGACAGTTCCCGCCCGCGTATGTCATAATTTTTTCATGCCGACGGCCGTGCTGAAGATGGAGCCTAAATCCGAGGGGATCATGACGCCCCGGAAGAAACGGCCCAAGGAACTGGCGGTCATTACGGAATGCTGCACCGGTTGCGCGGGGTCGCCCGCCTGCGTGCCGTATTGCCCGGTGGGCGACTGCATGTACTGGGTTCCGGATGAGGATCATCCGCCGTTCGGGCACATCGAAGTCGATCCGGTGCTGTGCATCGGCTGCAAGAAGTGCACCAGCAAGGGGCCGGATGGCGCATTCCTGGATGGCTGCCCCTGGGACGCCATCGAAATGGTGCCCATCGAGGAAGTGGAAGCCCAACTCGGAATCCAGATGAAGAACTGAACCGCCGCGGGCGGCGGATTCCCTTATGGCGCTCGAAATTCATCAACGCGAACGCGAAGGCGTCACGGTCATCGATTTGAAGGGCCGCATCACGGTGGGGGCGGAGTCAGGTGCGTTGCGCGAGCAGGTCTCCCAGGATGTAGCGGCGGGCATCCGCATGCTGGTGCTGAACATGGCCGCCGTGGATTACGTGGACAGCACGGGGCTGGGGGCGCTGGTGATGAGCGCCACGACCCTGCGCAAAAGCGGCGGCAACGTGAAGCTGCTGAACCTGAATCGCCGCAACATCGAACTGCTGGTGATGACCAAGCTGGCTACGGTGTTCGAGATTTTCACCGACGAGCAGGACGCGGTGAACAGCTACTATCCGGACCGCAAATTGAAAACCTTCGATATCCTCGATTTTGTGCAGCATTTGAAATCCGAGGAATAAGCCGCCATGGGATTGGTGGTGATCGGGGGAGTGGCCGCCGGCCTGAGCGCGGCGACGCGCGCCCGGCGCCTGGACCCGCGCCTGGAAATCCTGGTTCTGGAAAAAGGCCCGGTGGTGTCTTACGGCGCGTGCGGCCTGCCTTACCTGGTAGAAGGGCGGGTGCGGCAGCCCGAGCAACTGATCGTCTACACGCCGGAATATTTCCGCAAGGAGCGCAACATTGAAGTGCGCACGGGCGCGCGGGTGGTTTCGATGGCGCACGCGCGGCGGGAACTGGTGCTGGAATCGGGAGCGCGGGTGCGCTACGACCGGCTGGTTCTGGCGACCGGCGCGCGCTGCGACACCTGCGGGATGGCGGGCGCCGGACAGCCGCACGTGTTCACGCTCCACACGCTGGAGGACGCCGGGCGGATGCGCCGTTTCCTGGCCGAAAAACGGCCGCGGCGGGCGGTGGTGATCGGGGCGGGCTATATCGGGGTGGAAGCGGCCGACGCGCTGCGGCGCAACGGGCTGCGGGTGACTGTTCTGGAGCGCTCGGCCAACGCGCTCCTGCGGGACGATCCGCAGATCACCCTGGCGGTGCGGCGGGTGCTGGAAGAGCACGGGGTGGAACTGCGCTGCGGGATTCCGGTGGAGTCGATTGAAGCGGACCGGGCGGCGGGGGTGGAGTGCGACATGGTGGTGCTGGCCGCGGGATTCAAACCGAATATCGAGCTGGCCGTGGAAGCGGGGGTGGAAATCGGGCGCACGGGGGCCATCCGCACCAGCGAGCGCATGGAGACGAACCTGGCGGGGGTGTACGCGGCGGGCGATTGCGCGGAGGTGACCCACCGGGTGAGTAACGCCCCGGCCTACATCCCGCTGGGGACCACCGCCAATAAGACGGGGCGCGTAGCGGGGGCTAATGCGGCGGGCGGGCGCGAAAGGTTCGCCGGCGTGGTGGGAACCACTATCGTGGGCATCTTCGGGGTGGGCTTCGCGACTACCGGATTCTCCTCCGAGCAGGCGCGCGCGCAGGGGTTTTCGCCGGTTTCGGCGCGGGTGGAAGGGCTTTCGCGGCCGGGCTATTTCCAGGGAGTGAAGACCACCGTGGAACTGGTGGCGGATCGCGCCAGCGGGCGGCTGGTGGGCGGGTCGGTGATCGGGGAGGAGGGCGCGGCGGGGCGCATCAACGTGATCGCGACGGCTCTGGGGGCGCGCCTGACGGTGGACGAGTTCGAGCAGCTCGACCTGGCGTATTCGCCGCCGTTCGCGACGGTGTGGGACCCGTTACTGATTGCGGCGCAGCAACTGCGGAACGCCTGGTAGGGTCCGGCGGTCTCGAATGGTATAGATCGGCGAATGCCGGGAGTGCCTTTCAGACGGTGTCCGGGTTGGCGTCGAATTCGTGGCGCCAGAGGAAGCGGGTGGGATTGCGCCGAAGTTCGTGCCAGAGGGCGCGGATCAGCTTCCGGCGTCCGCGGGTGCCGACGTAGCGGGCGCGCAGCGCCAGCCACAGCCCGAGGGCGAAGGAGACGCTGAAGTTCAGCAATCCGGTGCCGAGCAGGCCGAGGGCCGCCCAGCTCATCGCCGGCCATGGCAGAGGGCCGCTCGCCTGGAGCGAACTCACGTCGTAAGCAAGCGCGGCGCCGGCCAGGGTGATGTGGCGGACCTCGACGGGAAAGCCGGCGAACACGCTGACGAACGGCAGCAAACCCAGGAGCAGTCCCAGACAAACATAACCGGCCACGCCGCTCAGGTGATGATCCACCAGGCGCGCCAGTTGGGCGGCGCGGGGGGCGCCTATCGACGCGCGGAGCCGGCGGCTTTGGGCGAGGGCTTCGGGAAGGCGGTTGACCACCATCCAGTTGGCGGTCCATCCGGCTACCAGGCTGGAAATCCACAGGAAGGCCCCGGTGAGGGCGGCGTAGGGGATGGTGAGGGAAGCGAACGGGTTCATCGACAGGAGGCCGTGGAGGGCGGTTTCGTGGGGCAGGAATGGATGGCCCTGCCGCCGGCGCAGCAAGAGATCGATGAGCAGGGACAGCGGAATGGCGCCGAGCAGATTGCCGATGGTGACAACGGCCTGAGTGCGGGTGATGGCCGCTACCAGGCTGACTTCGGATTGCATGCCATCCTCTTTGTCGAGGGCGTCGCAGAGAGCCGCGGCGGTCATGGAGGGCATTTTGGAGGCCAGGCGCCAACCCAGGAACTGCATCAGCACGAAGCTGACGGTGTAATTGAGGCTGTGGGCCACGCCGATCCAGAGGGGCGCCAGGGCCATGGCGGCGAAGGTGTATTTGAATAAGGCAGTGAAGGCGGTGAGGGCGCCGGCTCCCAGGGCGCCGTAGCCCATGGAGACCCAATCGGACCGCGAACCGGCGATGTAGTGCTCGCCGCTCTTGCCGGTGTGGGCCACGATGTGCCGCGCCACACGGTTCAGGCTGTTGTGCAGGAGGCCGTGAATTCCACGCTCTTCGGCGCAGGCGCGCACCAGCATGGACACGAAGAGGCGGACGTCTTCCTGGCCGGAGGAGACTCGCAGGAGCGCTTCGATCCTTTCCAGTTGCGCCTGAAGCAGGTCGAGGCGGAAGACCAGGTCGGAGGAAACGCCCGTTTCTTCCAGGCGGGCGTGGGAGAGGCCGGTGGAGATGCGGCATTGGAAGAGAATCTCGTCCAGTACGGCGGAGGCCTCGGGCGGCGGGCAAGTTTCGGACAGGCGCCCGGCGGCATCGGCGAGGGCGAAGAAGGGCGACTCGGTTTCCGAGCGGTGGGGCATGACCTTCATGATTCCGCGGGAGAGGCCAAGTGCCGCGGAGCGCAGGGCGAGCAGGCGGATAGCCACCAGGAGACCGGCCGCCGAGTCGCCGAGGAGGGCGTGCCAGGGGGCAACGTCGCCGCTATCGAGGGCGGCGACCCAGGCGGCATCCGATTCATCGAGGGCGGCCGCGTGGAGGGCGGCGTAGAGATCCAGGTCGTCCTCAACCTGGGGGAGCAGGCGTTTTTTGAGGCGGACGGCCAACTCCCGCGCGAGAGAGGTGGCTTCGGGCAAGCCGGCCTCGGCGAATACGCGAGGAGGGTAGGAGGCGGTCCAGAGGTGCTGGAATCGCTCCCTGGCCTGGGGATCGCACGAGAGGCCTTCGGCGAGACGGCGAAGACGCGCGGCGCGAGTTTCGGGGGGAGCGGATTTGAGCCAGGCGAGGGTGTTCTGAAGCCACTCGCGCTCGAGGCGGGCGCCGGCGGCAGGCGGCAGGAGCGCCAGGGCGGGGACGGGATCGGAAAGGGCCTCCGGCATCTCCCGATGATCGCGCATTTATGAATGACGGGCGGTGGATGGCGACGGTAACATATTCAGGAGGTGAAGCCATGGCCTGCCGGCCGGAAATACTGAGAAACGTTCCCCTGTTTGCGCTGTTGGACGACGAGGAGACCGCGGTGCTGGCGGGGCAGGTGGAATTGAAGCAATTCGCTCCGCGCCAGCGTATCTACAGAATCGGCGAGGCGGGCGGACGGGCGTACGTGATGGTTTCCGGGAGGGTGCGGGTGACCACCATAGACGACGATCACCAGGAGGTGGTGGTGGATGAACCGGCGGGTGGGGAATTTTTCGGATTCGCATCCATGCTCGACCAGACCCCGCACCAGACCGGCGCGACAGCGGTGGAAGACACCGTCTGCCTGGAAGTGGAGCGCCGCGATATTGCCGTGCTGCTGGAGCGCAAGCCGATGGCGGGCATGGACATGCTGTCGGTGCTGGGACGCCAGTTTCACGCCTCGCAGCAACTGGTGCGGCTGCGGGCGACGCGCCATCCAAACAAGGTAATCGAAGCGGAGGCCACCATGGGGGAGCGGGTGGCGGACCGTGTGGCGGACCTGGGCGGGTCGTGGTCGTTCATCATCTCGTTTCTGGTGGGAATGGCGATTTACACGTGGATCAATATCAGCCTGGGAAAGAACGCCTGGGACCCTTACCCGTTCATCCTGCTGAACCTGATTCTCTCCATGATGGCGGCCATCCAGGCGCCGGTGATCATGATGAGCCAGAACCGCCAGGACCAGAAGGACCGGCTGCGCGGCGAGTTGGACTTCGATGTCAACCGGCGGTCGGAATCCGAGATCCAGGGCCTGGCGCGGAAGCTGAACAACATGGATGAGAAGCTGGCGGATATCGAGGAACTGCTGCGGAAAAGGTAGATGCGCGAAGAAGAACTCAGTGGGACATGGAATAGATGACGTAGTTGACGCCCAGGCGGATGCCGAGGGCGGAGAAGCGTTCGGGGTAGGCCGGGCTGTCGGCCCACTCCCAGGAATCCCCGACGTCGGAGTTGAAGGTCATGGTGACCATGAGGCGGCCCTTGTCGTCGTAGATGCCGCGCCAGCGGGCGATGGTCCCGGCGGCGCGCTGCCCCATGTAGCCGTTGCGGTTTAAGGCCCACTGGCCGAGGATCTGGTACTTCTCATCGAGATCGTAAACGGTGTGGAAAATAGGGTCCTTATCGTCGATATCGACGATCGGGCGGTCGGGAAAAATCACCTTCATGGTTTCGTCGAAGCGATCCCATTCCTCGGGTCCCCAGAAGTCGTCCAGGTAAAGGAAACCGCCGCGCAGGAGATACTCGCGGACGGTTTTAGCCTGCGACTCGGTGAGCTTCCAGTCGCCCATTTCTCCGGCCACCATCCAGGGCCAGTTGTAGATGTCGTCGGTGTCGTCGGGATTGACGGGCTGCTCGACGGAGCGGGCGTGGATGCGGGTGAGGCGGCGGATGGCCTGGGCGAAGTGGCGGTCGGCGCGGGGGTAATCCTGGGTCCAGCTGGTGCCGCCCTCGCGCCAGTCGAGGGGGCCGTAGCGGCCGAAGCCGCCGAAACCACCGAAGCGGTTGCCACGGGGACCGAAGCGGGCGTTGGGGTGTTGGGGATACATCAGGCGGGCCTCTACCCATTCGGAGGCTTCCTGGTAATCGGGGGGCAGGGGGATGTCGTCGTAGGCTTCCAGGCTGCGGTACACACGAAACGGTTTTTGGAAGGCCCACAGCCCGCCGATCAGCGCCAGCGAGCAACCCACGCGCCAGGCCCAACCCCTCAACGCAGTCATACGGATGCCTGCCTGAAGGATATCAGGTTCCACTGCGAGGGTGGTCGGGAGAGTGCGGGCCGCCTTTGCGGCGCGCGCGCCCGCCGCCCGGCGAGAGCGAATTCCGGGGGCTTTGCCGCCCGCCGGGCAGGTTTCCGGTATCTTGGCATGGGAAACATTTCTTCATCTTGATGTTGTGGCCGGCCCGGCGGCAAAAACGGCAGGCCGGTTGCAAGGGGTTAGGACGATCTGCTACACTTCCAAATGTCCCTAGACAACGCTCAGTGGGAGGTTCGTCTGTCTCTGTCCGGCAACGAACCGCTTGCACCAATGAGGAACAATGGCACGGAAACCAGGCAAACAATATCAAACCGCGCTCAAGCAGGTAGAACGTAAAGAATACCAGCTGGAAGAGGCGGTTCCGCTTCTCAAGAAAATCAAATTCGCCAAGTTCGATGAGACCGTCGAGGTGCACATGCGCCTGGGGGTCGATCCGAAGCATGCCGACCAGATGGTGCGCGGCACGGTGGTGATGCCCAACGGTCTCGGCAAATCCAAAAAAGTGCTGGTCATCGCGAGCGGCGATAAGCAGCGCGAGGCCTCCGAAGCGGGGGCCGATTTCGTGGGCGGCGACGACATGGTGAACAAGATCCAGTCGGAAAGCTGGACCGATTTCGACGCCGTAATCGCTACCCCGGATATGATGCGCTCGGTCGGCAAACTGGGCAAGATTCTGGGGCCGCGCGGCCTGATGCCGAACCCCAAAACCGGTACGGTCACGGTGGATGTGACCAAGGCGGTGAAGGAAGTCAAAGCCGGTAAGGTGGAGTTCCGGGTGGACAAGACCGGCATTATTCACGCGCCGGTGGGCAAAGTCAGCTTCTCGGCGGACAAGCTGGTGGAAAATGCCTCCAGCCTGATCAGCGCGGTCATCAAAGCCAAACCCGCGGTGGCCAAAGGCAAGTACGTGAAGAGCGCTACCATCTGCTCGACGATGGGCCCGGGCGTGGCCATCGACACGACTCCCTTCTCTACGAAGGCGGCCGCGGCAGTCTAGCCCAACAGGTGTTTCCATGAAAAAGAAGGAAGACAAGAAGAAAGACGTCGATGCCCTGCGCCAGGATCTGGCGCGGCTCCAGAACCTGTTCGTCACGGGCTACGAGAAGATGCGCGTGGACCAGGATTTCGAGCTTCGCAAAGTGATTCGCGGGGCGGGCGGCACCTACCGGGTGGTGAAGAACAACCTGGCGGAAAAGGCTTCCGAGGGCACTCCTTCGGAGCAGGTGCTGAAGGGCCTGCGCGGGATGACCTCGATGGCCTACACCACCAAGGATCCTGTGGCGCTGGCCAAGGTGTTGACGGCCTACGCCAAGACCAATCCCAGTTTCACCTTCAAGGCGGGCATCGTGGAGGGCCGGGCGATCGATGTCAAGGCCATCAACGATCTGGCCAACATGCCGGCGCGGGAAGTCATCCTGGCCAAATTGCTGTACCTGATCAACGCCCCGGCCCAGCGCCTGTTGACGGCCGTGAACGCCGTGGGCCGGAACCTGGCCGTGGTTATGGACCAGGCGGTAAAGGAAAACAAGTTTAAGTAAGGCAGAGGGCGTTCGGCGGCCCGCGCGACATCCGGGCGGGTTGCGGAAGGCCGAGAATTTCAAGGAGTTTTGAGAAAATGGCAGACATTAACGCAATTGCGGAACAGATTCAGGGCCTGACCCTGCTGGAGGCCTCCCAGCTGGTCAAGGTGCTCGAAGAGAAGCTGGGTGTATCGGCAGCAGCGGCCGCTCCGGTGGCTGCGGCGGCGGGCGGCGGCGGGGCGGCGGCGGCAGCGGCGGCTCCGGTAGAGGAAAAGACCGAGTTCACGGTCGTGCTGACTGCGGCCGGCGCGAATAAGATTAATGTAATCAAGGCGGTGCGCGAAGTAACCAGCCTCGGGCTGAAGGAAGCCAAGGACCTTGTGGATGGGGCTCCCAAGCCGGTCAAGGAAGGCGTGAGCAAAGATGAAGCCGCGGCCATCGCCAAAAAGTTTACGGATGTCGGCGCGACCGTCGAAGTGAAGTAGTTTCAGAAGGTTAGCCATTCGCCAGCCGGAAGATCGAAGCCGGAAGGGCCCGCCTGGGCCGTCCGGCCTTCTGTCTTCCGGCTTCGATGGGCTTGCCTTCTTTGGCGTCTCCTGTTAGATTAAGTAGTTGGGTCTCGATTTAGCCGGATTTCGATCCCAATTGGTGACTGTGATTCCCAAATCCTGGTACTTCAATTGCAGTTTGGGCGAAACTGCAGGGAGGGGATCTCTGCGCGCTCGAATTCCCGCAACACTCTTACAGGATTCGTATCTCCCGGCTCCCACGCTAACCGGTTTAATTTTCATCGCGGGCTTTGCTCCGAAGTCCGCCCGTCACCTACCCGATTTACGTCCTCAATCCCCGCGCGCTTGCGGGTCCGCTTTGCTGGGATCCCCTGCGCCCGATACTGTACCGGATTTCGCCGTCTGGAAGTCATCCCTTTCCGGCCGGCCAGTAGTTTTGTACTGTTGAGCGCAATTTCTTTGGCTTTGGCTCTTCGGCCGTCAGGAGTATAAGAATGGATATTCAACAAAGCGGCGCCGGTCCCATGGGGCACCCCGAGCGAGTGGACTTTTCCAAGATCAAGACCTCGATTCCGATTCCCAATCTCATCGAAGTCCAGAAGAAGTCCTACGAACGGTTCCTGCAGATGGATCTCCTCCCCGCCGAGCGCGAGGATATCGGACTGCAGACCGTGTTTAACTCGGTGTTTCCGATTTCGGACTTCCGCGGCGTCAGCGATCTGGAGTTCGTGGATTATTCGATCGGCAACTGGGAGTGCAAGTGCGGCAACCTGAAAGGGCTGCACCATCTGCGTTCGACCTGCCGCAATTGCGGAGCGACCATCCGCACCGACCCGTTCCACGCCGGCGACATTCTCTGCCAGCACTGCGGCACCTTCAACAAGAACGTGGTGACCTTCTGCAACAAATGCGGCGACCCGGTCGGGCTGCAACTCAAATACGACATGCAGGAATGCCAGGAACGCGGGATGACTTACGCCGCGCCCCTGAAGGTAACCATCCGGCTGACGGTTTACTCGAAGGATCCGGAGACGCAAAAGAAAAGCGTCCGGGACATCAAGGAGCAGGAAGTCTTCTTCGGCGAAATTCCGCTGATGACCGACAACGGCACCTTCATCATCAACGGCACCGAGCGCGTGATCGTGTCGCAGTTGCACCGCTCGCCGGGCGTGTTTTTCGAGCGCATTCCGGCGCAGGGCTATTTTCTGGGCAAGATCATCCCCTACCGGGGAAGCTGGGTGGAATTCGAGTACGACCTCAAGAACATTCTGTATGTCCGCATCGACCGCAAGCGCAAATTCTACGGCTCGGTTTTTCTGCGGGCATTGGGTTACAAGACCGACGAGCAGATTCTGCGCGCCTTTTACCGGGTGAGCAAGATCAACGTCAAGGAAAAGAAGCTGCTCTGGAACGTCGATGAGGGGCTGACCGGGCTGAAGCTTTCCTACGCCATCACCGCCAAGGGCGGCGAAACCGTGGTCGGGCAGGGCAAGAAGATCACCTCTTCGCTTTACAAGGAAATTCAGAAGGCCAAGATCCAGCAGGTGGAAGTGGCGCCCAACGACCTGGAAGGCGCTTACGTGGTGGCGGATGTGGTGGACATGTCCACCGGCGAAGTGCTGATCGACGCCAACAGCGAGCTGACCACGGTGGTGCTCTCCAAGCTGATCGAATCGGGCATCGAGGAGTTCGAAATCTTCTTCCCCGAGCGCGACGACGTAGGCACGGTGATATCGGCGACCATCCGCAAGGACACTGTCAAGACGCAGCACGAAGCGCTTATCGAAATCTACCGCAAGCTGCGCCCCGGCGACCCGCCCACCCTCGACACGGCCACGCAGTTGTTCCAGGGCATGTTCTTCGACGCGCGCAAGTACGACTTCTCGCGGGTGGGCCGCATGAAGTTCAACATCAAGCTGTTCGACAAAGCCGACGCCACTTCGCTCGACAAGCGCACGCTCGATTCGGAAGACTTCCGCGCCACCATCAAGTACCTGTTGAAACTGCGCAAAGGCATCGGCGCGGTGGACGATATCGATCACCTCGGCAACCGCCGCGTGCGCGCCGTGGGCGAGCTGCTGGAAAACCAGTTCCGCATCGGCCTGGTGCGCATGGAGCGCGCCATCAAGGAAAAGATGTCGGTGTACCAGGAAATGTCCACCGCCATGCCGCACGACCTGGTAAACGCCAAGCCGGTGATGGCGGCCATCCGCGAGTTCTTCGGATCGAGCCAGCTTTCGCAGTTCATGGATCAGACCAATCCGCTGTCGGAGATCACTCACAAGCGGCGCCTGTCGGCTCTCGGGCCGGGCGGGTTGAGCCGCGAGCGCGCGGGATTCGAAGTGCGCGACGTGCATCCCACGCACTACGGCCGCATCTGCCCCATCGAAACGCCGGAAGGTCCCAACATCGGCCTGATTTCCTCGCTTTCGTGCTTCGCGCGGATCAACGAGTACGGGTTCATCGAAAGTCCCTACCGCAAGGTGGTGAAGGGCGCGGTGATCGACGAAGTCAAGGTGCTGAACCCCGGCGACACCAATTATAAAGTGGGCGACATCGCCCCCCGCGCGGAAGCCGACGAAGCCAACCGGAAGCTGGGCGCCAAGAAACAGCCGGCCGAATTCGAGGCCCACTGCGAATACCTCTCGGCCTGGGAGGAAGACAAGTGGACGGTGGCGCAGGCCAACGTGGAACTGGACGAGAAGGGCCGCATCGTGCCGGATCTGTCCAACGCCCGGCAGGCCGGCAACTTCGTGCTGAAGGCCCGCGACGAGATCGAATACATCGATGTCAGCCCCAAGCAGCTGGTCTCTGTGGCCGCAAGCTTGATTCCGTTCCTCGAAAACGACGACGCCAACCGCGCGCTGATGGGATCGAACATGCAGCGCCAGGCCGTGCCTTTGCTGCGCGCCGACGCTCCCTACGTGGGCACCGGCATGGAGCGGGTGACGGCCCGCGATTCGGGCGCGGTGGTGCTCTGCAAGCGCCCCGGGGTGGTGGATTCGGTGGATTCCGAGCGCATCATCGTGCGCGTGGAAGGGGCCGCTCACGAAGGCCAGCTTTCCCGCGAGGTGGGCGCGGACATCTACCAGCTCACCAAGTTCAAACGCTCCAACCAGAACACCTGCATCAACCAGAAGCCCATCGTCAAGGTGGGCCAGCGGATGGCCAAATTCCAGGTGCTGGCGGACGGCCCGTGCACCGATGAAGGCGAACTGGCGCTGGGGCGCAACGTGCTGGTGGCCTTCATGCCCTGGCGCGGCTACAACTTCGAAGACGCCATCCTGGTCAGCGAAAAGCTGGTCAAGGAAGATTACTACACCTCGATCCACATCGAGGAGTTTGAAATCGAGGCGCGCGACACCAAGCTGGGCCCCGAGGAGATCACGCGGGACATTCCCAACATCGCCGATTCCTTCCTGCGCAACCTGGACGAAAGCGGCATCATCCGCATCGGAGCCACGGTGAAGCCGGGCGACATCCTGGTGGGCAAGGTCACACCCAAGGGCGAAACCCAGCTCACTCCCGAGGAAA